>DAHVDN010000024.1 GCA_027313505.1 Candidatus Dormiibacterota bacterium
GCGATCTGGGTCAGGGTGCTGCCGCCGCCGTAGTTGCAAAGCGGGTTCGGGTTGATTGGCAGAATGTTCGCGGCCTGCTGGACGGCCGCTTCTATTGAGCGCGGAGACCCCGACTCGCAAAGTAGCCCATGGGCGCCGGAGGTGTCGAGGCTTGTCTCCACGAGTGCCTCGCGCGCGCCACCTTGGGCCGCATCATTGATGGCAGACGCTTGGAAGAAGAGGTAGCCCGACGCGATGATGCCAAATAGGACGGCAAAGAAGATCGGCGCCACCAGCGCGAATTCGACCACGCTCTGCCCTTTGGAGGATCTCCTCATCGCATCAGTTGGTCAGGATCGCCGCGGATCCCTGAACGCCCGGGATTGAGATGGCGCTTCCGTTGATCGCCAGCTGGGTCTCGCCCTGGGTTTGGAACATGTCCACCATGGCCAGGCCGTTGATCGTGATGTTGCAGCCTGCCCCACCGGCTCCAGGCTGTCCTGCGCCGCAGGTGAGGCCGGTGCCCCACGCCCCGTAGGCCGAGCCATCGGACGGGTAGTTGGGGTCTGTGGCGATGCCGAATCCGGCGACGAGCTGGCCGCCTGGGATGAAGGGCAGGCTGGCATTGCCGCCCCAATACTGTTCGTTCTTGGGGTTCTGTCCCTGCTGATCGGAGTTGTCGAAGAGGACCCCGGTCAGGTTGATGTTTGCGCTGTCACCGACCAGCGGATCGAAGCCGATGTTGGCCTCCACTGTGCTCCCGGCGGTGTAGGCGGATGTGCCATCGAGCGCAGTGTTCTCCTGCCAAGTCAGGAACTCGTTCCAGGTCCCGTCCTGGGGCGCGGTCAGGGTCACGGTCCCATTCCCCCCTATTTGCAGGGCGTCATTGAGTCCCTGCCCGAGGCAGGAGTTCGGCTCGGGGGAACAGGTCGAGGAATTGGCCGCCACCGGGTTCTGCTTGAAGCAGACCGAGTTGCCGCAGAGTGCGTTAGCGTCCGAGTTGCAGTTGGTGCCGGCCGGTCCGTTGGGACAGCCGTACGAGGTTCCAGCTGGGCCGGTGCAGGTCTCCCCGCTGCTGGTCCTGGTGCAGTCGCTGCTCCCCAGGCCGATCGCTGGCTCACCATCCCCAACGTTCTGGTAGCCGGGAGCGCCGGGCGTCGTGGAAATGGTGCCGTTGGGTAGGGGATCCTGCGTTGCCAAGAGGATGTCCTGTCCTGCCACCTGTTTGCCACTGGCTGGCCTGATGGCAAGACCCTGGTCGAAGTAGAAAACGCCAGGGGCCGGTGGGTCCGCCCCGACTACCCCGTACGCCTGGCTGCAGTTCATGAAGACCGCGTTTCCAGTGATCACCAGGGGGCTGTGATATACGCCGGGGAAGTAGTTGGTGACGCCGCCGGTGAAGGTCATGCCGTCCTCGGTCACAGTGCCCGGCAGTGTCTGAGAAGTGCCGTCAGAGATCAGGCCGCAACCGGCGTTGCTGGGCGTAGGCGCAGGCGGCAACCCGGAAGGGGTTGATGTGATCTGCCCCTTACCTGTCGACTGCCAGCCGTCGGTGTACACCTTGGTGTTGTTGGCGCTGCAGTTGGCGACATCGGTAGGCAGAGGGGACGGCGGATTGGCCGGGGGCCAGGTGGAACTGACCGTCGTCGTCTTGGTATCCGGGCTTGGACTGCCGAAGCAGCCGTCCCACGGTGAGTTGACGATTGTCGAGTACTCCAGGGTGCCCCAGTCGTACATGGTTCCGCTCTGCTTTCCATCGAGGATGTCAGGGTTGTTTATACCTCCCCAACTGCTGCAGTTGGGGATCTGCTGAGTGGAGTTGTAATTGAGACACCCATTGGCATTGTCGTAAATGGTGCCCTGAACCTCGAATTTCCCATCGCCGGCCATCAGGATGTCGTGCGCGCCGTTCTCAGCCAGCGCCACGATGCTGGTCTGTGGGCCTCCAGCAGACGCCGGGTTGCGCGCGGCGGCGCCTGCTGCAGTCTGGAGGTGGGTCACACCCATGATCTGCTCAATAAATGGTGGCCACTGCGGGGTGACGTTCAGATGAACTCCGCAAGCCCCGGTGGGCGGGTCGACAGGAGTGCCGGTGCTGGTGTCGTAGACGGGGATGTCGTGGCCGGAGAGCGTCAGTGGCTGGTTTAGGGCGTTGAGATAGTACCCGGTCCATCCGTAGGGGTCAGTCGCGACATTGGTGGACGGGGAGTTGTTGGCTATGAGGGCGTTGATGATGTAGACCATCTCCTGTCCTGTCACCGGCGTACCGAGGTCGGTGCACTGTGGATAGAGCGCCTTTGCCCCGGCTTCAGCGGCGAAGTCGGCCGCGTTCTGGGCCTGGCGGTATTGCAGCAGACCGAAACCGCCGTCGATAGCGATTCCCACCATCAACATCAACACCAGCAAACTGATCGCGAAAAGGACCATCACCTGACCGGCCTGCGAAGTCCGCCTCAGTGCACCGGATCGCTGTAGAAATAGCCGATCGATTGAACGCTTCATCCGCCTGCCGTCGCCTCCACTTTGATCGTCAGTCCATGAGCGAACAGGGGCACGAACGGGTCGATGGTTTCCCAGAGGTTCACCTTGACCAAGGACTGCCCCGAGCTCGGGTCGGTTGAGTTCGTGACCTGGGCACAAGATGCCGGCACGCCCCCGCCGGAGGTACATGTCAGGCTGGTGACCCCCATCTCCTGCTGCGCCGCCGTGATGGCGTCAGGCAGCTCGGCGGGGTACGTCCCTCCGTCATATGCCGCCTGAGCGGCCACAGCACCAGCTCGGGCTGCCTGGGTGAGGTCAATTCCCGCTACCAGCATCTGTCCTCCAGTAGCCGCAACCGCGAGCACCAATATGGCGATCGGGAGCACCAGAGCGAACTCGGTGATCGCCTGGCCCCGGCTCCGCGGGCGCGAGCGCTTGCGAGGGCGGGGAGCCGACGGCGCCGAGGCGCACTTATCCTTCTTCATGACTGGCAGGCGTCAGCGTAACGGCTTTATCGGAAGAGTTACCCATCCCTATGTGTAACGGCCCTGTAACAGGATCGTTAGGGGGGGGAGGGGAGATCTCGATGGCACCTGAGACGGGGATCAGATCGGCGGGCGATGACAAGACCCTGGCGGGGATTCTTCGGCTATCCACTGGCTATCTCCAGCAGAGGGGGGTGCCATCGCCTCGATTGGAGGCCGAGCTGCTCTTGGGACACTGCCTTAGGCTCTCGCGGCTCCAGCTGTACCTGGAGTTCGAACGGCCACTGGAGGAAGGTGAGCTCGCTCGGCTGAGGGAGCTTCTCCGGGTACGCGCCTCCGGCCGGCCACTGGCCTACATCGTCGGCAACAGAGAGTTTCTGGGGAGAGCCTTCCTGGTCTCGGAGAGTGTCCTCATACCGCGTCCCGAGACCGAGGAGCTGGTTCAGTTGGCTATCATCCGCGCCGCGCCCATGGACCATCCGGCTTCGGTGCTGGACCTGGGGTGCGGGAGTGGATGCATTGGCATCTCGATCGCCGCGGAAGTTCCGGAGAGTCGAGTGGATCTCGTAGATCTGGAGCCGGAGGCTGTCCGGTTGACCAGGGCCAATGCTGAATTGTTGGGGCTGGATCAGCGCTGCAACGCCTTCGAGGGGTCGTGGGCCGAGCCGGTCTTGGGCCGTGGTCCCTATCAGCTCGTGGTCAGCAACCCCCCCTACGTGACCAGCTCTGAGTGCCTGACGCTGGACAGGACGGTTCGCGACTTCGAGCCCAGGTTGGCTCTGGATGGTGGCTTAGATGGCCTGGCCGCCTACCGCTCTCTGCTGCCCGCGCTGGGGACTCTGATGGACCGCCCCTCGCTGGTGCTCCTGGAGTGCGACCCAAGGCGCATCCACGAGGTGGCGGAGCTGTGCCGCAGGCTCTGGCCAGATGGCCAGCTCACCTGTCACAAGGACCTTAGCAATCGCGAGCGGATTCTGGAGGTCAGCCTTCGATGACGACCGGCCAGATTTGGAAGGCTGACCAGGCCGGGCTGAAGCTGGCCGCGGACAGCCTTGGTGGGGGAGGGGTCATAGGATTCCCCACCGACACGGTCTATGGACTTGGAGCAGCGATGTCCTCGCCTGACGCCGTGAGGATGATCCCCCGCATAAAGGGGCGGCCCCTGGAGCAACCGCTCATACTCATGGCCGCCACAGTCGGCGAGATGAGCGAATATTGCACCTTTTCGGCGCAGGCCGTGGAGTTCGCCACCCGGTTCTGGCCAGGCCCGTTGACCCTCATTCTCCCATCCCTCGCCCGGGCGTCGACTTTGGGTGGTGGCTCTACGGTAGGGGTCCGGATACCGTCCCATGAGGTGGCGCTCGAGCTCCTGCGCCATGCCGGTCCCATGGCCACCACCAGCGCCAACCGCCACGGCGAAAAGCCCGTTGAAGGAGCCGAGGAGGCGATCCTTCATCTGACCGGCATCGCCGGGGCTGTCGTCGATCCCGACCCCGCTTCGGCCGACCATCAGCCCTCCTCTATACTCGACCTGACTCGCGGGGAGCCGGTCCTGATTCGGGCGGGCGCACTCGATCTGGCTACCCTGGGCCTTTGACTGGGCGGTCACGGCGGTTGTATGCGGAGGGACCTAGTTGGGGATGGCGGCAGAGAGGCTCGAGGTCATCCGGGCAGCCGACCCTGACCTCGCCGCGATCATGGAGCGGGAGCTTGAGCGCCAGGAGCACACACTCGAGCTGATCCCCTCGGAGAACATCGCCAGCCCTGCGGTGCTGGCCGCGGTCGGGTCGTGGCTCACCAACAAATACGCCGAGGGAACCCCGGGCAAGCGGTACTACGGTGGCTGCGAGTTCGTCGATGAGGTGGAGTCGCTCTGCCAGGAGCGGGCCACCTGGCTGTTCGGGGCCGACCACGCCAATGTCCAGCCCCACAGCGGAAGCTCGGCCAACCTGGCGGCCTTCATGACCCTCTGCAAGCCTGGTGACACCATCTTGGGGATGGATCTCAGCCACGGGGGCCACCTGACCCATGGCTCTCCTGTCAGCTTCAGTGGAATCTTCTACCACGCTGAGTCTTACGGGGTCAGCCCCGAAACCGAGCAGCTGGACTACGACCTAGTCCGGGCGCGCGCCCGGGAGGTTCGGCCGCAGATGCTGATCGCGGGAGCGAGCGCCTATCCGCGTCTTTTCGACTTCGCGGCCCTGGCCGATATCGCTGCGGAGGTTGACGCCAGGCTGCTCGTCGACATGGCACACTTTGCGGGCCTTGTCGCGGGTGGCGCCCATCCCAGCCCGGTCCCATATGCCGACCTGGTCACCCTCACCACCCACAAGACCCTGCGCGGCCCCTGGGGAGGGATGGTGCTGTCCAAGGAACGGTATGCCAAGGCGGTGGACAAGGCGGTCTTTCCGGGAGCCCAGGGCGGTCCCCTGCTGCACGCCATAGCCGGAAAGGCGGTCGCCCTCAAAGCGTGGGGTGAGCCGGAGATGAAGGACTATGCCCAAAGGGTGGTCGCCAATGCCAAGAGACTGGCCGATGGCCTCATCGCTGAGGGTCTGCGGCTGGTCAGTGGGGGCACCGACAACCACCTGATGCTTATCGACCTTCGGCCTCTTCAGCTCACCGGAAAGGCGGTGCAGGAGGTCTGTGACAGCGCTCGGATCACGGTGAACCGCAACTCCATCCCGTTCGATCAGGCGAGCAAGTTCAATCCCAGCGGGATCAGGCTGGGTACTCCGGCGGTGACCACAAGGGGCATGGGAATCGCAGAGATGGACGAGATCGCCACCCTGGTCGCTCGCCTGATTCACCACCTGGGCGATGAGGCGGTGACGGGTGAGGTGAAGAAACGGGCACGTGCCCTCTGCGAGGCGTACCCGCTGCCTTACGGCTGAGCTCAGGGAGACCGTCTTGCCCACCGCTGCCCACCACTTCCTGATCGCGGCGCCAATCCTCCTTTTGTCACTGGCGGTGACTGTCGCCGCGGTGCCGTTCTTGAAGTGGCTCAGCTTCCGTGTGGGAGCTGTGGCCCAGCCCGGCGGGCGCAACATCCACCAGAAGACGACAGGTCGCCTCGGAGGGCTGGCTCTGATGGCGGGATTTGTGGTCGCGGTGGCGATCTTCGGCCGATCCGTGCCGTATTGGGGACAGATCGAGGTGGTGGCGCTGGTAGTCGGAGGTCTCCTGGCGGTGGACGACATCCTGGGTCTGCCGTTCTGGACCAAGCTGGTGGTGCAGATCCTCTGTTCCCTGCTGGTGGCGTGGGGTTTCGGGATCACAATCGGGTCGATCACCCTGCCGCACCTCGACCTCCGCCTGACGTGGGCCGCCATCCCCGTCACCGTCATATGGCTGGTCGGAATGCAGAACTCGATCAACCTGCTGGACGGAGTCGACGGCCTGGCAGCCGGGGTGGTCGCGATCGTCGGGGCGGTCCTCTTCCTGGCCGCGGTGAACCGCCTTGGGGTCGACCCCGGGCAGGGGTCGGTGATCCTGTTGTCGGCGGCGCTCATCGGCTGCTGCCTCGGCTTTCTGGTGTTCAACTTCTACCCCGCCCGGATCTTCATGGGCGATTCAGGCAGCCACGTGCTGGGCATGCTCGTCGGAGTCATAACCATCCTGGGGGTCGCCAAGGTGACCGTGGCGCTCTCCCTGTTCGTACCGGTGGTGGCGCTGGCACTGCCCATCGGAGATACCGCATTCGCGATCTGGCGCCGCAGGCGTGAGGGGGTGGGTGTGGCCAGGGCGGATGCCCGCCACCTGCACCACCGACTTTTGCGGCTGGGGCTCACTCAGCGGGAGACCGCGGTCAGCTTCTACCTGGTGACGGGAATCCTCGGCTGTGTGGGGCTGGCGATCTTCGGCCACCACAAGATTCTGGCGGTCGCGCTCGTCCTGCTGGTCATCGCCCTGATACTTCTGGGATGGCGGATCTGGCACCGCAAGGGCTTCAGCTTCCAGACTCAACCGGAGTCGGCTCCTCCCGGACCACCTCGGTGATGGACCAGGCGGGCCTGACTCAGGGGAATCTGGACGATCTCCTCGAGATCGAGGGAGGTAACCGCCTGCTCGGCGAGGTGGCCGTGAGCGGCAGCAAGAATGCCGCCCTTCCAGAGATGGCGGCGGCGCTCCTCAGCGACGGGCCGCTGCTGCTGACCAACCTGCCTGAGATCGAGGATGTGGGAACCATGAGCGCCATCCTGGAGAGCCTTGGAGTGCGCCAGCAGCGCAGCTCAGACCAGCTCGTGATCGACCCGACGGGGTTGAAAGGGGGGAGTCCGGACTTCGCTGCCGCCGGACGGATGCGAGCCTCCCTGGTGCTGCTGGGTCCCTTGCTTGCCGCCGTCGGAGAGGCAACCCTCCCGCGCCCGGGCGGCGACGATATCGGAGCCCGCCGCATTGAGCAGCATGTGGCAGGACTGGAGCTGATGGGAGCTAAGGTGGAGGCAACTCCGGAGGGGATCAGGGCAACCTGTTCTCGGCTCCGCGGGGCCCACATCCTCTTGGACATGCCGACAGTCACCGGCACCGAGAACCTCATGATGGCGGCCGTCCGCGCGGAGGGGATCACGATTATTTCCAACGCCGCGCGTGAGCCCCATGTCGTCGACCTGGCAATCTGCCTCAACTCCATGGGCGCGCGCATAGCGGGCGCGGGTACCGATCGGGTGGTGGTGGAAGGGGTGCGGCACCTGCACCAGGCAGAGCACAGGGTGAGGCCGGATTACATCGAGGCCGGCACCTATGCGGTGGCGGCCGCCGCGACCGGGGGAGAGCTGCTGGTCCAGGACGTCATCTGCGATGACCTGACCCAGCTTCTCCACAAGCTGAGGGCCGCCGGCTGCCAGGTGGAGGAGGGGGCCAGCTGGGTGAGGGTTGGTAGGCGGGCTGAGCTACGAGCGGTTGACATGACCACCTGGCCCCACCCCGGGTTCGCCACCGACCTGCAATCGCAGTACGTCGCTCTCATGACCCAGGCCGACGGCCAATCCACGGTCTGGGAGGCGCTATACGAAAACCGCTTCCGCCCCGTGGAGCAACTGCGCCGTCTGGGGGCAAAGATCGAGGTGGAGGGAAGGATCGCCGTGGTCCATGGCGGCCACCCCTTGGTCGGAGCTGAGCTGGAGATCACCGACATTAGATCGGGAGCGGCCCTGGTGATAGCTGGGCTGTGCGCCCAGGGCATCACCACCTGCCGCAACGTCCGACACCTGGATCGCGGCTACCAGAA
Organism: Candidatus Dormiibacterota bacterium; assembly: GCA_027313505.1. GTDB lineage: Bacteria > Chloroflexota > Dormibacteria > Aeolococcales > Bog-877 > AG-12. The sequence continues at coordinate 8,176 of DAHVDN010000024.1, forward strand.
TTTGGCCGGGAAGCTGGCCAAAGTCGGAGCTCGGATATCTCGTCGGGCCATCCCCGCCGCGCCGAATTCCTGACCGTGGCCGGGCGACGCTTCGGGATCGACCTCTCCCCGGACCGCCTCGAGGTGTGGGTCCGGGGTGAGGGCCTGGTCCTGCAGGAGCCTGCGGTCGTGGCTCGCCAGGGTGACCCCTCCAAGCCGCAGGCGATTGGGGTGCAGGCAAGGCGGCTGGCGGCTGAGGCCGGCGGCGAGGTCGAGCTGGTCGCCCCCTTCGGGATCTTCGATCTTCGGGACCGCCCGGCGGCGGAGCTGATGGTGCGGCAGCTGATCAGCAAGGTAGTGGGGCGGCTGGTCTTCGTCCGGCACGAACTGGTGCTGGCCATACCTGCACAACTCTCGACGAGCGCCAGGCGGCTCCTGCTTGACGTCGCCCTGGCCTCGGGGGCGAGAATGGCCCACCTGCTCGATCTGCCCCTGGCGCTGGCCTTCGGCGCGGGCCTGCCGGTCACCTCCTGGGAGCCGCTACCGGTGCTTTTTCTGCTCCCCGGAAGCGCTCAGGGTGCGATCGTCTGCCATCACGGGCTGCTGGCGGACCGCGCGCTGGAGATCCCGGAGAGCGACGGGAACCACGCACCCTGGCTGTCCGAGCCAGATCAGGAACAACTCCTGTCGCTGGCTCGGGACCTCATCGCGGAGGCACCCCCGCCGGGCGCACAGCGAATCCGCGCCACCGGTTTCTCGCTGGCCGGTCGAGGAGTTGATCTGGCGGCGGTTGGACCGTGGTTGTCCCGGCGGCTCGACGTACCGGTTAGGGTGGTGTCCGACCCGGACCACTGCGTGGTGAAGGGTGCTGAGGTGGCGCTGGAGCGGATTGAGGCAGCCGGTGGCAGGACTCTGCTCTACCTGCGTTGACCGGCCCGCGCCAGCCTGAGCTCACGCCATAGGAGGCTCCGGTGCTGGGCTGCCGACTTTTCCCAACTGAAGCGTCCGGCACGGGTAAGGCCGAGCTGGACGAGGTGCCCTCGGAGCTTTGAGTCGGAGGCCAGCTGGGACAGCGCTGTAGCCCATTCCTCCTTGGACTCGACTGAGACAAGGAGCGCAGCGCCGGCGGCCACCTCCTGAACACCCCCAACGTCGTTGGCCACGACCGCCGCCCCGCAGGCCATCGCCTCCAACGCCGGGAGGCCGAAGCCCTCATAGAGGGAGGGCACGCAGGCCGCGATCGCACCCGAGTACAGGGCCGCCAGCCGCTCCCCTCCCAGGTGAGGCAGCAGCTTCAGTCGGTCGGCGAGCCCAACCATGGCTCCAACCCGGGCGAGCTGTCTGCCGACCTCTCCCGAGGCGTTGGTGACAACCAGAGACACAGCATCGGTGCGTCCCGGGAACGCCATGGCAAATGCCTCGATGAGGAAGGGGATGTTCTTGCGTGGATGGTGAGCCCCCACCGCCAACAGGTAGTCGCCTCCTATACCAGCTGCCGCCTTCGCCGTCGCCACCTCCTCAGGCGAGCGGGGTCGGAAGTTGGGAGCCACCCCGTGGGGGATAGGCGTCACCCGTGCCGGATCCGCTCCGTACAGCTGCACTAGGTCGGCCCTGGTGGTCTCAGATGGGGCTATCACCATGGAGGCACGAGCCAGGGTGTCCCTGACGAAGCTGTCGACGGCCCGCCCTGCACCACCCCGGTAGGCGGAAGGCGCCTTGAGGTGCTCCACTCCGTGGATGGTGACCACCGACCTCGGCAGTCTCCCGCCTGGAAGTCGGTAGGCGGGGATGAAGAGGAGCTCCGGTGGGTGCCGCCAGAGCTCGGCGCGGAGCCTGACCGCGGTCCAGCCGCGGGTCATGGGGATCTCCCGCCACCGGCTCGGTCCCTCAAGGTTCGGTGCCAGCTCGGGTGGGCGGCGGGAGTTCACGTACAGCAGAAGCGGTGCGGGCGGATCCAAGATCAGACGGGAGCAGATCTCTGTTGCGTAGACTCCGATCCCAGTGGGCGCCTTTGAGAACGCCCGGCTGGCATCAATCCCGATCGCCACCTGGCCAGTGTAAGCAGCGTCGCGCGGGTGTCGAGAAAGGGCTGAACCGGCGACCCGTTCCTTTGCCCGCGGCCGGGTTTCGGCATGCTAAGATCTCGCCGATTTGTCCTCCGAGGGCGATCCGAAGCGGCCCGAGGGAGTGTCGGGTCCCGGAGGAGCCCTCGCCTTGGTAGGAGTCTTCTCGATCACGGTCGTAACTGGCGTCGTGGCCGGGGTGCTGTTGGATCAGCGCTTGCACACACTTCCGTGGCTCACGCTCACGGGGCTGATGGTGGGGCTGGTGGGGGGCTCTCTGGCCGTCTATCGTGGGCTTTCCGTTTACCGGGGAAGAAGGGATTGATGGTGCAGAACGCTGACGAGATGGTCGGGGCGGTGAGGTCGGCCTGGCTCGCCGCCGCCGCCGCGGTGGTGGTCGTCGTGGTCGCCGGACTTCTCATCGCTGGGTTGGAGGGCGCCGGGCTGGCGCTCGCAGGTGGGCTGGTGGGTATCGGCAACCTGCAGCTGGCGGTGTTCGCTCTGAAGCGTTCGCCGATCGCCTTTTTGGGATCGAGTCTGCCCAGGCTGGCGGTCATCACGGTCGCGCTCGCAGCTTTGGTGGTGGCTCTCGGCCCGATTGGGATCTGGGCGCTTCTGGGACTTTTGGTGACCCACCTGGCACAGGTGGGCGCGGTGCTTCGGCTGGGTATGAGGATGAGCTCCCGATGAGGCCGATGGTCATGACCTCGATAGCCGTGGGCAGCCACTGGGTGGGCCACATTTTTGGTCAGACGATCTACTTGGACACCCTCATCAGCAGCGGCGTCGCCTTCATGATCGTGCTCGGCGTCGGGCTCTACCTAAGGAGTCGGATCACCAGCGGGGTCCCCGGACGGCTCCAGGCGATGATCGAATTTGTATGGACCACTGTGGACGACTACATCACCCGCATGGTCGGCCCCTTCGCGCGCTGGGTCGTGCCGCTGGTTGTGGTCCTCTTCTTCTACATCCTGGTCAGCAACTGGCTGGAGTTGATTCCCACCGGGGCCAGGCTCACCTCACCGACCTCGGATGTGAATGACACCGCCGCCTTGGCGATCATCGTGATCGTGATGGTGCATGTCACATCCATCCGGCGCAAGGGCTTCGGGGGATATCTCAAGATCAACTACCTCCATCCCGAGGGGTTGCCCTGGTGGGCCTACATCGGCCTGGCCCCGATCAACCTGATTGCCCAGATCTCATACCCGATCTCTCTCACCCTCCGGCTCTTCGGCAACATGTTCGCCGCCGCCCTGATGCTGGAGATCATCGCTATCCTGCCGATCTACATCGGATTTGCCTTCAACGGCATCTGGAAGCTCTTTGAAGGGCTATTCGTCGACGTGATTCAGGCTTTCATCTTCGCCCTGCTGACGGTCATCTACCTCAGCATGGCGACAATGAGCGAGGACCATCAGTCCGCCGAGACCGCCAGCAGCTAGGTCCTAAAGGACCACACCAAGACCTGGGAGGAGAAGACTTGCTCACCACCGCACACGCAGAGGTTTACGCCGGAGCCATGATCGGCACCGGTGTGGGCGCAGTCGGGGCCGCTATCGGGGACGGCCTGGCCGGCGCCCAGTTGATCGCCGGAATCGCCCGCCAGCCGGAGGCCCAGGGACGACTGCTCACCTGGACCTTCCTCACCGTGGGTCTGGCTGAGGCTGTGTACTTCATCAACTTGGCGCTGATGTTCGTCTTCATCGCCCTGGCCGGGAAGTAGGCGACTTCCGTGATCCTGGCCGCCAACCCCCTGGCCCTTAACGCGACTTTCATCGTCGAGATCGTCGTTTTCCTGGCCCTTCTGTGGCTGCTTTCGCGTTACGTCTTTCCCCCCTTGGACAAGGCGCTGCGGGCTCGCCAGGCCCAGATCGCCCAGGCGCTGGGCGAGGCCGAGGCGGCGAGGAAGGAGGCCGAGCACGCAAGGGTGGCCGAGCGCGAGGAGATGGCGGAGGCCAGAGCCAAGGCCCAAGAGGTGTTGGACCGGGCTCAGCAGCTGGGGGAGCAGCTTCGGGAGGAGCTGCGCCAAAAGGGAGAGCAGGAGCAGCAGGCGATGCTGGAGCGCGCCAGGGCCGAGCTGGCCCGGGAGCGTGAGCAGGCGGTCCTGGAGCTTCGCCGTCAGGCTGCCGACCTGGTGATGCTGGCGACCGCCAAGGTCCTGCAGGAGGAGTTGGACCCCGCTCGGCAGCGGCGTCTGATCGACCAGGCCCTCAAGGAGGTGGACCTCAGTGCCTAATGTCGCTGAGGCACCGAGGGTTCCAAGCACCGCCCGCCACTACGCAAAGGCCATCTTCGAGCTGGCTTCGGGCCACGGCTCCTATTCCGACTGGTCCGATCGGCTGCGGCGCCTGCGCGCCCTGCTCGAGGGCTCGGAGCTGGGAGCAGCCCTGCGCAGCCCGGAGTTCTCAGCCGCTCAGCGCCAGGAGCTGGCCCAGGCGGTGCTGGCTCGCGACAGCGGGATCGATCAGGAGGCGGGCAACCTGCTCCGCCTTCTCATTCAGAGCCGACGTACCGCCATGCTGCCGGCGATCCAGGCCGGATACAACGACCTGGTCGACCGAGCCGAGGGTAGGGTCAAGGCCAGGCTCTCGACGGCGGTAGAGGTCGGCCGAGAGGATTTGGCGCGGTTCTCCAAGGACCTCTCGGAACGGCTCGGAATGGCGGTGGACTTTGAAGCCGAGGTGGACCCCTCCCTCTTGGGCGGGGCCGTGGTGCGGGTGGGGGATCGGGTGTTCGACGCCAGTCTGAAAGCCAAGCTCCAGCAGCTGCGCCGCGAGATGTTGACAGAAGCGCAACCTTCGTGAGGAGACCATGAGCCTCAGTGCCGACGACATAGGCAAGATCATCAAGAGCAAGATCGCCGACTTCGACGCCCCGGTGGTCACGGCCCAGTCCGGCGTCATCACTGCCCTGGCTGACGGCATCGCCCAGGTGTACGGCCTGGAGGGCGCGATGGCGGGTGAGCTCCTGGAGTTCCCCAAGGGAATCTTTGGAATGGCGCTCAACCTCGAGGAGGATTTGGTGAGGGCCATCGTGATGGGCCACTTCGAGGACCTCAGCGAGGGTGACGAGGTGCGCACGACCGGCAGGATCGTCGAAGTCCCGGTCGGTCGGGAACTGGTCGGGCGGGTGGTGAACGCCCTGGGCGAGCCGATCGATGGCAAGGGGGAGGTCGCCACCAAGGATCGCTGGCCGGTCGAGCGTCCGGCGCCGGGGGTGGTCGACCGCCAGCCGGTTGACACCCCGGTGGCAACGGGAATCAAGGCGATCGACGCCCTGGTCCCCATCGGCCGCGGGCAGCGCGAGCTTCTCATTGGGGATCGTCAGATCGGAAAGACGGCGATCGCCATCGACACGATCATCAATCAGAAGGGCAAGAACCTAACCTGCATCTACGTGGCGATTGGCCAGACCGCGACCTCGGTTGCCCGAGTGGCGGCGCTGCTTGAGGAGTACGGGGCGCTGGAGCACACCATCATCGTCAGCGCCACTGCGGCCGAGCCGGCCGCGCTCCAGTATCTGGCACCGTACTCGGCCTGCACCATGGGCGAGTGGTTCATGGAGCAGGGTGAGGACGCCCTGGTCGTCTACGACGATCTCAGCAAGCACGCCTGGGCCTATCGGGAGATCTCCTTGGCGCTGCGCCGACCCCCCGGACGGGAGGCATATCCCGGGGACGTCTTCTACCTGCATTCCCGGTTGTTGGAGCGCGCGGCCAGGTTGAACCAGGAAAAGGGTGGGGGCTCATTGACAGCCCTGCCGATCATCGAGACCCAGGCCAACGACGTCTCCGCCTACATCCCCACCAATGTCATCTCCATCACCGATGGACAGATCTACTTGGAGGGTGACCTCTTCTACGCCGGCACCAGGCCCGCCATCTCCGTCGGCCTCTCCGTCAGCCGGGTCGGTGGTGACGCCATGACCAAGGCGATGCGGTCGGTGGCCGGTGGCATGCGGTTGGATCTGGCCCAGTATCGGGCGCTGGCGGCCTTCGCCCAGTTCTCCTCGGACCTGGACAAGTCCACTCGCGACCAGCTGGAGCGGGGCCGGCGGCTCACCGAGTTGCTGAAGCAGAATCAGTACCAGCCGGTTCCACTGTCCCACCAGGTGATGACCATCTTCGCCGGCACCAACGGTCTTCTGGATCGGGTTCCGGTGGAGCGGATCGGGGAGTGGGACCAGCAGTTCAGGCGCTGGGTGGGTCAGACCCACGGCCCTCTGGAGCAGGCCATCGAGGAGCGCAAGGTTCTGGACGACGAGATGACCAAGCAGCTTCGAGCGGCGCTGGAGGAGTTCAACCAGGGATTCGACATGGGGCCGGAGACGGCCGCGGAAGGTAGCTGAGGCAGCTGAGTGGCGACCCTTCGCGACATTCGCAGGCACATCCGCGCGGTACGCAACATCGAGCAGATCACCCGCGCCATGCAGATGGTTGCCGCAGCCAAGATGCGTCGGGCCCAGGCCCGGGTCGTGGCAGTTCGACCCTACGCCCACGCCATGGATGAGGTGGCTCGCGACGTGGCCAAGATAGGCAAGGAGTACCACCATCCCTTCCTGACTCCGAGAGAGGAGGGGCGGGGGCTGCTCATCCTGGTGACCTCCGACCGAGGGCTCGCAGGTTCGCTCAATGTCAACACGATGCGAGCTGCCCACTCGCACATGCTGCGCGCCTTCGGACCGGGCTACGAGGTGGTGGCGATCGGCCGCAAGGGGGTGGAGTTCGCCGAGAGAATGCCGGTCAGGCTGGTCCATCACCGGGTGGGGCTGCCTGACCGCGTGGAGATGGAAATGCTGCGTCCGGCGGTGGACCGGGCGACCAAGGCGTACCTCGATGGGGATGTCCGGGGCATCGTCTTGGCCTACTCTAGATTCAAGAATCTGCTGACGCAGGTGCCCACGGTGCAACAGCTGGTGCCGGTCCCGCCGGCCGATGCTGACGAGGGGCCCCGCACCGAGGGCGACTACATATACGAACCGGATGGCCAGGCGGTCCTGGAGCGGTTTATGCCGACCTACCTGCTGAGTCAGGTGTTCCACGCCGTGGTGGAGGGTCAAGCGAGTTTCTACGGCGCTCAGATGATCGCGATGCAGAACGCGTCCTCCAGCGCCGGCGACGTGATCCGGGAGCTCTCGCTCACCGCGAACAAGGTGCGCCAGGCCGGAATCACCCGGGAGTTGATGGAGATAATCGGTGGCGCCGAGGCCCTGCAGGCGGCTCGGCGCTGAGGAGGTGGTGATGGCTAAAGGTGAAGCCGGCGAGAAGGTACAGGGCAAGGGATCGGTGCTGCAGGTCATCGGGGCGGTGGTCGACGTGGCCTTCGACGCCTCGGACCTGCCCCACATTCTGGACGCGCTGGAGGTGAAGCGGGAGGGTTCCCGTTTGGTGCTGGAGGTCCAGCAGCACCTGGGCAACGACGTGGCTCGCTGCATCGCCATGGAGTCCACCGACGGGCTGAGGCGAGGTGACGAGGTGATGGCCACCGGTGCCCCTATCCAGGTGCCGGTCGGCAAGGGCGTCCTGGGCCGGATGTTCAACGTCATCGGAGAGCCGATCGACGGTGGTGGCGCGCCGGAGGTCACCAAGCACATGCCCATCCATCGCGAGGCCCCCTCGGTCGCCGAGCAGGCGGTTTCAACCGAGATCCTGGAGACCGGGATCAAGGTGTTGGATCTCATCTGCACCTTTGCCAAGGGCAGCAAGATCGGTCTCTTCGGCGGTGCTGGAGTCGGCAAGACGGTCATCGTGATGGAGCTGATCCGCAACATCGCCAAGGAGCACCAGGGGTTCTCGGTATTCGCCGGAGTCGGTGAGCGCACCAGGGAGGGTAACCAGCTCTTTGGAGAGATGCACGAGTCGGGGGTGATCAACCAGACCGCCTTGGTGTTCGGGCAGATGAACGAGCCCCCAGGAGCGCGGGCCCGGATCGCGCTGACCGGACTCACCATGGCCGAGGAGTTTCGTGACGAGGAGGGGGCGGACGTCCTCCTCTTCATCGACAACGTCTTCCGCTACATGATGGCCGGGAGCGAGGTATCAGCCCTCCTCGGCCGGATGCCGTCGGCGGTCGGCTACCAGCCCACTCTGGCGACAGAGATGGGAGACCTGCAGGAGCGGATCACCTCGACCACCAAGGGTTCGATCACCTCGGTCCAGGCGGTCTACGTCCCGGCGGACGACTTCACCGACCCCGCCATTCAGACGACCTTCGCCCACCTTGGGGCGACCGTTTCGCTGGACCGGAGAATCGCCGAGCTCGGCATCTATCCGGCGGTCAACCCCCTCGACTCGTTCAGCCGGATCCTGGAGCCCAGGACGGTGGGCGCCGAGCACCACGAGGTGGCACTGGGAGTTCAAAGGGTGCTGCAGCGCTACCAGGACCTTCAGGACATCATCGCCATCCTCGGGATGGAGGAGCTCTCTGACGAGGACCGTCAGACCGTGGACCGGGCTCGGAGGGTGCAGCAGTTCCTGGGCCAGCCCTTCTTCGTCGCCGAGCAGTTCACCGGGCGACCCGGCAAGTACGTGCCGTTGCGCGAGACCGTCAGGGGATTCAAGGAGATCCTCTCCGGGAGCCTTGACGACCTTCCGGAGCAGGCGTTCCGAATGGTAGGAACCATCGACGAGGCTATCGAGAACGGCAGAACCCTGAACCGCGGAGCGGAGCCGGAGGCGGCCGCCTGAGATGGGAGTCGCCACCCGGCTCCTGACCAGCCAGAGGCCGCTGTTCGAAGGTGCCTGTGACTTCATAGTCCTGCGCGGCGCCGACGGCGACCTTGGAGTTCTGCCCAGCCACGCTCCCCTGCTCACCTGGCTGAAGCCGGGTGAGGTCATGCTCCGCCGGGGGGAGCGCGAGGAGTACTACTTTCTGGAGGACGGCTACCTGGAGGTGCTCCCCGAACGGGTCTTGATCATGGCCCAGAGGGGGGACAGGTCAGACGCCATCGACCTGGCCGAGGCGGAGGGTCAGCTAAGGTCGGCTGAGGAGGCTCTCACCCGCGCGTCCGGCTCCTCGGAGCAGGAGACGGCCGAGCTTGAGGGAGCCGTCGCGGTGGCGGCAGCCCGGCTCGAGGCCGCGCAACTCCAGCGGCGTAGGGCCCGCGACTGACACGGCGAGACGCGACTTCGTAACGGCTCGGCAGCGGCCGGTTGGGCCAATTGGCCCAATCCTATACTCGCTTGATGGCTTCCTCAACCTCGAGGTCAGCGACCGCAGTCGCTGCCACCGATATGGCGGACCGCCCCCGCCTGGCGATCCTGGGAGCGGCAGTAGACCTCTGCACCCGCCAGGAGGCGCTCCTACGCTGCGAGCGGGCGCTGGCGGCTGGGGCCGCCGCCCTGCCGATCCAGATCGCGACTTTGAACCCTGAGATGGTGATGCAGGCTCGGCGGAATCCCGAACTCCAAGAGGTGTTGGGCGCCGCCGAACTTGTGGTACCGGATGGCGCCGGGGTGTCCTGGGCCGCCCGTCGGTTGGGAAGCCCCCTTCCGGAACGAATCCCCGGGGTTGAGCTGCTGGTCGACCTCTTATCGCTGGCGGCACGCCGGGGGTGGAGCGTGTACTTTCTGGGAGCCGCCCCCGGGGTGGCTGAGGAGGCCGCCGTTCGACTGCAGAGGGAGCTTCCTGCGCTCTTGGTGGCCGGGTGCGCCAGTGGATCCTACGCCGAGGCAGACGCCGAAGCTGTCGTCGCCGCAATCCGGAGCAGCGGCGCCCGCCTTCTCGCGGTCGCCTTTGGAGTACCCCACCAGGACCTCTGGCTCGGTCGCCATCTGGCAGAGACTGGGTGTGCGGTGGGAATCGGGGTGGGTGGCTCTTTTGACTACCTGTCGGGCAGGGTGCGCAGAGCCCCTGGCGCGCTCCGCCGCCTCGGGCTGGAGTGGAGCTTCAGGCTGCTGCGGCAGCCTTGGCGGATTCGGCGCATGCTCAGGGGGGCGCCATTCTTCCTTCTGGTGTGGCGAGAGAGCCGCCAGGTGAAACACTGATGCTCGTGCGTCGCCCCAGCCTCAGTGTGGTCATCCCCGCCTACAACGAGGAATCGCGCCTTTCGCCCTCTCTGGTGGTGATCAGGGAGTTTCTGGAGGCGCAGGACATCGGCTATGAGGTTGTGGTGGTCGATGACGGCAGCCGGGATCGCACCGCAGAGCTGGTGCGCGGGGCGATCGTTGGGTGGCCCGAGTTGAGCCTGGTGCAGCTGCCGCAAAACCGGGGCAAGGGTGCGGCGGTCCAGCAGGGGATGATGAGCGCCCGCGGGGTGCATCGGCTCTTCACCGACGCCGACCTTTCCACTCCAATCTCCGAGCTGCCCAAGTTGCAGGAGGCGCTCCGGCGTGGGGCGGAGGTGGCGATAGCCTCAAGGGCCCTTCGCGCCTCGGAGGTGCAGGTGCACCAGCCAATTCACCGTGAGCTGATGGGGAAAACCTACAACCGATTGCTCCGCGCCATGGTGCTTCCCGGTCTCTTTGACACCCAGTGTGGCTTCAAGCTATTTACCTCGGCGGCGGCGGAGAGCTGCTTTGCCAGGTTGGCGTGCCCCGGCTTCGGCTTCGACGCCGAGGTGTTGCTGCATGCCCGGAACCTCGGCATGCGCGTCGCCGAGGTAGGAGTCGTCTGGCGTAATGCCAAGGGTACCAGCGTGAACTCGCTTCCGGACAGCTGGAGGATGCTGGCGGAGCTCTGGCAACTCCGGCGGATGCGGGTGTCCCCGCGGCCGGTGGCCGAGCGCATTTGATTGGGCTGGCCTCCCGACTAAGGGGCCCTGGCCAGCTGGGAGAAGCCAGGTTGGGTGAGCTCGCGGCTAGGCTGGCGCGATCGACCAGCGGTAAGCCGCTCTGGGTCGCGGCAGCGGTGGTGGCGTCCCTTGGCGGCGCGGCAGCGGGACTACACCTGCCCACAGGTGGTGACACCTTCGTCCACATCGCAACAGCTCAGTCCTTAGGGGCGACGGGGTTTGGCGGCTTCAGCGCCTTCATGACTGGCGGTGCCTCCGCTCTCGACCTGCGCTCTTGGCTGCTGGACCTCTGGTTGAGCTCGATCTACGCAGCGGGAGGGGTGGGACTCCTGGAGTTGTTCGGAGCGCTCCTAGGAGCCGGCACCGGTTTGCTTATGGTGTTGGCCGTACGCCTCCACGGGCGGGCGCACCCGGTCATGGTGCTCGTCGGCCTGGGGCTCACCCTGGCGGCTCTTGGCCCTGCGGCCCCCGCCACTCCAGCCCTGGTTCTTGCCGGGCTCACCGCCTGCCTCATGGTCTGCCTGGCGGGGATTGGCGAAGGTCGCAGCTGGGCCGGGTACTCCCTGATATTGCTGATTGCGCTCTGGGCCAACGTCAACTCCTCAGTGCTTTTGGTGGTCCCGATCGTGGTGGTGTTCCTGCTCCTCGATCGGCGGCAAAAGGGCGACACCACGGCTCGGGTGCTGCTGCCACTGCTGGTGGTTGCGGCCAGCCTGGCGAATCCCAGGGGGCCCGCCATTTACGCCGGCCTTCCCTACAGCCTGGGGATGTTCGGCGAGCATCCCCTGCTGGCGGCCTGGAGCAGTCCCGACTTCCATCCCTGGGGGGCACGACTCTCGGAGCTCACCGCTTTGGCGCTTCTGGTCGGCTACCTGGTGGCCCCTCGGCACGGCAGGGTCGGCTGGGGCTACCTGGCGCTCACCTTCGCGGTCATGGCGCTCCTCTGGAGCAGCTATCTACCCCTGTTCCTGGTTGTCGCCGGCGTCCAGTCCGCCAGCCTGCTTTCGGAGTGGGCGAGCGCAGCCGCGGAGCAGGCCCGGATCGTGACTGCCCCTCATTCGGCGCGCCGCGGCCTGCTCCTGGTGGCCGCTGCCCCAGCCCTCCTCAGCGTCGGCCTCCTCGGCCTTTCCTCCGCCCACTCCCTGGCCGGGGGAGGGCCTGCGCAACAGCTGGCCAGGCAGCTTCCGGTTGCGGCATCCACCTGGCTCACCACCCATCGGCTGGCGGGCAGCTGGTACACAACCCCGGACTTCGGTGATTATCTGGCCGCGAGATTCACCAACCTGCGCGAGCTGGTCTGCACCAGCGATCCGGTGGCCGACGGGCAGCAGCGCATGCTCGCCTGCCAGCGGATGGCAGCGCTGAATAAGGGGGCGCTCGGCGTATTGCGGAGCCTTGGAGCGCGGGCGGCGGTGCTGCCCGCTGCGGCACCTGCGGTTGCGTTCCTGACTGCCCAGGGCTGGGTGGTCAGGTATCGTGACTCGACAACCGTGGTGCTCACCGCCTTCCTCAGCAGCAGTTAAGGTAGCAGCGGTAAATTTCATCAAGCGCCAGTCAGCATAGAGCCAGGGGAAGATGTCTAAGAAGTCAACCGCCGAGCGCCGCCAGACGGCGAGCCGACCCGCGTCCGCCGGGGGTACCTCTGGCAACGGCAGGGGGCCGCGACAGGGCGGCGGAGGTGGCGGAGCTGCCCGGTACTCTAGTCGGAGATCGCCGCGCGGCGGCCAAAAGCGGCCCTGGGGCATCTTCGCCTCCATCGGTGGGGTCGTTGCGGTCTTCGTGGCGGTCATCCTGTTTTTCGACCTCACCTCCGGCGCCGCGGTCCAGGACACCCAGGTGCTGGCGGCGCCGGCCTCGGTGGTGGCGGCGATAACCCATGTGCCGCAGTCGACGCTGGACACAGTTGGTGGTGGTGCTGCCAACTATCCCCCACAGGCGCTGACCAACGCCACCAAGTTGACCTCCAACGGGAAGCCCGAGGTGCTCTACATCGGAGCCGAGTACTGCCCCTACTGCGCCCTGGAGCGCTGGTCGCTGGTTGGGGCCCTCAGCAGGTTCGGCACCTTCTCCAACCTCAAGATCATCAAGTCCTCGCTCACTGATTCTGCCGGGCCCAACATCGCGACCTTCACCTTCGCCCACGGGGTCAGCTACACCAGTCGCTACATAACCTTCGTCCCCAGAGAGATCTACAGCAACGTGCCCGACACCAGCACCTCCACCGGATACGCGAATTTCCAGACCCTCAACTCCCAGCAGCAGCAGCTGTTCTCGACCCTTGGCCAGAACGGATTCCCCTTCGTCGACTTCGGCGGGATCGCCGCCCAGGTGGGGACCGAGAGCAGCAGCCCAGGGCCGCCAGGCCTCAGCAACTACAGCTGGCAGCAGGTGGCAGGCTTCCTCAGTCATGCGCACAGCTCGCAGGCACAGATGATTCTGGGCGGAGTCAACTACGACACTGCCGCCATCTGCAAGATGACCGGCAACAAGCCCGGCAAGGTCTGTGGTCAGACGGTCATCCAGCAGCTGGAGGGGGGCCTCTGAGCCGCTCCCGAGGGCGGCGTCGGCCAGTGGCTGCCAGCCCGGCTGGAGAGTCTGTCCTGCCGGTGGGGCAGGGTGCCCCCATCAGGCGGCATTTCACCGGCGCGGGTCGGCCGGGTGCGCTGCTGCTCATGGCCTACTCGGTGGCCGGATTTGGGATTGCGGTCTATCTGACCGCGGTTCACTACTCCCACGTCCCCCTGCTCTGCAGCGCCACTGGTCTCATCAACTGTGCCAAGGTGGTGAGCAGCCAGTTCTCGGTGGTTCCCGGGACCAACCTGCCGATAACCGTCCCGGGTATCGCATTCTTTCTGGTCAGCTTCTCTCTGGCGCTAGCGCAGTATCTCCGGCCATTCCACCAGGGGTTGCGCCAAGCCCACTTCGGTTGGGCCTGTCTGGGGCTGCTCACCGTGTTTTATCTGGTGTTTGTGGAGCTCATCGAGCTTCACAACATCTGCCTTTGGTGCACCGGAGTGCACGGGCTCATCATCCTCACCCTGCTCACCACCGCATGGCGGCTGACCCCGCTGGATGAGGCGTTAACCGCATCCTAATCTGAGTCCGGCATTATCTTGGCAGCCGCCGACAGGCGGCGTCACAAGATGCCTCTCCTAGCCCTGAATGGGCGAACTCAGCGGGCGGTCCTGGACGGTGCCCACCAATCGGGCCGCCAAGGTCCGGTCACCCGTCCGGCCGATAGGTCGGACGGGTCCCGGACCCCACTCCACCTCCATGGCGTCTGGGACGCCGCTCGCTCAGCTGGGCAGTGGAGCTGCCTGAGTGGCGCAGGCTGGGGCGCCGCGCTCCCTCCAGTAGGTGGCCGTGGGGTTGGCGGGAAGATGGAGCGACGAGATCAGATCGGTCCGGGCGAAGACCTCCACCCGCAGGTCGCGGTACACCAGGGTCCAGGCCCGCTCCTTCTGAAGGGCGTCGGGAAAGGCGGTGCCGCGCTCGAACAGCACCAGCTGCGCCGGGCTGGTATCCAGGCGCGAGAGCCAGGTGGGGGAGAGGTCGATGATGGCGGCGTAGTCGCGCAGCACCCTTGGTCCCATCAGCGCGGCGTCGCCAAAGACGTACACCTTGTCCCGGGGCACCGAGTAGGCGAGGAAGCCCCCGTCACCGTACTGGTTGAAGATCCGCAGATTGGCGGGGGCGGTGTCAAGCCATCGGGAGGCGCAGTAGGGGAAGGCGTTGACATAGGTGGGGGAGTCCAGGGTCGGCGTCGCCAGGGTACTGACCTGCAGAGCCAGGACCGCCGCCAAGCCCCCGAGGAGCAATACCTCCAACAGAACAAGTGGCCCCGGCTGCCGGGGCCTGAGCCGCAGCGTCCAACGGCCGGCCAGCTCCAGTCGCAGCCGCTCGGTCAGGGTGATCCAGATGGGGATTCCAGCGACCACCAGGATCACGAGGTTGCGAACCGACTGCAGGGTGACCAGCAGGCTGAGGCCCAGAACCACCAGCTCTCTCAGGGGCAATCCCCTGTAGCGCACCACCAACCAGACCAGGGTCACGATGAGGAAGAGCAGTGGGAGCAGTACCACCGAGTGGAAGTTGGGGCTGTGCCACTCCTGGATCAGGCTCTGCTGGGCGTTGCTGAACTGGGTTTGGAAGGGATAGAGGACGATCACCGAGCCGTTGGGGTTCACCAGGCTCGCCGCCACCGAGCAGAGGCTGGCCCAGGAGAGCTGTGTGAGCCGTGATCGCTGGAGGATCGACCGCTGACCCAGCGCCACCTGCACCCACTCCGCCAAAAGAGCGGCCAGCAGGAGGATGAGGCCCATGATGAACCCCGCGTGGAGGTTGGTCCATACCAGGAAGATCGGGGGCAGCAGCCACGCCGTCCAACCGCCCTTGCGCAGCTGGCGCTCGACCAGCAGCAGGACGACCCCGATGAGCAGGTAGGACTCCATCTGCGAGCGCGGACCGAGGATGGGGTATGCGGTGATCGCCGCCAGGAACAGGCCGCATCCCACGGTGATTCCATTGACGGGTCCGATCTGGTTGGCCCTGGCCCAGATGACGCAGAACATGACCAGAGTCACCAGCCAGTAGATCACCACCACCGCCGGGCGGCCGCCCAGCCCAACCGCAGCCGCCATCCAGACCTCGCTCAGCCATTCCTGGAGCACCCAGTGGTGTCCCGCGGCCATGAAGGCGTAGGGGTTGATGTGGATGAGGTGGCCGGTGGCCAGCATGGTCTTCCCGTTTCGAAGATGCCACCAGAAGTCCGGATCCATCACCTGAGGTCGAGCGGCCAGCATCCCGGAAAGGAGCGCCACCAAAGCGAAGAACCGAGGAAGGGTCAGCAGCTGCCCCCTTCGGGGCAGCCGCCGACCTACGGGTGAGGCTGCCAAAACCGTCCGCCTGGAGCGCTCACCGGGTCAGTTTATTGGGCCCGGGGCCACCAGCTGGCGGCCGTTGCAATTCCGCTTCAGCTTTGATTCTGGGCCGTCCCATTCCCGTCGGATGCGGTCAGCGCTTACCCTTTGCCTGTGGCCGCAGAACCCTCCGCCCGATCCCAGGCCGCTCCACTCGGAGACCTCCAGCAGCTCCTGTCCCAGGAGGCTTCGAGGCTGGAGGATGTCCTGCTCGCTCTGGACGAGGAGGTGATGAGGCTGCTGGCCGGGCTGGACTTGATGGCGGAGAGGGTCGACGACGCCGACATCGTGCGCCGCCATGTTCTTCGGGACCACGCCCGCTTTCAGGCTTCCGACGTGGAGGCCGCCATCTCCCGCTGCCACGCTCTTCACCTTGAGTCCAGCCTGGCCAGGGCCCGTCTGGCGCACTGCCGGATGTGGGCCAAGGAGCTCCGCTACTGGCACTCACTGCTGAAGACGACCGCCGACCAGCTCGATGACCACCGGGCGCCGGACGGGACGCTGGAGGAGGGCCTCGCACGATACCGCAGCGCCTCTCGGCAGGTCTTCCAGATCATCGAGGAGGAGCGGATGCGAATCGCCAGGGACATGCACGACGGCCCCGCCCAATCGATGTCCAACCTGGTCCTCCGGGCGGAGATCCTGGAACGGTTGGTCGACCGTGACCCGGACAGGGCCAAGGCCGAGATCCAGAGCTTCAAGGACTCCATGAAGGGGGTCCTTGACGAGACCCGCGACCTCATCTTCGACCTTCGACCGATGACCTTGGACGATCTGGGGGTCATCCCCACCCTGAGGAGGTTGGTCAACGAGTACAAGGAGCGAGAGGGAATCGAGGCCCGGCTCTCTGTGATCGGGACCGAGCGGAGGCTGCCGCCGGAGACCGAGGGGGCGCTGTTCAGGATCGTAAAGGAGGCCCTGGTCAACGTTCGCAAGCATGCCCACGCCAAGAACCTGGACGTGCTCATCAACCTCCAGCCACGCCGGGTGAGCGCTGTGGTAAAGGATGACGGGGAGGGCTTCGACCTGGCGGCGGTGGAGGCTCGGCTGGCCCATGAGCCGCATTTCGGGATCATCTCGATGCGGGAGCGGGCGGACCTCGAACACGGGCAGTTGGAGGTGCTGTCGCAGGTCGGACGAGGCACCGAGGTAAGGCTCACCCTGCCCGTAATCTGACATCGCCTCAACAAAACGTTACAGGGCGGTTACACGATCTTCCAGGACCCTCCCCATATACTCCGGCGTGCCATATCCAGGCCCGCAGGCTGTGGAGTCTGCGGATATACGGTCGGTGAAGGAGGTTCTGACAGGATGCTAAGTTCTTGGTACGTACGGCTGCGCAACCGTCTCAGTGAGGCGATCAGCGGCCACGCGGCGGAGGAAGAGGGCCAGGGGATGGTTGAGTACGCCCTGATTCTCGTGCTTATCGCAATTGTTGTCATCGTCATTCTCGCGGTGGTCGGGCACAAGGTCAGCACAGTGTTCTCCAACATCAACGGCGGGCTCAACTGAGCCACTCGTAGCTTCGGAGCGCGCGGCGGGTCTTCCCGTCGCGCGCTCATCCCCACCCCCAGCCGGCCCCCTTGGCCAGCTTCAATGCTCGGAGGTTATGGACGGTGACGACCGATTTGAAAGGACGGGTCAATCAGGTCTGGATCGCCGTGGGTCTGATCTGCGCGATCGCGGCGTTCGGACTCGCTTATTACTTCACGCGCGCCAGCAGCACGCCGCCTAAGCCGACGGTTCCGGCCAACGGGCAGCTCGTGGTGGTGGCCCGCGTGGCGATCCCCAGCGGAACCCTCATCACCCCCGGGATGCTGGAGGTGACTCGGATCAAGGGGCTCGTGCCCACCAATGCCTACACCTCCTGCCAGGCCCTGGTGGGTGAGGCCTGTGCCGCCTCAGCGGGCGTCACCGCCACCACCGGCACCCAGCCGACAACCCTCAACTACTACGCGGTGGTTCCGATCTCACCCAACACGGAGGTGACCCAAAACATGGTCTCCCCAAGCAAGGTGACTCAGACCCCCTCGTTCGGCAACCTGAACCTGCCCCCAGGCGATGTCGCGATCGCGATTCCGTTGACGGCCCAGCAGGCGGTCGCCGGCTACCTCCAGGCTGGAGACCGGATCGACATCATCGCCTCCACCGGAAGCGGCAACACCCAGTACTCCTTCGAGGACATCCCTGTGCTGGGCATCGGCGCGCCGTCCACGACCGCCACCGGAGCCGCATCCTCATCGTCGGGTGGACTGGTGGTTTTGCAGACGACCCGCAGCCAGGCGCTCGGCATCGAGGAGCTGGAGAAGACGGGAGCGATTTACACCATCGCCCTGCGGTCTGCGGCAGACTTCGGTCACGGCTACATTCCGACCACCATCTCTCCTGCTGACAACTACACCCAGGCCTGCACCGTCGGGACCAAGGTGAACCCGATCATCGAAGAGGACCTTCAGCAGGCCCAGGCGGCGGTGACCGCCGCCACCAAGACCTACAACCTGGCGCAGCAGCAGTACAACAAGGACAACAGCCAGCTGCAGACCCTGGCCAGCAACAGCCCGCAGCAGCCTGCCGCCAAGCAGCTGGTGCTGTCGGACGCGGCGACCCTGGCTCAGGATCAGTTCTCCTTGCTGGAGGCCAGCAACGAGGTCACCTCCGACCAGTCGGTCCTGTACTGCGGAGCCACCGCGGCCCAGTCGCAGTCCAATTCGAGCGGTTACGCGGCGGGCAACTCCCAGATGATGCAGAACCTCTTCGGCTTCAGCATCGGCTGAGTGGGGGAAGGGTCCGAAAGGAGACTGGAAGTTGGTAGCGCCCACGAATAGGCAGGCGCGGCTGTGATCCGGGTGGTGGTGGTGGACGACATTCCCAGCACCCGGGAGAACCTCAAGAAGCTGCTCTCCTTCGAGGAGGACATCGAGGTCGTCGGGACGGCCGGCGATGGTCGCGAGGGCATAGAGGTCAGCCGGCAGCTGCAACCTCATGTGGTGCTGATGGATGTCAACATGCCGGGCATGGATGGCATCACCGCCACAGAGGCGCTGGCCGTCGAGCTGCCCCAGTGTCCGGTGGTGATCATGTCGGTGCAGGGGGAACGCGATTACCTCCGCCGGGCGATGCAGTCAGGCGCTCGCGAGTTCCTGATCAAGCCGTTCACCGGCGACGAGCTGGTGGCCAGCCTGCGCCGAGTCTATGAGCTCGAGGCCAAGAAGGGCGCCTACTCGCCGCGCGCAGCTCCGGTGGTCGCAGAGACAAAGCCCGGCGGCCAGGTCTGCGTGGTCCTGAGCGGCAAGGGTGGCTGCGGCAAGAGCTTCATCGCGATCAACCTTGCGGCCGCACTGCGAATTGAGACCAGCGCCAAGGTCTGCTTGGTCGACCTTGACCTCCAGTTCGGAGATGTCGGGGTGATGATGAACCTTGATCACTCCAAGACCATCACCGAGCTGGTGGATGGCTCCGGCAGCCTGGACTGGGAGTTCATCGATGACGTCCTGGCGGACGGTCCGATGGGGCTGCGCGTTCTGCTGGGTCCGTTCAGTCCCGAGTACGGCGACCTGGTGCGGGCCGAACATGTGCGTGCGATCGTAGACATTCTGCGACGAGAGTTTGACTATGTTGTGGTGGACACGGGCAGCCAGTTGTCGGAGGCTACTCTGGAAGCTGTCGACAACGCCGAGCACGTGATCGTGGTCGGCGCCCTCACCATCCCCGCCATAAAGGACACTCGCCTGATGCTGAAGATGCTGGAGTCGCTCCGGGTAGACCGTGAGCGCATCGCGGTTGTGGTCAACGGCCACGACGCCCATGCGGTCTACGACGGGCCGAGCATCGAGCGCAACCTCAAGTTTCCGGTGCGGGTGCAGTTCCCCTCTGAGCCGCGGCTGGTGGCCGGCTCCATCCACCGCGGGTCGCCGCTGGTGGTGACCCACCCCGATTCCGACATAGCGGAGTTGCTGAAGGGGTTGGCCCGCACGCTCAGGCCATCAATTGAAGCGCCGGCCGAGGTCAAGCTGGAAGCCAAACCCACCGGCTCGCGCCGGTTCAGTCTGCGGCGCTGAGCGCCCCTTAGGAGCATTCGCAAATGTCATTGTTGGAGCGGGTCAGGACCAAGGGCGAAGGGGAGCCAGAGGAGACTGCCACTGCCGCCCCGGCGCCGCGCGCCGCGGCGCCGGCCCCCCCGGCGACTCCGGCCGCGCCGCCCCCAGGGCCCGTTGCTGCGGGACCGGCTGCTCCGTCGCGGCTGGCCGGGGCGGCGGCGACAGCTCAGGCTGCCGCGACTCCCCCTGCTGGCGGCCCCGGGTGGCGGGAGCGTGGTGCCGACCAAGCGCGAGCCCAAAACGATGTCCGCCTGGTGGCCCACCCACAGTACTCGCTCATCAAGAGCCAGGTCACGCAGCTGCTCTTGGAGGAGTACTCGGACGTCTCCAAGGCCCCTCGGGAGCGGCTGGTCGCCAAGATCGGGGAGCTCGCTGGGGCGGTGCTGGAGGCCCTCAGCATCTCGATCACCCGCAACGACCGCCAGCGGCTGATCGAGCAGCTGATCAACGATGTGTTGGGACTCGGGCCGCTGGAGGTGCTGCTCAAGAACCCGGATATCACCGAGATCATGATCAACGGTCCGGAGAAGATATATGTGGAGCGCAAGGGACGGCTGCAGCGTTATCCGGCCCGCTTTGACTCCAACGACCATCTGATGCAGATAATCGACCGGATCGTGAGCTCGATCGGGCGCCGCGTCGATGAGAGCTCGCCGATGGTGGATGCCCGGCTCAAGGACGGCTCCCGAGTCAACGTGATCATTCCGCCCCTGGCCCTTCAGGGCCCGACGATGACCATCCGGCGCTTCAGCAAGGATCCCTACACGGTAGAGAACCTGATTGAGTTCGGGACCATGACTCAGGACATGGCGACCTTCGTCAAGGCCTGTGTGAGGGGCCGTATGAACGTGGTGATCTCGGGCGGCACCGGTTCTGGAAAGACCACCACTCTGAACGTGCTCTCAGGTTGGATTCCTGATGACGAGCGGATCATCACCATCGAGGACTCGGCCGAGCTGCAGCTGCACCAGGAGCACGTGGTCACCCTGGAGTCAAGGCCGGCCAACATCGAGGGCCGGGGCAACATCGGGATCAGGGAGTTGGTCATCAACTGCCTCCGGATGCGCCCGGACCGGATAGTCGTCGGCGAGTGCCGCGGCGGCGAGGCGCTGGATATGCTCCAGGCGATGAATACCGGGCACGATGGTTCCCTGACCACGGTGCACGCCAACTCTCCCTCTGACGCCATCTCCAGGCTGGAGACCATGGTGCTGATGGCGGGCACCGACCTGCCGTCACGGGCCATCCGGGATCAGATCGCCTCCGCGGTCAACATCATCGTCCAGCAGGCCCGGCTCCGGGATGGCACTCGGCGGATCATCGCGATCTCCGAGGTGGCTGGCTTTGATGGAGACAAGGTCGCCCTGAAGGACATCTTCCGCTTCAACCAGCAAGGTCTCGACGATGACGGGATGGTGATCGGCGAGTTCACTGCGGTCCGAGTCCCCGAGTGTCTGGACGACCTGCGCGCCATCGGTGAGCCCGTCGACCCCGCCATCTTCTCCACACCCGCTCCCGCGGCGGTTGGGACGAGCGCCGCATGAACACTTTGACCGTCATCTTCGAGGTTATCGGGGCGCTGGCCATCTTTGGCGCCATCGCCGCCCTCGGCCTGAGTCGCACCAGAAGCCGAGAGGCGGATCTCGACACCCGCCTGCAGCACTTCGCGGAAGCTGGGGCGGGAATGGTGATCAACATGCCGGCCCAGGATGAGGGTGGTGTCGCCCGTCGGCGCACCGGCCCTCTGTCGGGTCTTCTCGAACGGTTCGGAGGCGCCCAGTCTGGAGCTGCGCTGGCCTCCCAGCGGCGTCGCACAGCCGATCTCAGTGAGGCGCTGGCCCGCGCCGACCTCAAGCTGCGTCCGGCGGAGTGGTACCTCATCCGAATCAGCGCTGTTCTGGTTCTGGGACTTCTCGGGATCGCGGTCTACAGAAATGTGATCTTCGCAGTGATCCTGGCGGTGGTGGGACTTGTCATCCCTCCTTTCGTCCTGAAGTTCCGGGAGCGACGCCGATCGCGTGCCTTCAACGACCAGCTGGGAGATGTGCTGATCCTGCTCAGCAATGGACTCAAGGCCGGGTACAGCTTCCCCCAGGCCATGGCCAGTATCGCTCGCTCCGCCAACCCCCCGGTCGCGGAGGAGTTCGCTCGCGCCAACCGAGAGGTCCAGCTCGGGATCACCACCGACGAGGCGCTGAACCACATGGTGACCAGGATCCGATCCGAGGACCTGGACCTGGTGGTGACGGCGGTCGCGATCCAGCGGGTGGTCGGCGGAAACCTGGCCGAGATTCTCGACAACATCGCCTTCACGATCCGGGAGCGGATTCGGATCAAGGGTGAGATCCACACCCTGACCGCTCAGGCCAGAGCGTCGAGTTACATCATCACCGGGCTGCCGATCGGGCTGGCGCTGGTGTTGCAGGCGATCAACCCCACCTACATCGCCCCGCTTTTGACCTTCAAGGGTCCCGGACCCTACATCCTGATCGGCTGCGCCATCTCGATCTCATTCGCCTTCTTCATCATGCAGCGCATAGCCAACATTGAGGTCTGATCGATGTCTCCAGAAGCGCTCGTAGTCGGCGTTTTTGCGGCCGTGGCCATCTTCTTGGTGGTGGTCGGGTTCAGCACCAGGCGCGCGGCTCCGGTCGACCTCCTCGACGCCCGCCTGGCGGTCTATGAGGCACCGGAGGATAACTCCAAGACGCTCGCTGAGATAGAGCTCAGCCAGCCGTTCGCTGATCGTTTCATCAAGCCATTCCTGGACCGGATGGGACGTCGGGTGGCGGCGCTCCAGCCCAAGGACCAGGCGCGAAAGCTCCAGATCATGATCGACCTCGCGGGCCGGCCTCTGGGTATCAACGCCGCCAGCCTGGTCGCGGTCCAGATCACCCTGGCGGTGGTGCTGGGAATCGCCTTTTTGGGGCTGGCCGCTCTGCTCAACTTCCCGCCGCTGCTGGGGTTGGTGTTCGGCCTCATCGTGGGATACATCGGCCCCCAGTACTACCTGAAGCGGATCGTGACAGCGCGCCAGAAGGAGATAACGCTGGCGCTGCCCAACAGCCTTGACCTTCTATGCATAAGCGTCGAGGCCGGGCTCGGGTTCGATGCCGCCCTCACCCGTGTGGTGGAGAAGTTCGACAACGCCCTCTCTCGAGAGTTCGCCTTCGTGCTCAATGAGATCCGCCTGGGGCGCCCACGGCAGGAGGCGCTCGAGGAGCTGGGCCATCGTTCCGGTGTTCAGGAGCTCAACGCCTTCATCCAGGCTCTGGTGCAATCCGACCAACTGGGTGTCGGGATCGCCAGGGTTCTGAGAATTCAATCCGATGAGCTGCGCCGGCGCCGGCGCCAGAAGGCGGAGGCCAAGGCCCAACAGGCGAGCCTGAAGATGCTCTTTCCCATGGTGGGCTGCATATTCCCTTCGCTTTTCGTGATCCTCCTCGGCCCCGCGGCCGTCCACCTCCTCTTCCATGTCGGCTGAGGTGATCCACGCTGAGGGTGCGCTCCCAAGGGAACGGGAGGTGGCGATTCAGTTCCCGGGTGGCGGGGTCGCCCGGGTCGAGATCGCCCGCTCGCTCACGAGCCGATTCCTAGGGCTCATGGGTCGGTCTCGGCTGGCCCCGGATCAGGGGCTTTGGCTGATCCCCTGTCGCAGCATCCACATGTTCTTCATGCGCGCCCCCATCGACGTGGCCTTTCTGGACCGACGGGGCTTTGTGGTGCGGACGGTTCACGGGATGCGCCCATGGTCGCTGAGGCCCTTTTCCGTCACCGTGATGCCCGTCAAGGGAGCCCACTCCACTCTGGAGCTGGCGCCCGGGGCGCTTTCCCGGCTCGGTGTTCAAGTTGGAACTCAGTTGAACTACCAACCCAGCGGCTCCACCTCTGTCAGAACCGATGGACCGGGGTTGGCTCACGCCGCTCCCGCACCCACCCAGGGAGATTAGATCGATGGCTGTCACCCACTCCGAATCACCCGCGGACCAGGAGGGCTACCTGCAGGCGCTCGGGCCCCTGCGGATCCTGCTTGAGGACGACAACCTGACCGAGATCATGGTGGTGGGCCCGGAAATGGTCTACGTGGAGGCCCACGGGCGGATCGTCCTCACCGACGTCAGATTCAAGGACACCGACCACCTGATGAAGGTGATCGATCTGATCGTTTCGGCGGTGGGTCGGCGCATCGACACCCGCCAACCGCTCTGCGACGCCCGCCTTCTGGATGGGTCCAGGGTGAATGCGGTGGTGCCCCCCATCGCCATCGACGGTCCCCTGCTGACCATTCGAAAGTTCGCCAAGGAGAGGATGAGGGTCACCGACCTCATTCACTTTGGGACCCTGACCGAGGCCGCCGCCTCCTTCCTTCAGGCCTGCGTGCTGGCCCGGGCCAACATCCTCATCTCAGGGGGGACCGGCTCCGGGAAGACCACCCTGCTCAACATCTGCTCCGGATTCATCCCTCCCGACGAGCGGATCGTGACCGTCGAGGACGCCGCCGAGCTCCAGCTGCACCAGGAACACGTCTGCCGGATGGAGTCGCGCCCGCCCGATGTGCGCGGTGAGGGCCGGATCGGCATTCGGGAACTGGTGATCAACGCTCTGCGCATGCGCCCGGACCGGATCGTGGTCGGAGAGGTGCGAGGCGGCGAGGCGCTGGACATGCTCCAGGCGATGAACACCGGCCACGACGGCTCGATGACCACAGTCCACGCCAACACCCCGCGCGACAGCCTGGCCAGGCTGGAGACCCAGGTGCTTATGGGCGGGATCGAGCTGCCCGCCAAGGCGATTCGTCAGCAGATCGCTTCCGCCATCAACATCGTGGTGCAGCTGAACCGTCTACGGGACGGCAGCCGCAAGATCACCGCGATCAGCGAGGTGCTGGGGATGGAGGGGGAGACCATCACCATGCAGGACATCTTCCTGATGAAGGCCGAGGGCTCGGACAAGGAGGGCAACCTGAAGAGCGAGATGGTGCTCACCGGAGTTCGTCCCCAGATTCTGGATCGGCTCTTCGACATGGGCCTGCCCCTCCCTCCGGAGATCTCCCGGCTCTTCCCGGACCGTCGCGGCGACCAGGTCTCCGCCGTCCGGCTGCCCACCCCGCCCGCAGGTCCCCTTCAGCGCCGACTTGGCTAAGGGCGGCAGGGGTAGGCGACAAGCCCACGGGCTGGCGCTGGCCGTCATCCTGGCCCTGGGTGCTCTGGGAGGAACCGCCCTGCTGGCGTCGACCCCGGCCCTCGCGCAGCCCGTGGGCAACGCCACCCCCTATGACGGAGAGCTCTTCTCCCTGACCAACCAGGACCGCGCCAGCAACGGGCTGGCGGCGCTCGCCGACAACCCGGTCCTATCGGAGATTGGCCAGAACCGTCCCTATTACGGTTGCAGCGTCTCGCCCATTTACGGAAGGGCGGCGGACATGCTCACCCGTGACTACTTCGCCCATCAGATCCCCGGATGCTCCGCGGACGGAGGGTACGTGTGGCCGATCATGTCCGCCGATGGGGTTGCCTGGCGCTCCGCCGGTGAGAACATCGGCTGGAACAACGGCTATGCCGACCCCGCGTCCGCGATCAACACGGCTTTCATGAACTCACCGGAGCACCGAGCCAACATTCTGGGCAACTACAACCAGCTCGGAATAGGGTCGTGGTACACCGCGGGCCCCTGGAACTATCCGGGCTCAGGTAGCTCCGGTCTGGCTGACGTCTACATGTTCGCGGAGGAGTTCGCGCTCTTGGGGGCGACCGCTCCCCCTCCTCCGCCCCCCACGCCGAGACCGAGCTCCAGCGGATCCTCAGGAGGCTCCCACGCGAGTCCGACGCCAACTCCTGTTGCCACCCCCACCCCGACGCCCAGTCCCAAGCCCAAGCCCCGCCCCGGGGTGGGTTCGCAGTTCCCCAGTTCCTCCCAGGGGCTGCTTTCCAGCACCATTGAGCAGGTGATCAGCGGGTACCTCGATGAGTGAGGGGAGAGGGGGGGCCGAGATGGGGGACTCTGCCGAGGTGGTGCTGGAGGCATCCGGCATCTATAAGAGCTATGCGATCTCCAGATCTCCCCGCGAGGTGGTGAAGGGGGTGTCGCTCACCATCAGCAGAGGAGAGTTCGTGGCGGTGATGGGCCCGAGCGGGTGCGGCAAGTCTTCCCTCCTTCATGTGCTGGGTGGCCTCGCCTCCCCGGATAAGGGCACCGTGTCCCTGCAGGGCGTCGACCTGTACACCCTCAGCGACCGTGACCTGGCCGCGTTCCGCCGCCGAAACATCGGCTTCATCTTCCAGTTCTTCAACCTCCTTCCCAGCCTCACCGCGGCCGAGAACGTGATGCTCCCATACCGTTTGGAGAGAGAGCGGGTATGGCCGCTGCGGGGGCTGGGGCGGGACCGCGACGCCAAGGCCAGGGCCGATGCCCTGATGACGATGCTGGGGCTTAGGGGGCTGCAGGGGCATCGCCCCGATGAGATCGCCGGAGGTGAGCAGCAGCGGGTCGCGGTGGCTCGGGCGCTGGTCACCGACCCGGCGATCCTGCTGGCCGACGAGCCGACCGGCACCCTCGACTACCACTCCGGCCGAAGCGTTCTGGAGCTGCTGCTCCGGCTCAGCCGGCGTGACGGCAGGACCATCGTTCTTGTCACCCACGACGTGCGCACTGCCGCTTATGCGGATCGGGTGGCGATCATGCTTGACGGCGAATTCAGGGAGATGGTGGAGCTCGGGCGTCGCAACGTGCATGACACCGCCCCGCTGCTGGAGCGGTTGGCGGCCCACGGACTCTGAGCTGAGCCCGCCTCCATGATCCCCCTCCTCTTTCGCCGCGCGGCCCTGGCCCGGCTGGTGCTGGGCGTCCTTGCCCTGGCCCTCGGAGGTGGGGCGGTCCTGGGTATCCAGCTCGCCTCGTCGGCGCTGCAGAGGCAGTCACAGACCGCCATCAATCAATCTGCCGGCACCGCCCAATACGACATCGTCCCCTTCAGTCGCCCCGGGTTCTCGGCTTCGGAGGTGGCCGCGGTGACCCGACTTTCGGCAGTGGCCGAGGCCGCCGTCCTGGCGCGTAAGGCGGATCTGGCGGAGCTCCCGTCAGGCGGCTACCGCCAGGTAGTGCTTGTCGAGGTGGGCTCCAGAGGGGTCGCCCTGAGGCCCCTTCCGCTGCTCCATGGATCTGCCCCCACCGGCCTCTTGCAGGTTGCGGTCAGTCAGTCGCTGAGCCCCGGGCTAATGCCCGCCACCGGTCAGCTGGCCGCCGGCTCGGTCTCTCTTGGGAGCCGCCTCGCCTTGACTGAGGCCCACGGCATACAGCGTTTCAAAGTGGTTGGGGTGGTGTCCGACTCGGGGCCCGGCGCCCCTTTCACCAACGACGCTGTGTACGTCACCCAGGCCGCGGCGCAGAGGCTCTTCAGCTCCGGCCTGGAGGTGACCGACATCGCGGTCAGGCTGACCCCAGGCGCAACGCTCGCCCAGTTGATGGCGGAGCTGCCCCGGGCGCTGCACAGCGACTTCACCCTCAGCTCCCCTCGGGCGGTGCCCGGTGGGAACCCGGTCTCCGAGCTGCAGCCGCTCCTGGATGGCATCACCGCTCTCAGCCTGCTGCTGGCTCTGGCGCTCATCACCGCGACCTTCTCTGCGGTGGTCATCGAGCGGAGGCGCGAAATTGGGCTGGTACGGCTGGCAGGAGCCAGCCGCACCCTGATCTTTAGGAGCTTCGCCCGGGAGGCGCTGGCAGCCCCGTGCCTTGGCGCCGTCCTTGGTGTCGGCGTGGGGTATCTGCTGGCTGGAGCGCTGGTAGCCCTGTCCAACCCCACCGGCCAGAGCCCCTCCGCTAGCGTCGAGTTCCAATGGCCATGGACCTTGGGAGCGTTCTTCTTGGTTGTCGTGTTGGGCATGGCTGCGGCAGTGGCTCCCGCAGTCGAGGCCGCCTCAGTGAGCCCCCTGGATGCGGTGCGCCCGAGCCCGCGGCGCCCCCGAACCGGAATCCGGTGGTGGCTGGTCCTGATCCTGATCTTCGCCGCAGGGGCGGCCTACTCGTTCCTATTGGGTGGCGGAGTTGGGGTAGCGGTCGGGGCGGCGCTCGCGTACCTTTCGGTGTGCACGGCGCTCGCCTGGCTGGGCCCAGCGCTGGTGACGGGAATCGGGTCATTCGTCGGGGCTCTGCTGGCGGCTCCGGTCGCCGCCGTCTCAGCGAGGAGCCGATCGCATCCCGGAAGGACGGCCCTGGCGCTGGGCAGCCTCTTCGTCACTGTGGCGACCGCGGCGGGGCTGGCCGGGCTGTCGGCCGCGGCCCTCCAATCCGGTGGGAGCTGGGTCGACCATCTCTTCGTCGGAAACTACCTTGTGGTGAGCCCGACTCCCCAGAGCTTGACAATTGAGAGACAGGTGGTGGCAGCCACCAAGTCCGCGGCTGGGGGCCCCAGGGTGGGACAGGTCGCCCCGGTGCGCTTCATATCGGCGCGAATTGGACATGTTGCGGTGTCACTGGCTGCCAGCTCCCCGCAGGCGTACGCGGCCACCGGGGCGCTCCAGTTCGTTGAGGGGGCCAGGGGGGCAGCCATGAGCGGCCTCGGGCGGGGGTCGGAGGTGGTCGTCCCCCTGCAGCTCGCCCAGGAGCTGAGGGTGCGCCTGGGCGAGCGCCTCTTGGTGGTGACAAGCTCCGGAACCGCCAGCTTCAGAGTCGGCGGGGTGGTCCAGCACACCCTTCCAGGGCCATCAGGGATTGAGACCGTGCTGGTATCGCAGGCGGCGGCGGTCCACGACTTCGGCAGCCAGGCATCCGGTTTCGACCTGATCCAGATGGAGGTGACCGGTAAGGGAGCCGCCCACGCCGTGAACCTTGCGGGATTCCGCTACGGGATGGAGACAGAGAGCGTGGCCGCGGTGCGTCGTGGAGTCGACCTGGGAATCCAGCACGACATCGCGGCCATAGCCGCCCTGGCCCTGGTCGGGGTGGTGATCGCGATCCTGGCGGCGGTCAACACCGTGGTGCTGGAGACCAGAGAGGCGACTCGTGATCTGGCCCTGCTCCGAGTTGTAGGACTCAGCCGAGGGGCGGTGTCCAGGGCGGTGATCGGAGAGGCGGTGGCCACGGCCCTTGTCGGATGTGGCCTCGGAATAATCGGCGGAGTGGCGCTGATCTGGCCGGAGGTGAAGGCAGCTTCCTCTGCATCTCTTCCCCTGCCCTTTACGGTATCCGCGGTCAGCCTTGTGGCGCTGGGACTGGCCGCTGTCATAGCCCTGGTGCTGGCCGCGGCGGTGCCCGCTCGCCAGCTCGGCAACCTTGACCCCATGGCCGCCCTGGCGGTGGAGTGAGGGGGAGGTGACCTCCACTCCGGGTTCTGTTCGCCTGGAGGAGCTGCTCGACCGCCGCAGCCGGCGGCTGCGGACCTGGGTGGTGGGGCTCTCGGTGGGCAGCAGTCTGGGCCTGGCGGTATTTGCGCTCACCCGATTCTTCCCGGCCCAGCCGTATGGGTTGGCCGATGACTTTCGGGTCTTCTACTCGGCTGCCCGGATGGTCGCCGCCGGTCACAACCCCTACCGGCTGGGACCGCTCCAGGCGGTGGAGCAGACGGTGGCACACTACCCGTCCTTACAGCCTGCTCTGGACAGGTTCCCATACCTACCGATAACGGCGACGATCCTGGAGCCGCTGACCAAGCTCCCGTTCTGGGCTGCCTACGCTCTCTTCACCGTCCTTGGAGTTGGCCTTTTGCTCTTCACCCTGGCGTTGCTGGCGCGGGACCTGGGCTGGTCTCGGACTTTCGTCCTGGGGCTCACGGTGCTGGTCTCATGGATCGCTCTGCTGGGGTTCACCGCCGGCCAGTTCGACGCTCTCATGTTCGCGGTGGTGGCGGGAGCGATGCTGCTGTGCTGGCATGACCGGCCGCTGGCGGCGGGTCTGGTGATGGGGTTGATCTGGGTGAAGCCCGACCTGCTGTGGCCAGCACCCATATTCATGTTTCTGGCTCTCTTCGAGAAGCCCCGCAGGGCGGCCTGGTTTGCTGGAGGCTGGATCCTGACCTCCACCCTTTGTCTCTTGGCCAGCTCGCGGCTGCTCACCTCCTGGGGACATGCGCTTCACAGCTTCGCCAGCGGGGTCGGGGGCTTGCAGCCCGATCTGGCTGGCCTCCCGGGACTCCTTGGTGCAGCCCCTGCCGGGCTCCATCTGGGCACCGGAGTGCTGGCACCAGGGAGCCTGGCTGTCATGGTGGCGGCCGTCATCGCCATGGGGGTCTTCGGCGCTTGGATGATGCTCTCTGCGGATTGGAGCCGGGTGAGCCCGGTCGGTCGGATCTCCTGGGGGGTGGGGCTCCCAATTGCCATCTGGTTGGTGGCGACTCCGTACGCGCACCCCAACGACGACCTGCTGCTGCTGCCCCTGTTCATGCTGACAGTGGGCCGGGACGCCCGCCGCGTTCACGGCCTCGGACTGGCGCTGGCAATCTTGGTCACCCTCTGGATTCTTCTCATCTGGCCGGCCGGGGTTATTCCATGGGCCCTGGGTCTGGCGGTGATGGCGCTGGTGGGCCTGGGACTTTGGCGCAGGCGGACCGATATCCGCCTTACAGGGTTCGGGGCGGGACTGTGCCTGCTGGGCCTGGCGATGCTTCCGGCCGTCTGGCCGTTCCACCTGCTGAAGGTGGGGCTCACCCCGATAGCGGTCCTGTTGCTGGTGGTGGAAGGGTCCAGAACCTGCTGGATGGAGGTGGGTGGCGCGGGTACCGGGCCGGCGTACTTCCCGGACCATCTGGCGGAGTCGGCGGTTGCCCATTCGCCCGCCGGGGGATAATCGCAGGCGATGAGTGTCCTGACCAGGATTTACGACCCGACCAAGCGTGAGCTCAAAAGCCACTGGAGAACGGTGGCCAGGATGGCCGAGATGGAGGAGGGGCTGAAGACCCTGACCGACTCCGACCTTCTCGCCAAGACCGCTGAGTTCCGCTCCAGGCTGGAGGAGGGAGAGACGCTCGACGACCTCCTGGCCGAGGCCTTCGCGGTGGCGCGGGAGGCTGCCCGGCGCACGCTGGGAATGCGGCCCTTCGATGTTCAGTGCGTCGGAGGAATCGTCCTCCACCAGGGCAAGATCGCCGAAATGAAGACCGGCGAAGGTAAGACCCTGGTGGCGGCACTGCCCCTCTACCTCAATGCCCTCACCGGGCGGGGCTGCTTCCTGGTCACGGTCAACGACTTTCTGGCACGCCGAGATGCCGGCTGGAACGCTCCCATGTTCCACGCTCTGGGCATGAAGGTGGGGGTGATAATCCCGGAGCTCTCCTTCCTGTACGACCCCGAGTATGTCGATGAGAACCATCCCGACCCGCGGCTTCGGCACCTGCGCCCGGTGGAGCGCCAGGAGGCCTACCACGCGGACATCGTGTACGCCACCAACAACGAGATGGGCTTCGACTATTTGCGGGACAACCTGGCGCGCGCCAAGGAGTACAAGGTCCAGCGCGATAGGTACTTCGCGATCGTGGACGAGGTTGACTCGATCCTGATCGATGAAGCCAGGACGCCTCTCATCATCAGCGGGATGGGGGAGGAGTCCACCGAGAAGTACTACCAGTACGCGGGCCTCATCCGCCAGCTCAAGGCGGAGACCGATTACACCATCGACGAGAAGACCAAGTCTGGCAGCCTCACCGAGGAGGGGATCGACAAGATCGAGCGGATGACCGGGATCTCCGACATCTACGGAATCGAGCATGTGGAGGAGGCCCACCAGATCAACCAGGCGCTGAAGGCTAACGCCCTCTACATGGTCGACCGGGACTACATCGTGAAGGATGGCGAGGTCGTGATCGTCGACGAGTTCACCGGGCGGACCATGCCCGGCCGGCGCTGGAGCGACGGCCTCCACCAGGCCATAGAGGCCAAGGAGGGGGTGAGGGTGCAGCAGGAGCAGCGGACCCTTGCGACCGTCACCTTTCAGAACTACTTTCGCACCTTCGAGGTCCTGGCGGGCATGACCGGAACCGCGCTCACGGAGGCGGAGGAGTTCCACAAGATCTACCACCTGGAGGTGGTTCCCATCCCCACCAACCGGCCGATGGTGCGGCTGGACCGCGCCGACCTGATCTTCCGCAGCGAGGATTCCAAGTACAAGGCGATAGCCGAGGAGATAGAGGAGCGCTACCAGAAGGGCCAGCCGGTCCTGGTGGGAACGGTCTCGATCGAGAAGAGTGAGCGGCTGTCGCGGGCGCTCGAGAAGCGCGGAGTCCCCCACGAGGTTCTGAACGCCAAACAGCACGAGCGGGAGGCGGAGATCGTGGCCGGGGCCGGACAGCGCGAGGCGGTCACGATCGCCACCAACATGGCAGGGCGCGGCACCGACATCGTTCTCGGAGAGGGTGTCCCCGATCTGGGAGGGCTGTACATCATCGGCACCGAGCGCCACGAGTCGCGGCGGATTGACAACCAGCTGCGCGGTCGGGCCGGACGCCAGGGCGATCCCGGCGAGACCCGCTTCTTCCTCTCCTTCGAGGACGACCTGATGCGGGTCTTCGGTGGCGACAGGATGCGCGGATTGATGGGCCATCTGGGACTGGACGAGGACACCCCGATCGAGTCCGGGATGGTCAGCCGGCAGATTGAAGGGGCGCAGTCCCGGGTCGAGGGCTTCAACTTTGACAACCGCCGCTACGTGGTCGAGTTCGACGACGTGGTGAACCGGCAGCGCGAGATCATCTACCAGGAGCGAGACCGCATCCTGGAGGGGATCGACACCAGGGCCAATCTCAGCGAGTGGATCGCGGACGTGGTCCGCGAGCTGGTCGACCTGCACTGTCATGGAAGGCACAAGCAGGAGTGGGAGCTCGAAGCCCTCTGGGAGCGGCTGAGGTTCATAGTTCCCTTCCCGCCGGCGGAGGAGGTGGAGCTGGAGCAGCTCGGTGACACGCCGGCTGAGGTCACGGAGACCGTCATCCTGGAGGCGGAGCGACTCTACACCGAACGGGAGAAGACCTACTCCCCGGAGATTGTGAGGCAGGTGGAGGTGCAGTTGATGCTCGGCCTCATCGACGAGCGCTGGGCAGACTACCTGACCACCTTGGAGCACTTAAAGGACAACATCCGCTGGCAGTCACTGGGCCAGCGAGACCCTCTGGTGGAGTTCAAGGCGGAGGCGTTCTCCGCCTTCCAGGGATTCCAGGAGTCGCTGAAGCAGGAGATCGTCCGCTATTTGTTCCACTCGCAGATCCAGGTGGACCCGGTGCCGGCGCAACCCTTAGAGGGGATCGCCACCCATCCAGATGCGGGTTCGGTCCTGGACGGCTCTGGGCCCTCCGCGTCTCCAGATGCGGGCGGGCCATCGAGAGATCCCGAGCAACGTCCAGCTCCGCCTGCTGTGGGCCAGGGACCGACGGCGGGTCCGGCCCGCGCTGCCGGTTCTCCCAGCGGTGGTTTTCCTGCTGTGAGCAGGAATGCATTTTGTCCCTGCGGTTCTGGAAAAAAGTACAAGCGATGCCATGGGGCGACCGCCTAGGGACAGCCATCATCCGCCTTCGCCCCTCTGAGCGTCAGTTGGCGTAACGCCGGGCGTGGTCCGGTGGGCGCGCTACGAGGGGATGGGCTAAGGTTAGCTCCCGGAAGTTACCGAGCTCCAGATCGCGAAGCCACCGGCCCATTCCGGCCCACGTCCCAAAAGATGGGTCAAGTAGCGCACCAGCTCTGACTGGAATGGGGTCGGCCCCACCGCCACAGCGCTGACGCCCAGGTTTCTTAGCTCATAGGCGCGAGCCGCACTGCTGCCGTTGGAGAGCGACTGTGACGCGCCCTGCCCGATCTCCGTGAGCTGGGAGACAACGGTCGGCCCGACCAGGTTCACCGAGGATTCTCCGTGCAATCCCCGATGAATAAGGTAGCCCCAGGGAAGCTGGACTCTGAAGCCCGAGAGCGCTTGCCACAACATCGCGTTGTCGTTGGCGATGGTGGCGACCGGCAGCATGGCCACAACCTCTCCGGGGTGGAAATGGCCGGATAGGGTGGAGGTCAGGCGATTGGGGACCGTGACCGGGACGCTGTTGGCCGGGATGGGAATCAGCGGAATGACGGCGGCCAGTGCCAGTCCAATGGCAACAGCCCGCCACTTCCAGCCGGTGCGTAGGCGCCAGATATGGTCCAGGAAGAGGCCAACCAGCAAGGCGGCGCCCAGGAAGACGTAGAGCGCGAGTCGATCTGGAAGGGCATCTCGAAGGAGCGGGATGCTGCCGACCAAGGCCCATGGCAGGCGGATGCCGGTGCTCGCGCCGCCTACGTGGAGGTTGGGCCCCAGCGAGAGGACGGCGATGGTCCCGATCAAAACGGCGAGTAGGCACACCCAGCGCTGGCGGCGGAGCACGAACAGCGACACGGCCATCAGGGCGATGAGCGGAATTCCGAGGTAGGCATCGTGTTCAGAGAAGCCGCCGGTGAACTTGGTGGCCAGTGCGACGGCAGAAGAGGGGGCAAGGAGTTGCTGCTGCGTCGGCACGACCCAGCCGAGGAGGTCTCCAACAAAGCTCGCGGGAGGGTGAATCGTGGTGCCCTGCAGTGGGCTCGGGCCGAAGAACTGAAAAGCAAGTGGGATGGCCCCGAGGACAGCGAAGACCCCGGCTCCGACCCCGAGAGCGGCCAGCGCAGACCGCCAGCGACGGGCCAACTGGCTGGGCCAGCCGGCCACGACCAGGATCGTGGCCAGCAGCGCGACCAGGATCTCGGTCAGCAGCAGTTCCTCGCCGATGAGCAGTTGGACTGTTGCGATGACGCCCAGGAAAAGCCCCAGCTTCCAGTACGCATAGCGTTGGCGCACCAGGGCTTCATCCAGACAGATGAGCAGGAGCGGCGGGGTGAATGCAGTGACAAGAGTGAGGTGAGAGCCCGAAGCCTGGACCATCATGAAGGGTGAAAATCCATACAAGGTTCCGACAAGGAATGAGATCCACCAGGTCTGGATGTAGCGGCGGGCTGCCAGATAGGCCGTCCATGCGGAAGCGGCCAACGCCAGTACGCCCATGATGTTGTAGGCCGCGACAGGCCCGACCGTTGCTGTGAAGGGCCAGGCGATAACCCCAAGGAAGGGGGTGGAGTTGTTCCACATCAGGTTCACCTGCAGCGGGTGATCCAGATAGCTGGTCAAGAGCGGGTTCAGATGGTGGGTGAGTGCAAATGGAAGCCAAGCCAGAAACCACACATGCTGAACGGCGTCGGCGGAACCGCCGATGAGGCGGGATGTCGCGTTAGTCAGTGCACCGGCGCCAAGGAGGCCGGCGACGGCGAGGTACACGCCTGCCGTAGCACCCGGCGGAATCCCATGGCTACTCCGGTCGGGGTGCCTTCCGCGATCGTTCAGTGCCTGCGAAGTGCCGGACTCAGGGTGGCCCCTGACATCCGTAGCCGGAAGCATGGAACTGTGAGGCTCGGCGCCCGGTCGCATCACCGCGCGCTCGCGATTATGGAGGCAGCGAGGGCTAGCGGCCGGTCAGATGGTGGATGCTTGATATGGACTCTCTGCGCCACACGCGCGCTGGCGTCGCCGTCGTAGGGGTCCGGATCCTCGAAAGTCTGGTAAGGCGACATGGCGCGCGGACTTGAGTTGCTGTTTCCTGTACGGCATTCAGCACCTTGCGATTCCTGCAGAGCTGCCCGATGACTTGGCGCCGCTGAACGTTTCAACCCGAGTCGTCGCCCATGGTTGAACATTGCATTGGGGAGGACGCTCGCATGATGGGATCCGGAAGTGCTTCTAGGGACAGCTAGCTTTCTTCGCCACCTTCCGCCTGTCCCCCCGGCGCCGCAGCCGGTGGCAGCCGGGATCACACATCCGGTTGTTCTCCGCGGGAAGCGACGGCAGATACTGGGGACCGAAGGCGCTGGCACTTGCTATTCCCATGCGCCCGGCAGGAGTCCGATCTGCAATCTCACTTCGTGACCAGTCTGACGAAGATAAGCATGCCCCAGATCCTAACTGTGCCGTGCTGTGTCTAAGACATTGGTACCCAATTGTCACTACACGTCCCCGAGCGTGATCTACGCTAGAGTCCAACGCCTCAGCGCCCTACACTCGCTGGTCGGTGAGCCTCCGGGGCACGGACACACGAGATGAGGAGGAGGCCAAACGGCGCCACTTGTCACCTACACGACCCGACACCGAGTTAAAACGGTTGCGCCCACGTCGGAGGAGGACCAGACGGTTGAACCGCCCCGGGTTTTGTAGAGACTCGGGTTAGTGTGAAACAACCAGCTGAGCTTGGGCCTCCTCATGGAAATCGGCAGCTTCGAACTCTGCGGGGGGCGCCATGCCCAGCTCCCCGTCGAGCCGGCGTTGGTTGAACCAGTCGACGTAGTCGAGGGCGGCGTGTTCGATATCCTCGAGCCCGCACCAGGGGCCGGCCTTGCGGATTTGCTTGGTCTTGTAGACAGCGTTGAAGGATTCGGCCAGAGCATCCTCGTAACTGGCACCTTTGGAAGCAACCGGGCCACCGCACCCGCCTCGGCCAGTCGCTCGGTGTGGCGCACAGCCAGGTACTGGACAACCCGGTCGGAGTGGTGGACCAGGCCCTGCAGTTGCTGGGCCTTGCGGCCCCAGACGGCAATCTCCAGAGCGTCCAAGGCGAGCTCGGTGCGCAGAGATTGGGATGCCTGCCAGCCCACCACGAACCGTGAGAACACGTCAATGATGAAGGCGACGCGGATCCAGCAAGCGTCGGTCTTCACACAGGTCAGGTCGGCCACCCAGAGCCGGTTGGGAGCAACCGCCACCAAGTGCCGCTCCACCAGATCCGCCTGCCGGTCAACCCCGGCTGCGGCCAGCGTGGTCCGGGGCGCTTTGCCCCGTACCGCTCCCCACGAGCCCAGATCCCGCATCAGCCGCTCCACGGTGCAGCGGGCCACCTGGAAGCCCTCGCGTCGCAGCCAGGCCCACACCTTGTCTGCCCCGTAGACCCGGAAGTCTCCCTCCCCCTAGACCCGCTGGATCTGCGGCTTTAGCTCCTAGTCCCGGAGCTCCCGGGCCGAAGCCGGCCGGCTGTTGGGGGCGTAGTTGGTGGCCAGCGCGAACTGCAGCACTCGGCAGATCGGCGATGAACTTCGCGGTGTCGGCGGTCAGGTAATGGACCCAGTCGGCGTCAAGTAATGGCCCTCCTTCACGCTCACGGGATAGACCCACTCGCGGTCGGGCAATGGACCCACCTTGGAGGTGGGAAGGCTGCCGGTGCCACAGGCGAGAGCAGGCCGAGCCGGAGGCTCCCGAAGGAGAGCCGATGGCGGGCAGGAGGTTCCTGGTGGCAGCGGTGGTGGACGCGCTGCGGCTTTGGCACGCCGGGCACTCGATCCGGCGACTGGCGAAGAGCGGGGGGATGGGCCGGGTTCGGCTCCGCGAGGTGATCGCGCGGGTGCAGGAGGCCGGGGTGGTGCCCGGAGACCGGTCCCGCTCGGCAGCTGAGTGGGAGGAACTGGTGGGCGGCTGTTCGCGGAGCGGGTGGTGGCGAGGACAGGTGGAACGTGGGAGCGGATCGAGCCGTACCACCAAGAGATCTTGGATGGCTTGGAGACCAACACGGTGACCACGGTGTGGCAGCGGCTGCGGGATGAGCGGGGGCTGGCGGCCAGCGTGGCGAGCTTCCGCCGCTACGTGCGCGAGCGGATTCGGGGGGTGAGGCCGGAGGACGTCAAGGTCCCCAAGGAGCCTACGGCGCCGGGACAGGTGTCGGATTTGGACTACGGACGGCTGGGGCACTGGGTGGACCCACTGACCGGGCGGGGCCATGTGGTGGAGGGCTTCGTGATGACGCTCTGCGCGAGCCGGAGGCACTATCTGCGGCCGGCGCTGGCCTGCGACTAACCTCAATTATTCAGTAGCGCGCTGCATCACGGCGTGGTGGCGGTCGGCTGGAAGCATCTCAGCACCCGCGGTCGCACGAGGCCCACAGCAGCATGCCGCAAGTCGTGGCAAGCGTCACAAGTGGGCGGAGGGGAGTTCCTGACGGCATCCGCGGACCGGCGGGAGACGCGCTCGGATCCGGTGACCTGGCCTTGTCGTCGCAAGCCGCGGGCCGGCTCAGGGGCTGATGGGCAAAGTACGCAAGCTCTGGAAAGCGAGTTCCAGATCCCGGGCCCAGGGCCAGCTGGCGTCGAGGCGCAGGAGGGTGCGCCGGCCGGAGTGGACCAGTCGGCCGGCGACGTGGAGCAACTGGTAGCGGAGGCGCTTGGGCAGGGCCAGCAGGAAGTCGGAGCCGAGGCAGAGCCGCTTGGCCCAGCAGAGCAGGTTCTGGGCCAGCTGCACCAGGAACAGCCAGGCCTGATTGGCCTGGAAGCTGCGGCAGGGGAAGTTGGCCAGCCCGCAGTCCTTGGCGTCCTTGATCTGGTCCTCCACCCGGGCGTGGAGCCGGTGGCGTGCCTCCAGGTATGCGAGGTCGGGATCGGCGGAGTTGGTGATCAGCGCCTGGTGGCGGAGCCCGTGGGGATCGAAGAGGTTGTAGTTGGCGCCGGAATGAGGCTCTTCCCGGCGGACCAGCACCCGGAACCCACGGGCCACCGGGAGACGTCCAGAAGGGAGGTGATCTCCGCCACCTCGGCGCCGTCCAAATCCTCCATCTCCTTGGTGATGGCCGGCACCCAGCTCTCGGGAGGTAGCTTGAGGATTGCCTCGCGCACCGCCTCGGTGATGTCGA
>DAHVDN010000250.1 GCA_027313505.1 Candidatus Dormiibacterota bacterium
ATACGGGTGACGACGGCCGCTGGCCGGAAGGCGCCGGATCCAGTTCCGGGTCTCAAGTCGAGCGATGGTGCCGTAAAGCGTGCCCGGACCCAAATGGATACCCGTTAGGAGGAGCACGTCTCGGGTGATCGCATAGCCGTGCCGCGGCCTTTCCGCCCAGCTTGCTAGGACTAGGATTGCCGGATCGGCAAACCTTCCCAGCGTTCTAGTCTCCTCGGACATCGTCTCCAGTTATCTCCATTAGCGTATGGCCTCGATACATCGCGGACTGTAGCATACTGGTGAGCATATGTCAAGGCCCCATTTCGCCCGTGAGGGGATCCCGTTTGTCAGTCCAAGTGACCTGCACCCCCCAAACGCACCCGTGGGTGGATCTGCCAGGCTGGCGGCCCGAAGTCAAGCCCGCTTCGCTACCATGGGCGTGCAAGATCAGCCCTGCCAGGTGTGCAAGGGGGTAGTGGACGCCCTTTCGACAGCCGTCGTGCGCGTTCAGATTCGCCCCAGTCCAGAACCTTGCAACAGCCCCACTACGACAGT
>DAHVDN010000251.1 GCA_027313505.1 Candidatus Dormiibacterota bacterium
GAAACGATTATCGCACCATGGAATTAACAGCCCGGCTTTCTTCGGATCTTGTTGAGAGTTGCGATGACCGTCCGCCGCGGCGCGGCCACCCGCCGGGTACCGCCACGGGCCTGCGCGCGGCCGCCGGCACCGGGACCCTTACTCCCCTGCCTGCCTTGCCGGTAAGGTTCCGCCGGGTCGCAGTATCAAGAGCATGAGGTTCCGGAGAGAAGGGCAGCAGCCATGCCGGATTACGTCGCCGCCGTCGACCAGGGGACCACCAGCACCCGGTTCATGATCTTCGACCACGGCGGGAACGAGGTCGCCAAGCACCAGCTTGAGCACGAGCAGCTCCTGCCGCGGGCCGGCTGGGTGGAGCACAACCCGGTGGAGATCTGGGAGCGCACCGCCTCCGTCATCCAGACGGCGCTGAACGGCGCGCGCCTGGCCGCGGCGGACCTGGCCGCGGTCGGCATCACCAACCAGCGCGAGACCTCCGTCGTGTGGAACCCGAAGACCGGGCGGCCGTACTACAACGCGATCGTCTGGCAGGACA
>DAHVDN010000252.1 GCA_027313505.1 Candidatus Dormiibacterota bacterium
TCGTGGATGGTCAGCCAGAGGTTGGAGGGGTCCAGCACCAGGTCATGGGACCCCGGGGCCACCGAAGGCGCGGCCAGCTTCTCGGCCAGCCACTCGACCAGCTGCGGCGCCTCGGCGGCGAACCCGTGCTGCTCCACGTACTCCCATCCCCGGGCCACCGGCCGGGCCGTCGAGCGCATCGTCTCCATGAGGCCGGAGCCTTGCTCGTCGATCAGCCCGACCTCGAGCACCGGGTGCACCCGAACCCGCTGCTGCACCGTCCGGGTCCCCTCGGTGCTGACGAACAGCCGCTGCTCCTTCACCGACAGACAGTAGGCCTCGGCGAACCTGGCCCCTGCCAGCAGTCCCGCCCGGGACCACTCCAGGAGCTGGCCCACCTTGGAATCGGTGGGGAGCCCGAAGGGGTCGACCTCGACCTGCGCCACCCAGGTGGCCCGGTGCACCGGCTCGGGGGCCAGGCGGACCCGCTCGTCCAGCATCGGGCGGA
Organism: Candidatus Dormiibacterota bacterium; assembly: GCA_027313505.1. Classification (GTDB taxonomy): domain Bacteria; phylum Chloroflexota; class Dormibacteria; order Aeolococcales; family Bog-877; genus AG-12. Next base: position 488 of record DAHVDN010000252.1, read on the forward strand.
GCTGCCGGGCGAGGGCCGCGGCGTCCCGGACGGCGCGGGCCACGCTG
>DAHVDN010000253.1 GCA_027313505.1 Candidatus Dormiibacterota bacterium
CAGCTGCCCTACGCCCGGCGCCGTGAGGCGCCGGTCATCACGAGAGCTCGCCAGTCAACTCGTGGACGTAGCACCAGCTCCTGGTGTCGCCGGGCATGACCGAGCGCATGACCGGGTGGCCGTCGGGGAAGCCGAAGCTGTCGGGATGGTCGCCGATCGCGGCAAGGCGGAGGGGTCGGGGATCGACGATGAGGAGGCCCAGGACGCCCTTGCCGGTGGGCCGGTCGCCGATGGCCCGCTCCTCGTCGGGCGAGAGACCCGAGGTGAGGAACTCGGCCAGGGCCGTGCCCTCGGCGTCGAGGACCCCGAGGGCGGCGTAGCGGGCGTTCGTCATCGACCGGGCCTCGTCCACGATGTGGTTCAGGAGCGAGGGAAGATCGAGGTTGGACTCGAGCAGCATCGTGGCCTCGAGCACCCGGCGGAGCTTGACCGGGTCCTCGATCGTCCGGTACGGCGCGTCGTCCCTCGGCCATCGATGATCCACGACCCCGAGGCTACCGAGTGCCCGCGTCCCAGGTGCACTCCTCACGGCCC
>DAHVDN010000254.1 GCA_027313505.1 Candidatus Dormiibacterota bacterium
CTTGCCGGGGTGGCTCTTGAGATCCATCTGCCCGCCCGAGGCGGCGGCCCGCTCCCGCATCGAGGTGATCCCAAAGCTCCCCTCCCGCGGCGGAGCGGCGGGGTCGAAACCCTGGCCATCGTCGGTGACCGCCACCTGCAGGTGCCGGTCGCGCCGGGTCAGCTCCACGGTCACCTCCTGAGGGTGGCCGTGACGCACCGCGTTGCCCACCGCCTCGCGGACGATCCGGAACACCGCCACCTCGATCTGGGCGGGTAGGGCGAGCCCCTTGAGGCCCCGGACTCGCAGGCTGGTCTGCACCCCGGTCCGCTCCCGGACGCGGGTCAGCTCGTCGCGCACCGCCCCGGCCAGCCCGGCGCGCTGCAGCATCTCCGGGCGCAGGTCCCAAACCGAGCGCCGCGCCTCCTGGAGGCTGGAGCGGGCGAGGTCGGTCGCCTGCTCCAGGGCGTCCTGGACCCTCAACGGCTCTTTGCCCAGCCAGGCATCGGCGGCCTGGAGCTGGACGATGATCCCGGCCAGCCCCTGGGCCA
>DAHVDN010000255.1 GCA_027313505.1 Candidatus Dormiibacterota bacterium
CGTCGGTGGTGGCGAAGTGGTTGGTGAGCTCGGGTTGGCCCTTGATCCCGCAGAAGTCCAGGTGCCACTCCGCGACCAGCTCCTGGATCGCGTGGTACATGCGGATTTGGCGCTCCAGAAGCTCGGGGGTCAGGCTCCGGCCGTCGTACTCCACCCGGGCCGCGAGCCGCTCTATCCACTCACGCCCCGCCCGGGCCCGCCCGGGGGGGACCCCGTCCGCGCGCCGCACCACCTCCCACTGGTCGATCTCCTCCACGTCCACCCCGAAGAGCCGGATCCAGTCAGAGGAGGAACTGGCGGCGGTGTACATCCCCATGGGACGCCCCCCGATGCGTCCGAAGGTCGAGCCCGAGAGGGCCCGAACCGCCGCCGCCGCCCGGACGTGGACCTCCAGCTGCTCGGCCACACCCGGGTCCGCCAGATCGCCGCAGAGCCGCCCGTGGCGGCGCCCGATTTGGTCGAGCCCTCCGCCGGCGGCGAGCAGCCCCACCATCCCGGGATAGCGGGGGTGCATGTTGGAGAAGA
>DAHVDN010000256.1 GCA_027313505.1 Candidatus Dormiibacterota bacterium
GCCTTCGACGTCGACTGCTCACGCCTGCACAACGACTCGACATCCATCAAGCTCCAAGGCGTCTACGCGTCTGGTGCCGGGGGGCGCCGCGGCGCGAAGACGACCGTCGCCGCGGCCTACGGGTTCTCGAAGGACCATCGCCCGGACCTGAAACAGCTCGTGTGGATCCTGACTGTGGCGGCCGACGGCGCGGTGCCGCTCTTGCACCGCGTCATGGACGGCAACACCGAGGACTCGACGACCCACATCGCCACCTGGGACGCCCTGTGCGCGCTTTTCGGAAGATCGGACTTCCTCTACGTCGCAGACGCCAAGCTCAGCGTGCGCACCACCATGGCCCACATCGACCGGTTGGGCGGGCGCTTCGTGAGCGTGCTTCCGAGAACCCGCAAGGAAGACGGGGCCATGCGCGACTGGTTCGTCGCCCACGAGCCCGAGTGGAAAGAGGCACTCTGTCTGCCCGGTCGCCGGGGGGACGACGAGCCAGACGTCTACAGCGTCTGTGACGCCCCCTGGCC
>DAHVDN010000257.1 GCA_027313505.1 Candidatus Dormiibacterota bacterium
GCCCGGCGTTCGGCATCGATGGCCTGCGCGTTCTGGCCGGCGTGGTAATAGGCATTGCCCAGGTTGTACCAAGCATCGGCATCCTGCGGGTTGATCTGCAGAGCCTGACGTTCGGCCTCGATGGCCTGCGCGTACTGGCCAGCGTCGTCATAGTCAACGCCCAGGTTGATCCAGGCCTTGGCATCCTGCGGGTTGATCTGCAGCACCTGACGTTCGGCCTCGATGGCCTTTGCGTACTGGCCAGCGTCGTCATAGGCAACGCCCAGGTTGTTCCAGGCTTGGGCAAGCTGCGGGTTGATCTGCAGCGCCTGACGGTAGGCATCGATGGCCTGTGCGTACTGGCCAGCTTTGTCGTAGGCATTGCCCAGGTTGTTCCAGGCGTCGGCATACTGCGGGTTGATCTGCAGCGCCCGGCGTTCGGCATCGATGGCCTGCGCGTACTGGCCAGCGTGGTCATAGTCAATGCCCAGGTTGCCCCAGGCATCGGCATCCTGCGGGTTGATCTGCAGCGCTTGGCG
>DAHVDN010000258.1 GCA_027313505.1 Candidatus Dormiibacterota bacterium
AGCGAGACCGCGGTGCTGCGGCGGGACTGGCCCAGAAGCGGGGCCGCCCCCAAGCCGATCCTCGCGATCGAGAGCTGGCCAGGTTGCACAAGCGGATGGCCAAGCTCGAGTTGGAACTGGACAAGGCCAAGAAGGTGATCGAGATCCAGTCAAAACTTGCCGCGCTCTTGGAGGGGCTCGCAGCCGAGAGCGCGGAGAGCGAGCAGCCGTAGTCGTCGACATCACCGCCACCGAGTTGGCACCGCTGGTGGGCACCCAAGGGAGCCTGCCGGGTGGTGAGCCGGGCCCGGGCCACCTCCTACTGCCACACCGAGCCTCCAGCTCCCAAGCCCACGGGAACCCGCCCCCAGTAAGCCCGGGCGCTGAGCTCTGGCGAGACTGCGGAGGTGCCGGACGTACTGCACTCGGACTGGTTCGTCGCCATGGCTCCGGCCTAGGTTAGGGGTAGCCGGGCGGGGAGGGTGTAGCCCAGGGCCGAGGCCACGGCGAGCGCTTCGCGGCTTGGTCGGGTACAA
>DAHVDN010000259.1 GCA_027313505.1 Candidatus Dormiibacterota bacterium
TCACCGGACGCCCCTGCCCCTTCCGGGACCACTCTCCGGGGTGAATCTGGGCGCAAGGGTGCTCATGGGCGTTGACCGGCGTGGAAGGTGATTCGGGCAGAGAGTTGCTCCGAAGTGTCCAGACAAGGAGTTCTGGGCAATTTGAGGCGACGAGTCCGGCCCGTGGGGTGACCCCCAAGGAGGTCGTCAACGTGACGTGACAGCATCTCAAGGACCCGGGGGGGCCAGGACGAACTGAAGTGAAGGGCAGGAAGCACACGCCGGAGCAGATCGCGCGCGAGCTCCGGGAGGCGGACACCCGCTCCTGGGAGGGGTGAACGATCACCTGCGCTCGCATCAGTTGGCCAGTGTTGCGACGAGTCCGGCCCGTGGGGTTCCGCGACAGGGGCCAAGTGACTACATCGGAAAGCCGGACGGGTGAAGGCCTCGGGTCCGGTTCGATGAGTGGCGGATGGGAAGCCTCGGCCACGCCAGCCGCCTACTCCACTAAAGAGGTCCCTTCCGTCAAGTGTCT
>DAHVDN010000025.1 GCA_027313505.1 Candidatus Dormiibacterota bacterium
CAATTTTTGCGACGAGCTCTCGGGCGGCCGGGCTCGCGGCGGTTATCGCGTCCACACTGTTCAATAGACACACCTCCTAGCGCCCAAGGTCCGGCTGGTCAGCACTCCGCGCTCCGCGGCTCTGACATAGCCATGCTAGCGTCAGGATGGTCCGCTGTCGAGCCAGTGAACACCCCAGGGTTCTGAGGGACAGGATTCATGAGGTGGTCGGTCAGGGAGTGGACCGGGCGGCCGGGGACGGACTCTGTGACGAGCTCGCCGAAGGGGCCGGAGTGCCACTTGGCGACTGCTTAGGGGAGGGGCTCGCCGAGGCGCTGGGGCTCGCGGACGGAGAGGGAGAGGGAGAAGGAGACGGAGAGGGAGAGGGAGAGGGAGAGGGGGTGGCACTGGGCGAGGTGCTCGGAGCAGGCCCCAAACCCAGGTGACCGGATGTGGAGCCATGCGAGGAGCCTCCCTGAAATGGCTGTGAGCCGGGAGGACTGGCGGCCGCGAAGGCTGCGATGAGGCCGGCGAAGGCCGTGAACGCCAGCGCCAACGGCACCGCGGCCACGCTAGACCGACTCTCCGAGCGCTCACCGGTGCTTTGAGCCGATTCCCGGTAAATCCGTCGTAGCGGGGTTAGCTGGATACCCTCAGCTGCGAAGCTAGCCCATGGCGCGCAGAGGTAGACGGATCCCTGGAACAGGAGGAGTAGGGCCAAGATGGTGGTCGTCACACTGATCGCTCGGACCTCCATGGTCACCGCCGCCAGGACGGCCGCGGCCCCAACGGCGGTCTCGAAGCGGGCTGAGCGAAGCGCCTGCGCCCAACTGCTTATCCCCTCTCGCCGCTTCGGCGTCCGAAGGAAACGGGCCCGAAAGACGAGCAGACCCCTAACGTCGGCCAAGGTGACGGTCCAACTGAGGGCGAACCAGACGCGCAGGGCGCTGGCGGCGTCGCTCCAGGGTAGTCTCCCACTCGCCTTCAGAGCCCAGACCGCTCGCAACAGACCGAACATTAGGAAGAGTACGGGGATGACCAGCACCGCGCCGGTGATCTGGGCGACGGGAAGTCGGTCGTGAGCAGAGGTGGCGATGGCCGTTCCCAGCAAAAGGGCCATGAAGGCGCCCAACAGGGCGTCTCCGAACCACTGGATGGCCCCGACAAGGTAGTGGGCGCGTTGCGCCGGAGTCAACACGAGTCGGTGGGAGGTGAGGGGCAGCAGCTCCCGCCAATGTTGACGAAGGATCTGAATCCCTCCGAGAGCCCAGCGGAAGCGCTGCTTCTTGAGGCCGTCAAAGGTGAGAGGCATCAGCCCTGCGCCCCACGCCACTTGCTCGTAAACCCCACGGTATCCACTTCCGAGAATGCGCAGGCTCGCCTCCGCGTCTTCGGTGATGCACGCCTCGTTCCAGCCCCCGATCCCGTCCAGGACAGAGCGCCTAATCAGACCCATGGTCCCGCAGAAGATGATCGCGTCCCGGTTGGCCCGTGCCGGCATCGTGATGTCGAAGAAGTATCGGTAGCTGTGGAAGAGGCCTCTCAGGTATCGGTTGTCCTCCCAGTCCCGGTAGTGCTGGGGGGTTTGGACGAATCCGACAGTGGGATCGCTGAAGTGGGGAATGGTGGCGCGGAGAAACCCAGGTCGGACCAGATAGTCGGCGTCGACGATCGCGATGACCGCAACATCCAACGCCAGCCCCCTTGTCGCCTCGTTGAGTGCCCCGGCCTTGAAGCCCGGCCACGGGGCCAGGTGGATGAACTGAAACCTCTCACCCAAATCCCCGCACAGGTCCGCTATCGGCTGCCAAACTGCAGGGTCCTTAGTGTTGTTGTCCACCGCTTGCACTACGAAATTGGGATAGTCGAGGAGGCTCAGGGCGGTCAGGGTCTCCCGTACCAATTCCACAGGCTCGTTGTACATCGGCACCTGGATCGCAACCTTCGGCCAGTCCCCATCCGCAGGGGCCCCTGGAAGCTCAACAGAGGCTGGCTTTCGTCGACCCAGCACGTCCAGAATTTCAAAGAGGTAGGAGAGGGCGAGGCCCAGGGCGCACATCTCGCCCAAAACCACCAACAAAGAGCCGGCCAGCACCCACGGAACAAGGTGGGGACTGACTGACTGGGTGACGGTGACTCCTACCGAATAGAGCAGGTAGAGACAGAAGGACACCGTGACCGACACCAAAAGCTCGAGCGCCAGCCAGCTCCACCCTCGTAACGTCGGACTGACCAGAGCGGTGAGCACCAACACCAGCAACGCAACCGCAACGGTGGTGCCGGTGTCGTGAACAAGGGTGATGGTCAGCCAGCCCCCGACGGTCACCGCGGCCACCAGGAACGTAATGCTCAGCGGACGCGAGGCTCGAAGTGAGCCCGGGAGCACTGCCACCACTGTGGTGGCAATTGAGATGAGGGCGCTGGCCAGCAGCAGATTGAATAGCATCAGAAGCTCAGCTGCGGTGGCCGTCAGTGCGGCGGATGGTCAAGTTGCCCGGCGTTTGCCGGGGCCCGCTACCAAAGTGATTAGGCGGGTGACCACCCAGGCGGCCAGCGAGTAGATGACCACGGCTATGAGAGCCGACCAAAAGCTCGTCCGCCCAATGGTGGCTGAGGTGCCGCGGAAGAGCCCCGAGAATGGCGACGCCAGGGCATTTCCGACCCGCAGGACAATAAGGACAAAGCCATCGGAGGGGGCTGCGATGGCCCGGAACAGGAAGTCCAGTGTGAGGAAGGCATCCACAACCACCGCTGCCAGCCACACCAGTTCGCGTAGCCGGTAGCTGTAGGACAGAGTCCCCGGGGAACCCTTGGACCGGCGCGGAACCGATTCTCCGCCACCAGCTGTGGCAGCCCGAACCCCACTGCCGTGTGCGACCGCAGTGGCTGTAGGGGCTGATCCCCCTCCGGTGGCGCCCGGCGGCCCAGCGCCAACTGCCGGTTCCTGAGGTGTGGAGGCCAGTGCGGTCGGAGCTCCGTGGTTCCCGATGCCGTCGTAAGCGGTCTCCCCGGGAGTCCTCGATGGTCGTGGCACGCTCTGAGTCGGTGTCCCTGACGGCTCCGTTGTCCTGCCGGCCCGAGCTACCGAAGCCTCCGCTTGATCGCGGTTCACGTCAGGTCGGGAACTAACTGGGCTCCCCTCAAATTGCTGGGACATCTTGGTGGCCTCCTGGGTTGCATGGTGCCGGAGGTTCGGCCGCCCCCGGGTGTCTCTGGGGTGCTCCCCTCTCTTACTGTCAACAACGCAGAGCTGCTCGGTCGGTGTCACCGGGCACGGTCCTTCCTCTCACAAGAACTCGGGAACAAGAGGTGCCGGCGGATGGTCAATTGGCTATACTCGGGCGCGCGCTGCGGCGTCGCCGCAAACGGTCGGCGCGGATGGCGGAACTGGCAGACGCGCGGGGCTTAGAACCCCGTGGGGCAACCCGTCCGAGTTCGACCCTCGGTCCGCGCAGCACCGCCGCGCAAGCCGTCAATTCAAGGTTGAGAGGATCATGGCCCCATCTATAGCCGACGCGCCGGAACTGGAAGTGGAGATCGAGCGGCTGCCTGGTTCTGAGGCAAAGCTCACGGTGACAGCTCCCGTCGAGGAGGTGGACCGAGCAATAGGGCGGGCGCTGAGGCAGCTTTCCGGCCAGATTCGACTGCCCGGATTCCGGCCCGGGAAGGCCCCAGCTTCCGTGGTCGAGAGGGCAGTGGGCTGGCCGGCGGTCCAGCAGGAGGCCATCGACATCCTTCTGCCCGAGCTATATGAGAGAGCGGTGCGACAGTCCGAACTCGACCCCGTCGCGCAGCCCAGGGTTGGCGAGGCAGATCTGGAGCGGGGAACCCCGTTTCGCTTCGTCGCAACAGTGGGGGTCCGGCCGGACGTTGCCCTGGGGGACTACCGTGGTATCCGGGTGCCGATCGTTCCCAAGGAGGTCGCCGACGAGGATGTGACAGGGACCCTTGATGCCCTGAGACAGCGTTACGCTCAGCTGATCGATGCTGGCGATAGGGAAGTTCAAGAGGGGGACGTCGTGACCGCGGCGCTGACGATGCGTCACGGCGAGGAGGTGGTGGGCACACCCGATCAGATCCAGACCCTGGACCTGGAGCGAGGGGAACTCCTCCCGGGGATGGCCGAGCAGTTGCTGGGAGCGACCGTGGCAGGAGAACCGGTAGAGATCACCCTGACCCTTCCCGCGGAGTACCCCCGTGAGGAGCTTCGAGGAGAGCTGGTGGTGATCACAGCCGAGGTCTCGCGGATTCAGGCCAAGGAACTTCCAGCGCTCGACGACAACCTCGCTGCGATCGCCGGCCATGGCGAAACCCTGGATGAGCTGAAGGACTTCATTCGTGAGCAGATTGCTGCCGAGCAGGCAGTGGAGGCGGACCGGGAGCAGGCCAACGCGGTGATGGAGGCGCTCTTGGCGGTGACCAAGGTGGAAGTACCCGAGGCGATGATCCAGGTCGAGATCGACAACCAGGTTCGCAGCCTGGAGCGGCGACTGGCCGAGGCCGGGGTCACCCTTGATGCCCTGCTTCAGGCCCAGGGAAGCAGCCTGGAACAGCTTCGCGGGGAACGCCGACAGGCAGCGGTGGAGTCGGTGCGGCTTGACCTGGCCCTAGGAGAGGTTGCCAAGCTCGAGGGAATCATCATCTCCGACGACGAGCTGAAGTTCGCCATCTCCCAGATCGTGCCCAAGGGGACCACAGCTGCCGCCCGGGAGAGGCTGGCGCCCACCATTCGTCGCGAGCTGGCGGTGGGGCAGGCGCGGGACCTTCTAATAGGTCTGGCACGAGGTGTGGATACAGCTCCCAGCACGTCCTAGGGTTGATTTCTGTCCCGTGGGTATACTCGGCTAGCGGGCCCGGTTGGGCCGAGAATCCGAGTACAGCAAAAGTCCAGGAGGAGATCATGGCCCTCATTCCGATGGTCGTCGAGACCACCACCAGGGGCGAGCGAGCCTTTGACATCTACTCCCGGCTCTTGAAGGACCGGATCATCTTCATTGGAACCGCTATCGACGACCAGATCGCCAATCTGGTCATGGCGCAGATGCTCTACCTCGAGAGCGAGGATCCCGAGAGGGACATCAGCGTCTACATCAACAGTCCTGGCGGGTCGGTTTCCGCCGGGCTTGCCATCTACGACACGATGCAGTACATCAAGCCTCGCGTGAGCACCTTCTGCATGGGGCTGGCAGCCTCCTTCGGTTGTGTGCTTCTGGCCGGTGGCGAGCAGGGCCAGCGGTTCAGTCTGCCCAACACCCGGATCATGATGCACCAGCCCAGCGGGGGATTCCAGGGACAGGCTTCCGACATTCAGATCCAGGCGCAGGAGATCCTTCGACTGCGGCGGACCATTGACCAGATCCTGGCTCAGCACACAGGCAAGCCGGTCGACCAGATTACAAGGGATTCCGACCGGGACTTCTACATGTCCCCCGAGGAGGCCTTAGAGTACGGTCTGATCGATCACATCCTGACCAAGGAGCGGTCGGCCGGAGAGGCTGTCCCCGGCAAGCCGCAGGCGGTCGTAACAGGCGCGGAGGCGAAGTCGACTGAGGGAGCTGAGGTAGGTCCGTCCACCCGCTGACGGGAGTGGTGATGACAGAGTCCAACGAAACCGCCGGGGGCCTCCGGGGCGGCCGGCGACAAGAGCTTAGCCAGGTGCTCCGGCTGGTGAGCGGGCTGGGCGTTCGGTGCGACTTCTGTGGCAGCCTCGCGTTGGCGGTGGCAGCGGAGGTTGCACCCGGCGGCCGTCAGGTGGGCATCTGTCGACGGTGCGTAGGGGAGGCCGCACGGCGACTGCACCCCTTAAGTGGAGGAGATGCGGCATGACAGAGCGTGAGGATCGTCGCCGCCACACCAGGTGCTCCTTCTGCAACAAGGGCCAAGAGCAGGTGCGAAAGCTCATAGCCGGCCCCGGAGTGTACATCTGTGACCAGTGCATCGAGCTTTGCCAGGAGGTCCTCGAAGAGGAAACCAAGGGACCTGCGGCGCGCCGGCCGCGAACCAATGTCGTACCCAACCCCCAGGTCATCTGGAACTCCCTGAACCAGTACGTGGTGGGCCAGGACCAGGCAAAGAAGGTCCTTTCGGTAGCTGTCTACAACCACTACAAGCGGATCAACAGCGCTCGTGACACCGGAGAGGTGGAGCTACAGAAGTCCAACGTGCTTCTGGTGGGTCCGACCGGTTGCGGTAAGACCCTGCTGGCGCAGACCCTGGCCAAAATTCTCGATGTGCCGTTCTCGATTGCCGATGCCACTTCGCTCACCGAGGCTGGATATGTCGGTGAGGATGTGGAAAACATCCTGCTGCGCCTCATCCAGGCCGCCGACTTTGACATAGCCCGGGCGGAACGGGGAATCATCTACATCGACGAGATTGACAAGATCTCCCGCAAGTCCGATAACCCGTCCATCACCCGTGATGTCTCCGGCGAGGGAGTCCAGCAGGCACTGCTGAAGATTCTGGAGGGCACGGTTGCCAATGTTCCGCCCCAGGGTGGTCGCAAGCATCCCCATCAGGACTTCATCCAGATCAACACGGGAAATATCCTTTTCATCTGCGGCGGTGCGTTCGAAGGGCTGGAGCGGCTGATTGAGCAGCGGGTCGGGCACAGGACCATAGGGTTCAGCAGCGAGCCCGGAGGACGCCGCACCAAGGAGAGCACCCAGATTCTGCAACAGATGCAGGCCCAGGATCTGCTTCGCTACGGCCTCATCCCAGAGTTCGTCGGGCGGCTCCCAATCGTGGTCGCGTTGCAGAGTCTCGACGAAGAGGACATTGCCCGCATCCTGACCGAGCCGAAGAACGCCTTCGTCAAGCAGTATCAGAAGTTCTTCGCGCTGGATGAGGTGGAGCTGGTCTTCGAAGACGCCGCGCTCAAGGCCATCGCGGCGCAGGCGCTGGCCTTGGGCACCGGGGCCAGGGGCTTGAAGAGCATTCTTGAGTCGGTTCTGCTCGGGAGCATGTTCGAGGTTCCGTCACACCCTGAGATCAAGCGGTGCGTGATCACTGAGCGCGCGATCCTCGAGTCCAGCGAGCCCGACCTGTATTCCGAGGATGAGCCCCAGGCCGCAACCGCCTAGGGGCCGCTCAACGCTGCCTCCGGTTACTGGGGGTGCCGCCTGGCAGGTAGACTTGAAGTTCGAGCAGCCACGCCTGCGCCGGGCTCCCTGAGGGGACTGGTCGGGCCATCACCAGGAAGACCATCTGACCATGTCTCCATCACGCCTACCCCGTCTGATCTCGGCCAACCTCGGCTTCCCTAGAGTTGGAGGGTCGCGCGAACTGAAGTGGGCGCTGGAGGGGTTCTGGAGCGGTCGGCTGGACCGTGGCGAATTGTTGAACCGGGCCGGGGCACTTAAGGCCTCCCGCTGGAGGCTCCAGAAAGAGACCGGCATCGATCACATCCCCAGCGGCGACTTCTCTCTCTATGACCACGTGCTGGACCTCTGCCTCACGGTCGGGGCCATCCCCCAGCGATTCCAGTCCCTGGCTGGGGGCGACGAACTTGACCTGATGTTCGCCATGGCCAGGGGGGCCGAGACCACCAGGGGAGAGGTAGCGGCGCTCGACATGACCAAGTGGTTCGACACGAACTACCACTACCTGGTTCCTGAGCTGAGCGCGGGCCAGACCTTCGACCTGCTGTCGCGCAAGCCCGTCGAGGAGTTCGAGGAAGCGCTGTCCCTGGGGGTCGAGACCAGACCAGTGCTCCTCGGCCCGGTCAGCTTCCTGCGGCTAGCGAAGCTATCGGCCCCGGGCTTCTCCGCGCTGTCGTTGTTGGACCGGCTGCTGCCGGTCTACGCTGAGCTGCTGCGGCAACTGTTCGCCGCCGGCGCTCGCTGGGTTCAGATCGACGAGCCCTGTCTGGCTCAGGATGCCCCGGTCGAGGTCCTTGAGGCGATGGAGAACGCCTACGCCTACCTGCGCCGGGCAGCGCCTGGGGGCAAGACCCTGATCGCCTCCTACTTCGCAGGATTGGGGCCGAATCTCCAGGCCACATTGATGCTGCCGGTGGACGGGCTGCACCTGGACCTGATCCGGGGTCCGCAGGATCTGGATGCGGCTCTTGAACTCGCACCGGACGGCATCATGCTGTCACTGGGACTGGTGGATGGTCGAAACGTGTGGACCACGGACCCAGATCCAGCGCTGGCGGTGATCGATCGGGCCGCATCCAAGCTCGGGCCGGAGAGGCTGATGGTAGCCCCGTCGTGCTCTTTGATTCACGTGCCGGTTGGCCTCGATGGGGAAGGTGACCTCGAGCCAGAAATCCGGTCCTGGCTAGCATTTGCAAACGAGAAGCTGGCTGAGGTGAATTTGCTGGCGGCGGGTCTCTCTCCCGAGGGTCAGGCAGCCGAAGGGCTCGATCGTCTGCGTGCCACCGCGGCCCGCCGACGCTCGTCTGTCGAAAGGGCCAACCCATTGGTCGAGAAGCGCATGCGGTCGATCAGCCCAGCCGATCTCACTCGGCTCGGGAGCTCAACGGCCAGGCGGGACTCGGCCCGGATACGACTCGGGCTGTCAGAGCTGCCGACCACCACAATCGGCTCCTTCCCTCAGGGCGCCGAGCTCCGCCAAGCGAGATCTCGCCTGCGACGCGGCCAAATCGACCAGGACTCCTACCGGGCCCTGATCGAGAATGAGGTGCGCAGGGTGATCCGGTTCCAGGAGGAGGTTGGCCTCGATGTCCTGGTCCACGGGGAGCCGGAGCGTAACGACATGGTGGAGTACTTTGCGGAGCAGTTGGATGGGATAGCCACTACCCAGGGTGGGTGGGTGCAGTCATACGGCTCCCGTTGCACCAAGCCACCGATCATCTTCGGCGATGTCTCGCGGCCGCTGCCCATGACTGTCGCCTGGGCGACCTTTGCCCAGAGCCTGACGCGTAAGCCTGTAAAGGGGATGCTCACCGGTCCGGTGACCATCCTGCAGTGGTCGTTTCCTCGCGACGACGTGCCCAGGAGCGAGACCTGCTTCCAGATCGCGCTCGGGCTGCGTGATGAGGTGGCCGACCTGGAGGCGGCCGGCATTCAGATCATCCAGATAGATGAGCCGGCCCTGCGCGAGGCGATGCCCCTTCGGAGGTCCGAGCAGGCCGCCTATCTGCGGTGGGCCGTCGACAGCTTCCGGCTCGCGGCCGGCTCCGCTAGCGAAGGAGTGTTAGTCCACACTCACATGTGCTATTCGGAATTTGGTGACATCATGGACGCGATCGCGGAGCTTGACGCCGATGCGCTCTACATCGAAGCAGCGAGGTCAGGGATGGAGCTCCTGAAGGCTTTCGCCAAGGCTGGCTACGGAAACGAAGTTGGTCCGGGCCTCTACGACATCCACTCCCCGATTGTCCCCACCACTGAAGAGATGAAAGAACGGCTTAGGGCTGCGGCACAGGTCATCCCCTCCGATCTTCTGTGGGCGAATCCGGACTGCGGGCTGAAGACCCGTGGCTGGGCCGAGGTCGAGCCTTCCCTACGCAACCTGGTTGCAGCGGCGCGACAGGTGGCCAGTGAGCTGCGAGCCGTGCCCGCCGGCCCCAGATAGGGTCGACCGCGCCCGTTGAAGGCCACCTTTGAACCCGCCATTGCTGAACTGCGTTGGCGTCAACGCTGGGAGGAATTGAGGCTCGGAATCGCCGACTCCGGGAGCACCAAACCTCCCTTCTCGATAGCTCTCCCCCCACCTAACATCACGGGCGCCTTGCACATGGGACATGCGCTGAACGCGGTGATCCAGGATTCCCTCTGTCGGTTCCACAGGATGCGCGGCTACGAGGTGTGCTGGGTGCCCGGCACCGACCACGCGGCGATCGCTACCCAGAATGTCATCGAGCGGCAGCTTGCCCAGGAGGGAAGCTCCAAGGAGGAGATCGGCAGGGAGGCGTTCAACCGGCGGGTGGATGCCTGGTACAGCACCTACCAGGGAAGAATCGTCGAGCAGCTGCGGCGGATGGGCGCCAGCTGCGACTGGAGCAGGGAGCGGTTCACCCTTGACGAGCCTTATGTTCGCGTCATACGAACCGCGTTCAAGGCATTGTTCGACCAGGGGCTGATTGGCCGGGGGCCCCGGATCGTCAACTGGTGCCCCCGTTGTCACAGCGCCATCTCCGACGAGGAGGTCGAGTACCGGGAGCATCGCGACACCTTCTACTTTGTGCGCTACAGGCTGCCCGGCGGTGCGGCGGGCTTGGTGGTTGCCACCAGCAGGCCGGAGACGATCCTTGCCGACGTCGCGGTGGCGGTGCCGCCGAAGGACCACCGATTCACAAAGCTGGTGGGTGAGCTCTTGGTCGAGCCCCTCACCGGGCGGTTGATCCCGGTGGTGGAGGACGAGGCCGTGGATCCCAACCTTGGGACCGGTGCCCTCAAGATCACTCCCGGACATAGCGCCGAGGACTTTGCGATCGGCCTCAGACACAACCTCCCCGTCTTGACGGTGATCTCCCTGGAGGGGACGATGATCGCCCCGAACGTTCCAACTTTGGACGGTCTTGAGGTAGATCGGGCGCGCGAGGTGGCCGCCGACCTGCTCCGCGACCACGGTGCGATGGAGCGGGAGGAACCGCTGGTTCATCAGGTGGGGCACTGCGATCGCTGTGGGTCGGTCATCGAGCCGTTGGTGACCCCGCAGTGGTGGCTACGGGTCTCCGACCTTGCAGGACCCGCCGCCTCAGCCGTCGAGTCAGGGGAGCTCGTGCTCCACCCTCCCCAATTCCGCCGGCAGTACCTGGAGTGGATGAAGGGCCTTCGGGACTGGTGCATCAGCCGCCAGATTTGGTTGGGCCACCGGATTCCAGTCTCCACCTGCGGCCGCGGGCATGTCTTCGCCTGGATCGACGAGCCGGATCGGTGCCCCGAGTGCGGCGACCAGGGGCTGACCAGCGACCCTGATGTGCTGGACACCTGGTTCTCAAGTTCCCTGTGGCCATTCGCGATTCTGGGCTGGCCGAACCCGACCGAGGACTTTGCTCGCTTCTACCCGACCACCGTATTGAGCACAGCCCGCGACATACTCTGGTTGTGGGTGAGTCGGATGGTCATGATGGGAATTCGCTTCACCGGTCAGATCCCATTCCATGACGTGATCCTGCACGCCACCATCCTGGGGGCGGACGGCGCTCGTCAGTCCAAATCCAAGGGTAACGTCGTCGATCCTTTGGAGATGATTGACCGCTATGGTGCGGACGCGCTCCGCGGCTGGGGCGCCACGGTGGCCATGGGAACCCAAGATGCACGCTTCGACGAGAGCCGCCTCGACGGCTTCGCCAAGTTTGCGAACAAGCTTTGGAACATGGTCCGCCTCCTGCACCTCATCCACTTCCCAGAAGGGGAGGGCCGCATCCCCATGGCCGATTTACCATCCGACGACGAGCTTGAGCTCGTGGACCGGTGGATACTCTCCCGATTGCTGGGCCTGGTTCGCGCGGTCACCATGGCCATGGGTGACTTTGAACTTGGAGTCGCCGTTGAGGCCATCTACCAATTTGCCTGGAGGGAGCTTGCCGACTGGTACCTCGAACTGGTCAAGGAGCGGCTTCAGGCGCAAGACAGGGCCGCCCTGTGGGTCACGCGGGAGGCGTTGCTCACCACTCTGGAGCTTCTGCACCCGATCATGCCGTTTCTGACCGACAGCTGCGCCGAACAGTTCGCCGGGGTCGCTGAGACCCTGGATCGGTCGGAGTGGCCCAATCCGGCTGAACGCTGGGCCTCAACCGAAGCCGAGGATACGATGGCACAGATCCAGGAGCTCACCGGTCAGCTCCGCAGCTGGCTGCAGGACCTGGGGGTCAAGTTCGGGCGGCACGCTGCCAAGGTGCCACTCCGGATGTCAACAACCCAGGGGACGGGGGAGAGCCCGGAGCTGCGGCGGTACCTCGCGGCGATGGTGCCGGTGGAGTGGGTGGGGGAGGAGGTGGCAAGCCTCGCGGGCATGGCTCCGCTGGTCGTCGGCAATGTGACCGTGCGCCTAGCCAACACCGCCGCTGCGCAGAGCCCCCAAATCGAGGCGCGGATGCGTCGTGAGCTGGAGCAGTTGGAGCAGTCTGAGGCGCGGCTGTCGGCGAGGTTGGCAGGTCCATTCGCGACCAGTGCGCCTCAGAGTGTGGTGCAACGCGATCGGGATCGACTCGAGGAGGCGTCTCGGCGCGCAGCTCTGCTGCGCAGCGCCCTCCAGATCTGAGCTGGGGACGGCTGAGTGCTGTCCCTCACCTCCCTGCCAATGTGGGCTGTACTCTTTCCAGGGCTGGGAGCGCTTGTGGCTGGCGCGATCGCGGGGCCGCGGGTGCGCGATCCCGGGGTTTGGGCCCGCTGGGCTGTGCGCTGCGGACTGCTCGTCGCCCTGGCGGCAGCTTCCTACCTGCTTTTTCGGATTCAACCTTCGGGGACCGTCGGGGTCACCCTTTGGAATCTGGATTCAGCTCTGCCGGTCACCCTTCAGGCGGAGGTCGGGGGGACGATCATCTCGATACTGGTGCTGACGGCAGCGCTGGTGGTGAGCTTCTGCGCCGTCGATAGACGACCGCTGGCCTCCGCGGCACTCGGCCTGGCAGCCATGGGCGCGGTCCTGGCCGCCCTCTCGGGTGGGTTGCTCAGTTTGTTTGTCGGTCTCCAGCTTTCCGCTGTTGGAGGCATCGGTCTCAGCTACGCTCGCTTACCCAGGGCGGCGAGCCATCGGATAGTATGGGCGGCTGTCGCCGATCAGTCGGTGTCGCTGATTTGGCTTGGGGCAGTGGTCGAGGTCCTGCACTCGGCCGGGACTCTGCAATTCAACGATATTCCGACTGGGACCATGACTCTCCCGCTGGTTGTCGTCCTTTTGGTTCCCGCAGCGGTGCGTCTGTGCACCGTGGCCCTACTAGGGCGGGGTGGAGCGGACGGCCAGGGCTCGAGGGACGCCGACCTGTCAGACTGGCTGACCGTCGCAGCCGTGCCCACAGCCCTCATCCTGCTGTTGCGGGTTCAGGAGCTGAGCGGCGGCAGTTGGCCATCTGCCAGTTTTGGGACCATCTTGGACCTTCTGGCGCTGGTGGTGGTGCTCGGTGCCGCAGCGAGACTGTTGCTGGCTCCCTCCCGCGCCGCAGACTTTGGAGCGCTTCTCTTGGTGTCGGTGGCGCTGGTGCTTCTAGGCTTCGGATCGAACTCTCCAACCGGGACCGAGCTCGGGGTGGGAGCAGGTCTGTTCCTTCAGATCGCCGCCGCCATCGCCGCGCGCGCCGGACTCTCCGCTCAACCTGGACCGGCGACCGGCGACCGAGGTGGCGGGGCCGTGACTGCGCTGGTGCGGTTGGGCATTTGGACAGCTTTTTTCCCGTTTTCCCTGGCGCCATTGGTGGCGTTGGCCGGCCTAACTCTGGCGCTGGACTCCGGCGGTTGGCAGGGGGTCATGCCGACTCTCGGCTACGGCTGCTGCCTGCTCATTCTCGGATTGACATTTCGAGCAGGGGTTCGCCTCCCGCTACGGGCCGCGAGGGCCCAATGGGGGCTCACCATCCCAGCGATCAGCCTCATTGGCTCAGCCGTGGTCTCAGGGTGGGTGGTCACGGGTGTGGCCGGGGCTGTCGCATTCTCTGGGGCGCAGGTCACCAGCCCACTCACCTCCCCCGATCCATTCTCCGTGGAGCTCCTGGGCATACTCTTCCCAGTTGGTTACCTGGCGCTCCTGACGGCGCTTGTCGCAGTCGGATGGGTGGCCCTGGTATTCGCCTTCGGGTCGCCTCGGGTGACGACGGTGGTCAAACCGGAGGCCGTCGTCCTCCTTGAATCGGATCTGGGGAGGCGCCGATGGGTGGCAGTGGACCTCGGGCGCGCTGTGAGCTGGCTCACCACGGCTCGGGAGGTGACGATGATGGGGCTATCGATGGCGGAACGCGAGATCGCGGAGAGGCCGGTCTGGCTCTGGGTCGTCACAACTGCAGCGGTCGCCTGGCTGATGGCGCAGCGGTGACGCTGGCCGCGCTCCTGGCCGGGGGTGGGTTCCTGGCCGCCGCCATCGCCCTGCTTTCAGTTGGCCCCTTGGGGATGGCGATCAGCGCTCTGGCGCTCGGTCTCGGTCTGGGCGGGGTTGCATCCCTCTCGGGCGGCGTCCCTGACTTCTCCGTGGTGGCCGGTGTCGGGACCGGCGCCGCGGTCCTCATAGCCACCGGTCGGTACTTCCCGGGGCTAGCCAGCGGCCGCTGGCTCCTGGGGAGCTCTCCCATCGTGGGGCGGGAGCGGGTCTTTGACGTGCGGAGCCTTCGGTTGCTGACCGGAATCGGCGGCCTCATGGCCGCACGCCTGTTGGCCGGACACCTGGGAGCTGGGACGGTCTCGACTCAGGGGCCGGCCTTCGCCTGTCTGTTCGCCTGGGAGGTTGGGGTGATTCGTGTCGCCACCGGGCGCGGACCGTCCGATCTGGCCCTCGGTGCCCTTTGCGTTGCCATGGGATCAAGCACCTTTCTGATCCTCAGCGCTCCCCACTCCGTCCTCGCCATATCGGCGTTGGTGATCACATTGCCCGCGGTAGCACTGGTCTTGCTGACCCGGACCGCCCCATGGGAGACCGGCTCTTGATCATTCCCATCGGTGCTCTCATGTTCGGGTTGGTCGGTGCCCTGATCTGGCGGTTTGGCCAGCGCCGCTGGCCGCTGCAGGTGGGGGGAGTATTACTGGCTCTTGTCGTGGCCGCTCTCGTTTCGGAGCAGGGCCTCAACTCGCGGCCGCAGGCGGCCCGACTGGTGGCCGAGGGTTTCGGGCAGCTCGCTCTGGGTAGGCTGGCCGTCGGCCTGCTGGTGGGAGGTCTGGCCGCTCTGGCTCTAGAGCTTGTGATCGCCGGGAACGATGGCCAGGATGCCGGTGCCACCGCTCTGACGGTGGTGCTGGGCGCCCCCGCCGCGCTCACACTCACCTCTGACTCCCTGCCGGTGGTGGCCTTTTCGACCGCGATGCTGATGGGGGCGGTGTGGGTGCGCTGGCAGCGGGTCGCAGGCCCCCAGCTGCTGGTCCGCAGCCTTGGGCGCCAGACCGTGATCGTGTTTTCCGCCCTCCTCGCCGCTGCCGCGATTCTGCCGTCGGTGCGGTTGGGCGCGGCGCCTCCTCTGCTTGAGGCGGTCCTTCTGGCTGGGGCAGTTGCCGGGGAAATGGGAGTGTTGCCGTTCTCCGGATGGGCCGGCGCGTCAATGCGGCTGGGACCGCGCGAGAGCTCCTTCTGGCGGATTTGGATGGTTCCGGTAGGACTCCTGCTCGAGGCTCGCCTGGTTGCTGCCAGCCCGACCTCGGTGGCGACATCGTTGCGGGAGCTGCTCATTGGACTTGGACTGGCGACCGCACTCTTCTGGGGCGCCAGGGCGCTGCTTGGCCCGGAAGAGGGGCGCTACCCGCGGATTCTGGCCTGTGACGTCGGCCTAATGTGCACAGCTATTGCCTTCGCAACCGGTCAGGGACTGGCGGCAGCTTTGGTTTTGCTTCTTGTCCACTGGCTCGCCGGAAGCCTCTTCATTGCGAAGTCGGGGGTGCGGCCGAAGCTCCTGGCGTGGATTGGGATATCCGGCGTACCACCCTTTGGGGGGTTCGCCGGCCGGATCCTCCTAGTGATCACTGCCGCCTCGTTCAGCCCCACCCTGGCCGTCCTGGTGCTGTTGGTGGTGGGTTTGCAGCTGGGCGCAGCAGCTGTGGGGATGCGTACCAACGTCGCGAGCCGACCCACGACGAGCTCGCCGCCGAGGGAGCTTATCGGGCTGATCGTGGCCGTGAGCGGTCTGGTCTTGGGCGTGGTACCGGTTCAAGCGCTAGCTCTGGTGCTGGGCCGCCACCCGTGAGCCACATCCTGATCGGCCTGGCACTTTGCGGGGCGCTACTCATCTACCCAGGGGGCGCCACCATCGGCGTGGCCGCTCTTCTCCTGGCGTGGCCGCAGCGTAAGCTTCGTGGTCGAGGGACTCCAGCTTTCATGCTGTGGCGGGCGAGTCGCGGACCGACTGTGCTGGGGGCGGGCGGACTGGCGGGATTGGTGGTACTGACCCTGCCCTGGCCCAGCAACCCCATAGTGAGCATGAGCTTCGCCAGTCTTTCCGATACCGGAGTCGGGGGAGTCGCGCTCTCAGTCCTCGCGGTCACAGCGTTGGACGCATGGGCCGCAGCAGGCCAATCGCGGATGGCCGCGCGGTTTGCCTGCTCAGCGCTCTCCGCCTTGTCCTTAGTTCTCTTGGCGGAGCTGCTGAGATCTCCACAGTGGGGGCAGCTCCTGACTGAAGGAGGTGCTGGGCCGGCGATGGGTAGATTCGCGGTTGCGGGACTGCTACTCATCCTGGCCCCATGGGCCGCGGGTCCGGCTCCGGAGAGGGACGTAAGAGGCGCCGCGGACTGGACGGCCCGGCTGGCCATCGCCCTGTTCCTCTGCTTTCCAGAGCTGAGGGTCCTGCCCGTCGCCGCGACCATCGCCTGTCTGTGGGCCGCGGCTCTCGTGATTGGAGCGGCCTGGGCGGGAGCTGGTCGGTGGGCCATTGACCGGCTGCCACTCCTGACCGATGGGCGATCGGCTGCTAGACTGTAATTCCCGTGAAGCTTTGTTTTCTGCACGGGCGGGGGCCGGGCGTAAGCGGTGGTCCATCATCGGAACTGGGAGGCTCAGCAGGGACGTGGCGGAACTAGTCCTGGCCTCCGGTTCGGATCGGCGTCGTGAACTCCTGGTACGGCTGGGATTGCGGTTCACCGTGGTCCGGCCGGACATCGACGAGACGCTGGCACCTGGGATGTGCGCCGACTTGGCCGTCCAGTTGGTGGCACGCGCCAAGGCCCATGCCGTCATCTCCATGTTGAAGGAAGGGATGAAGGCGTACGTGCTGGCCGCGGACACCGTGGTGGTCGGGCCTGGCGGACCTTTGGGTAAGCCGGGGAGTGAGCCCCGTGCGAAGGAGATGCTGCGGCAACTCAGGGGTCACCGGCACGTGGTCTTGACCGGGATCTGCGCCCTCTGTCCGTCGACGATGAAAGAGGGGACCGCTGTCTCCCGCTCGGCGGTGCGAATGCGTGAGTTCAGTGACGAAGAGCTTGAACAATATGTGGCCGGCGGTGAGCCTCTGGACAAAGCTGGAGCGTATGCAGTACAGGGGCTGGGTGGTTCCTTGGTGGACGCGATTGGAGGCAGAACGGACACGGTCATTGGCCTTGACTGTCAGATGGCGATGCACCTACTTAACGAGGTGGGGTATCCCAACCCCCTCCCGACGGCGCCTGATCATGCCGTGCCATTGGGCAAGTCCGCCACCACTCGGAGACCGCTGGCGAGCTCCAACCGGAGCGGAGGGTCCCGCTGAAGGTCGGACGATTGACGGGGGTGGTCACCTGCCTGCCCCTGGTGGGCGTGGTGGGGGCATTGCTGACCTCGTGCGGAGGTTCCGCGGCCCTTACCTCCTTGACAGTTGCCACTCAGGTAATCGGTCAGAGCGGCACGGCCAGCGCGGCCGCCCCTGTGGCGCAGGGAACCGTCGCTCAGGTTCAGATAACCGTCACCAATGTCGGAAGCTCATCTATCCGGGGGGTCACCATCCGGCTTGACGTACCTTCGGCGCTGGTCTACAGCAGCACCGCCTCCTTGGTCGAGAACGGGGACGCGGTGCGCTCCGCGGACGTTGCGCCGACGTCGCGTGCGGCAAGCCTCACCTGGGGTAGCTGGACCATTGGTCCGGGGGTGACCGGCCAACCGAGTCAGGTCGTGATAGTTGCCAACCTCCGGGCCACCGGAGCGGCGGCCTCGGTCCAGGTCGCTCCTCAGGTGTTCGCCACCGGATACACCGCCTCACTTCAGGGGAGAGCAGCCACCCTTCAAATCACCCCTGCGCCGGCGTTGAGCATGGTGCTCAGAGTCAGCCCGGCCTCGGTGACCGCCGGGTCCTTTGTGGTCTACCACGCTGTGATCACCAACACCGGAAGCGGTCCCGCGTCAGGAGCCACTCTGAGTATCACCCTGCCTTCTGACTTTGACTACCAGTTGACAGAGTCGACCGCCGGGAACACCAGCACTTCAGGAGCCAGCTATCCGGTGGTCGGAAGCGTCATCCCCACATGGGCGGGGTTTGATATCCCAGGTCAGTCCAGCTCCGGGCCCGGGATCCTTACCCTGACCTTCGAGGTGAAGGTGCTGCCCGACGTGCCCCGTGGGGTGTACCAGGCCACGGCCAGTCTTGTCGCGAGCAACGGCTCGCCCACCGAAAACGAGCTCCAACTCAACTACGGATCCCTGGCGCCGGTCACAGTCACCGGGCCCCAGCCTGGCTGAGCGCTACTTCCGCAGCCATCGGAATCGGGGGCTCTGATAAACTGCAAAGCCGGGAAAGTTGTGACGCGCCCCGCGTTCTCACAGATCTTCCGTGACGGGGCCATCCGGCCCGCACCAAGCCTCAGGAGTCTCAATGTACGCCATAGTCCAGATCGGCGGTCGCCAGTACCGGGCCGCGGCCGGAGATCGGGTGGTCGTGGACCGTCTGGACGTTGAGGCCGGGGCCAAGATCCAGCTCCTGGATGTACGTATGTTGGTGGCTGAGGAGGGAGACTCCCTGCAGACCACGGTCGGCAGACCCCGGGTGGATGACGTCTCCGTCTCGGCCACGGCCTTGAGCCATTTCCGTGGACCCAAGGTGCTGGTCTTCAAGTACAAGCCCAAGAAGCGGTATCGCCGACAGAGGGGCTTTCGGGCTGAATTGACCGAACTCAGGATCGATGGAGTTGGCACCGGGCCGGTCGACGAGGCACCCCCGCCATCTCCCCGCCGGGCTGCGGCAAAGAAGGCATCCGCCCCGCGGGCCGCCGCACCAGTGGAGGTGGCGGACACTGGCAGCGTCGAGGTAGAGGCGACAGAGGCTTCCGTGAAGCCGGCCCGCAAGAGGGCTGAGCCCAAGCAGAAGGTGACGGCCGCTGACAAGCCGGCCGCGAAGCCGCGGTCCGCCCGAAAGCCACCGGCGGACCCGATCGAGGAGAACTCCGATGGCGCATAAGAAGGGCGGCGGAAGTAGCCGGAACGGTCGCGACAGCAACTCTCAGCGCCTGGGCGTGAAGGTTTACGGAGGGGAGGTGGTGACCGCGGGGTCGGTTCTGGTCCGGCAGCGCGGGACCCGTATCCTCGCCGGACCAGGTGTCGGCGTGGGTAAGGATCACACCCTCTTCGCGCTCTCGCCAGGTCTAGTCAATTACCTGCCGTACCGCACAACCCGGACTCGCGTGTCGATCAGCGAGGCGGGCAGACCGGCGGACTGATCCCGCTCGCCCCTGCGGGCCCGGGGACTGATGTTCCTAGACGAGGTGGTGCTGTCGGTCTGTTCTGGGCGAGGGGGCGCGGGCTCCGGCAGCCTACACCGTGAGAAGTTCGTCCCTCGTGGGGGCCCTGACGGTGGCGACGGAGGGCGGGGCGGAGACGTGATCCTCAGGGTTGAGCCCGGTCTCAGCTCGCTCCAAAGGTTCCAACTTGAGCGGAGCTTCCAAGCTCATCATGGCGGTTCCGGTGAGGCCTCCAAGCGTCACGGGGCCAATGGCGCTTCTGTAGTGCTCCCGGTACCTCGGGGAACGATGGTATTCGATGTCGCCACTGGGCGCCTTCTGGCTGATCTGGACCAGATGGGTTCGGAGCTGATTGTCGCTCGCGGGGGGAGGGGAGGCAGAGGGAATACCCACTTTGCCAGCCCGACCTTCCAGGCCCCGAGGCGACGGGAGCTTGGCGAGCCCGCAGTCACTCTCAAGGTGCGCTTGGAGCTGCGCCTCATCGCAGATCTGGGGCTGGTAGGGCTTCCCAACGCGGGAAAGTCAACCCTGCTCGCTCGACTGACGGGTGCGCACCCAAAGATAGCTGACTATCCCTTCACCACTCTCTCACCGAACCTCGGCGTGGCGGAACTCCCGTCGGGCCACACCATCACGGCAGCGGACGTGCCCGGGCTAATCGAGGGGGCTCATCTGGGAGCCGGGCTGGGAGTCGGCTTCCTGCGACACCTGGCCAGGACCAGGGTGCTGGTGCATGTCGTCGATGCCCAGCTCGGGGCCGAGGAGGCGGTGGCAGCCCACCGTAAGGTGGCTGAGGAGCTTCGGCTCCACAGCGAGGAGTTGGGAGCCAAAGCGAGCGTGATCGCGGTGAACAAGGTCGATCTGATGGACAGCGGACTAGCCCAGGCTGTCGTCGCGGCGTTGGGCCACGCTGTCGGCGGCGAGCAGCCGGTGATCGCGATCTCCGCGGCCACCGGAGAGGGAACAGATGCCCTCCTGGACGCCGCCGCCCAACTGATGTCAACTTCACCGAAGGTATCCCCGCAGGGGGGTGAGTTCCGGCTCTACCAGGGGCCGACAGGCAGGGAGACGGCCTTCAAAGTCGTGGCAGGTGAGGGCATCATGCGCGTCGAGGGAGAGGCCGTCGAGAGGCTGGTGCGGACGACGGATCTGGATGACGACTCCTCGGTCCTCCGCTTGCAGCGCCAGCTGCTGCGACTGGGGGTGGAGGCTGCCCTGGTGGCGGCCGGGGCCCAGCCGGGTTCTGATGTTGAGATCGCTGGCCAGACCTTCAGCTTCTTTCCGGAGGACGTGGCTCGAGATTCCTTGGCTGGGGGCCGGAGCGATCCGTGAGCGGGCCAGAACTGGTCGTGTTCGGCGGAACTTTCGACCCACCGCACCTGGGGCACATGGCCGTGGTGGCCGGGCTCCGAGACGAGATGAAAGCTCCGGTGCTCGTGGTCCCGAACGGAGTTCCGCCTCATCGCGCCGGTCCGGTGGTGTCGGCAGCATGCCGGCTGGAACTGCTGGAGCTGGCCATCATGGAGCATGCAGATCCCCTGGTCAGTGCCTCCGATATCGAGGTGAGGCGCCCCGGGCCGTCTTTCACAGCGGATACGCTGCTGGCGCTGGCTGGGGAGAAGCCGGGCACCGCCTTGTACCTGGCCCTGGGAAGTGACGCTGCGGAGAGCCTGCCCTCCTGGGAGAGGCCCGATCAGCTGCTCTCGCTGGCAACGCTGGTGGTCTTCGACCGCTTGGGGGCAGATCGGAGAGCCGCAGCCGTTCTGGCCGGGATCCAGGCCGCGGGACTCGATGTGGGAGGCGCCCGTGCCCTGGAGTTAGATGCCCCAGCCATCGAGGCGAGCGAGATAAGGAGCAGGCTGGAAGCTGGGGAGGACTGCAGTGCCTACCTCTCGGCTGCGGTACTCACCGTGATCCTTAGCCAGGGACTCTACGGGTCCCCGGTAGGGCTGATTAATTCTGAGCGTGGGATAATCGCGGGCGCATGACGCCTCTTCAGCTCAGCCGCCTGGTCGCCGATGCGGCGCTGTCGAAGAAGGCCCGGGGGGTGGTGCGCATCGACCTGAGGGGGAAGACCACGATGGCGGACTACTTCGTCATATGCGAAGGTGACACCGACCGACAGGTCCGGGCCGTGGCGGAGGGGATGGTGGAAGCAGCCAGCGGCACCGGCGTGCATGCCCTGGCGCGGGCCGGCGTCGAGGAGGCCTCTTGGATCTGCATTGACTTCGATTCGGTAATCGCCCATATCTTCCTGCCGGGAGAGCGTGCCTACTACGATCTGGAGGGTCTCTGGGGCCCTGCCCGCAGGGTCCGCCCGCGCCGATCAGAGGAGTTGGTAGCTGCACCTTGAGTGAACTGCGGCTGGGTTGCTTCGTCCCTCAGGGGTGGCGCTCCGACCTTCCGCTTGAGGTTGCGCCGGCCGAGCTCTGGGACGCGATGGTCGGAGTTGCGGCTCGGGCGGAACGGTGTGGCTACGGGGCGGTCTGGGTCTACGACCACCTTCAGGCCGTCTTCCCCGGCGACAGGTCGCCGGTGCTGGACCCGCTGCTGAGCCTGGCCAGACTCGCTGTGGCGACGACCGAAGTCAGGCTGGGGACGATGTGCCTGGCGCTACCGCTGTACCGTCCCGCGATTCTGGCACATCAGCTGGCCCTGCTCGACGGTTTGAGCGGGGGACGGTTGGAGGTTGGGATCGGGGCCGGGTCCGACCCGTCGGAGGGTCGGGCCTTTGGGGTCCCGTTCTCCAATCTGCGGGAGCGAATCATGGCCTGTGGAGAGGCGGCGGAGCTCTTCCGCGCCTGTTGGGGTCACGATGTGACTCATTTTGAGGGCCGTTACTCCGTGGTGGAGGATGCGGCGATCTATCCCAAGCCGCTGCAGCCATCGCCGCCCATCTGGATCGCCGGTGGTGGTGAGAGGCTGACCCTGTGGCAGGTCGCGCGGCACGCGGACGGCTGCAGCCTCTTCGGACCTCCTTCCAGGGTTGCTCGCAAGCTCGACCTCCTGGCCGAGTACTGCCGCTCCCTCGGCCGTCCCCTGGACTCGGTCCGGGTAGCGCTGGTCGTGGACTGCTTGGTGGCGGACTCAGAGGCCGCGGCGGACCTCCTGGCCGAGCGCCACAATCGACATGGTGAGGCGCCGGGCGCCTACCGCGCTCGTCGGCTGGTCGGATCGCCGGAAGCCTGTGCCCAGCAGCTTCAGGAGTACCTGGACCTGGGGGTGAGCGAGATCTGCTGCTACTTCCCCGATGCTGCCAGAAGCGACTCCCCAGAACGGCTGGCACGGGCCGTGCTTGGCTCCCCCTCCTGATCTACCCTGCTTGGCGCCCGGCCCCTGCCGGATCAGCGCCAGGCTCACCCCAATGGGGGATGGACGAGACCTGCGTCCTCCCGTAAAGTGGCGCACTAAGTTGAGGGGAGAGGAGCACATCTCTCCGCCTTGCGCAAGGTAGTTCTTCGCCGGAAAGGGAGGGTCATCCGAGATATGGTCAGGCTCACGAGACTTGCCGGATGGAGGACCGTTGGAGTTGCCCTGGCAGCTAGTCTGCTGGTCGCTGCCTGCGGTGGTTCTTCCAGCCCCCCGAAGAGCTCCAGCGGAGGCACGGTCACCTTCGCGGAGCTTCCCGGGACACCACCGAATTACATCTTTCCGATGATGAGCGGGGCCTACTTCGCCAACGCCAACCTCTATCAGTTCTCCAACTTCATGTACCTACCGCTGTTCTGGTTTGGTGACACCGGCAAGCCGGTCTTCA
Organism: Candidatus Dormiibacterota bacterium; assembly: GCA_027313505.1. Taxonomy (GTDB): domain Bacteria; phylum Chloroflexota; class Dormibacteria; order Aeolococcales; family Bog-877; genus AG-12. The sequence continues at coordinate 22,981 of DAHVDN010000025.1, forward strand.
ATCCCGGCCTCAGCCTGGCCAACGCACCCCAGTTCTCGGACAACAACACCGTCGTCACCATCACCATGAAGCACTGGCAGTGGTCGAACGGGACTCCGGTCACGGCCCGTGACGTGATTCTCTGGCTCAACCTGCTGAGCGCGGTCACCGACCCCCAAGCTCCCTCGGTCGGGAGCAGCAGCTCGCCGGGGCCCGGATGGGGGGCCGCTGTGCCGGGTGGGTTCCCGCAGAACGTCGTGAGCTACCATCAGACGGGGACCTACAGCCTCACCATGAAGCTGAACAATTCCTACAACCCCACCTGGTACCTCTACAACGAGCTGAGCCAGGTCTTCCCCCTTCCCCAGGCGAGCTGGGACAAGCTCACCGTCTCGGGCACGGTCGGCAACTACGACGCCGCCGCGGAGACCAGAACCACTCTGCCGAACACCAGTCCGGCCTGGTATGTGCCTCAGGACCCGGGGACGGCCACCGCTGGTGCGCTGGGAGTGGCGCAGTTCCTCAACAGTCAATCCGAGGATCCCAGCACTTACACCACAAATCCTCTGTGGAAGGTGGTCGACGGGCCATTTTTGCTGAATCAGTTCACCACAAGCGGCTTTGCCAGGTTTGTCCCCAACAAGTCCTATTCCGGTTCGCCCAAGCCCAGCATCAGCGCCTTCGAGCTCGAGCCATACACCAGTGACACCGCGGAATTCAACGCGCTCAGAAGCGGGTCGTTGACGATTGGCTACATCCCGACTCAGGACCTGAATCAGAAGGCCACCCTGGAGAAACAGCAGGGTTACTCCTTCAGTCCCTGGTACGGCTTTGGATTCATCTTCTTCCCTTATAACTACACCAACCCGACTGTCGGACCGATCTTCAAACAGCTCTACTTCCGGCAAGCTTTCCAGTCGCTGGTCAACCAGCCGCAGTACATCAAGCAGTTCGACGCCGGTATCGGCAAAATCGAGAACGGTCCGGTGCCGATCTACCCGCCGGGCAACGCGGACGAGAGCTCGCTAGAGGCCAAGGGGCAGGTTTACCCCTACGATCCCACCAAGGCGGTGTCGCTGCTCAAGGACAACGGGTGGACCGTCAACCCGGGGGGCGTCAGCTACTGCTCCAAGCCAGGCACGGCGGCCGGTGACTGCGGGGCTGGGATCACCGCCAACCAGCAGGCCAACTTCAACCTTCTGTATGCCACGGGTAACACTGAGGCGGCCAACGAGATGGCCGCACTTCAGTCAACCCTGAAGGCCAAGGCCGGAATCAACCTGACCCTGAGCACCCAGCCCTTCGCGCAGGTCATCGGTACCGCGTTCGGCGGATGCACCATCGCCACTCCATGCTCCGACTGGCAGCTGGCGAACTGGCTCGGCGGATGGACCTACTCCCCGGATTACCTGCCCACGGGGGGCGAGCTCTTCGCGACCGGTGGTGGCAGCAATGGTGGGGACTTCAGCAACCCTACCAACGATGCCAACATCGCCGCAACCCATACTGCGGCCAGCCCAGCTGCGGAGGTCGCAGCCCTGGTCAAGTACCAGAACTACCTGGCCCAGCAGCTGCCGGTGGTGTATCTGCCGGAGACGCCCTTGCAGCTCACCATGTACAAGAGCAATCTCAAAGGACTAGTCCCACAGGACGTGTACGACATCATCTACCCGCAGTACTACTCCCTGGGGGGCTGACGAGCCCGGGAGGGGGATCCCTCACAATTGGATGATGATGAGGCCCGGCCGGTCGCCGGGCCTCTCTTCGTACTGCCGGATCTGGTTCGGCAGAAAATGTCGGGGAGCTGAGATGAAGTTGACAATTATCGGGGCGGGTGCGATCGGTGGCACCATCGGAGCCCACCTGATTCGGTCCGGACACGAGGTTGTGTTCTGCGACACCGACTCTGAGCACGTGGCGGCTATCAACCGGAGCGGCCTTTCCATAGAAGGCCCGGTAGAGAACTTCACGGTGAACGCGCTGGCGGTGGCTCCGGACCAGCTGCCGGCGCAGATTGAGGTGGCCGCGATTGCGGTCAAGAGTCAGCACACCGACTCGGCCGTCGAGCTCCTTCGGGATCGGTTGAGCCCCAGAGGATACGTGGTCAGTTTCCAGAATGGCCTGAATGCGGATGCCCTCTCTGCGGTTGTTGGCCGCGATCGAGTGGTTGCCAGCTTCGTCAACTTCGGCGCCGACCTTCTTGGGCCCGGGAGGATCCTGCAGGGCAACGTCGGCACCTTCATGGTCGGTGAGCCATCGGGCGGGGAGATCACCGAAAGGGTCCAGGATCTGGTCGCCGCCCTGCCCTACGCGGCGGCCACCGACAACATCATGGGATTCCTCTGGGGCAAGGAGGCCTATGGAGCGATGCTCTTCGCAGGCGCGGTGTCCGACCTGCCCATCGCCGACTCCTTGGACCAGGAGCCGTGGCGCCGATTGATGGTCGAGGTGGCACGTGAGGTCCTAGAGCAATCGCCGGTCACTCCTCAGGGATTCGATGGCTTCGAGCCGAACGACCTCGAAGGGTCGCTCGCCAGGTTAGCTGACTTCAACAGGAAGAGTGCCAAGTCACACAGCGGAATCTATCGCGACCTGGTCGTGCGTCGCCGCAAGACCGAAGTGGATGGACAGCTGGGGCTTCTGCGCGGACCCCTCACCCGCCATACGGCAGCGCTAATCCACGCCATCGAGCGGGGCGAGCGTCGCTGCGAGGTCGCGAACCTTGAGTTGCTGTCTGCCCTGGAGCGTGGCGAACGCCAGGGCAATAGGTTGGGCGCGGTGGTGAGTCTCATCTCCGCACCCAGGAGGGCCCCATCGGGAATACTCCATGGTGTCCCGGTCGCGGTGAAGGACATCTTCGCCGTCCAGGGCGTGCCACTGGGACTCGGGAACCCGCAGGCGATGCTGGATCCTCCTTCAAATGCTGACTCCGATGCGGTTGCCTCCCTGAGGAGGGCGGGGGCGGACGTCTTCGCGGTAACCTCGATGCTGGAATACGCGGCTGGGGCAACCCATCCCGGTGTCCCAGAGACCCTGAACCCCCATGACTTGGGGAAAACCGCCGGCGGATCCAGCGGTGGGTCAGCCGCGTTGGTTGGCGCCGGCGTCTGCCCCGCGGCTCTGGGGACCGACACCGGGGGCTCGGTACGCATTCCGGCCAGCTACTGCGGGGTCGTGGGGCTCAAGCCCAGTCACGCGCTGCTCAGTCGAGAAGGGGTGTACCCCCTGGCACCCTCCCTCGACGATGTGGGGGTGCTGGCCCGGGACGTGGAGATAGCTCATCTGGTATTGACCGCGCTGGGGGGACCGGGTAGGTCTGAGCGCCGATCGGGACCATCGGGACTTACGGTTGCCTACATCCCAGCGCAGCTGGAGCTCACGGAGGTGAACCAGGAGGTGAGTCGGGCTGTGTCCGCTGGCCTTCTATCGCTGGAGAGCTCCGGGACCAAGCTGGTGGAGATTAGCGGAGATCTCCTGCTGGAGGCCGATTCATGCTTCGACCCCATCTTCCTTTGGGAGATGTGGCAGGTTCACGGGCAGCGCGCTCGAGCGGAGCCGAATCACTACGGCTTCGAGACTCTCAGGCTTTTGCAGTCGGCAGCGTCGGTCACCGAGGCCAGCTACCGGGCGGCGCTGGCCAGGCGGGAGGTCGTAGCCGGGCGGCTGACGAGCCAGCTTGAGACATGCGATGTGCTGGTGACCCCTGCCGTTCCCTTCACCGCCCCGGTCACCACGCCGCCGGTCGACACCGCGGAGGGGATAGCCGAGGGAATGTTCAGCCGACCATTCAACGTCACCGGGCACCCCGCTCTGGTGCTACCCTGCGGATGGAGTCAGTCGGGCCTCCCGATCGGTATGCAGCTGGTGGGACACGCTTCGTCGGACAGCCGCCTGCTGGCTGATGCCGCCTTCGTCGAGCAGGTTCTGGCCGTCCCTCGGCGAGACTCATTTGTGGCAGGACAAACCACCTAAGAGGGGAGGACAGGAGTGCGGGCAGCCGTCTATCGCGGGGCGGGACACGTCAGCTTCGAAGAGGTTCCGGACCCGACCATCGTGGAACCGACAGACGCGGTGGTGCGGGTGGTCCGGTCTGCCATCTGCGGCTCGGACCTCTGGGCTTACCGCGGCATCATTCAACGGGTGCCTCCGGCCCGACTGGGACATGAATTTTTGGGAGTCGTGGAGGCCAAAGGAGACCAGGTGACCACCATGGCGGTGGGTGACCTGGTCATCGCGCCATTTCAGTGGAGTGACAACAGCTGCCCGGCCTGCCAAGACGGACTGCAGACCTACTGTGCAAGGGGGGGCACCTTCGGCGCTCCCGGCACCGATGGCGGCCAGGGGGAAGCTGTCAGAGTCCCTCAGGCAGAGGGGACTCTGGTTGTCGTTCCCGAAGGGTTGGCCGGCCTCGATGACCGCCGACTGAAGGCGCTTCTGGCGACCACAGATGTGGCGGCGACAGGACTGCATGGGGCGGTCCTCGCCGAGGTCGAACAGGGCGATTCGGTGGTTGTGATAGGAGACGGTGCGGTCGGGTTGTGCGCTGTGCTCGGAGCCCGGAACATTCTCCAGGCGGATCGGGTCATCCTGATGAGCCGCAACCCCCAGCGACAGTCTGTCGGCAGGGCCTTTGGCGCCACTGAGGTCCTACCGCAAAGGGGAGAGGAGGGCGTCGCCGCAGTTCGGGAGCTCACCGGCGGGCTGGGGTGCCGACACGTGGTTGAGGCCGTGGGAACACCAGAGGCCTGGAAGATGGCGATGGGCATGGTGCGAGACGGGGGCACAATCGGGTCGGTCGGGGTCCCTCACACAACGCCAAGCCTTCCACTATTTGAATTGCTAAGACACCACCTTCGTGTTCATGTGGGAATCGCGCCGGTCCGGCACTACCTCCCGGACCTCATCTCCCGGGTCGTGGCGGGTGCATATGACCCGGGAGCAGTGTTCGACCTCGAAATCCCGCTGGAGGAGGTGGCTTCTGGTTACGCCGCGATGTCCGACCGGCGCGCGATCAAGGTGATGTTGGTATGACCAGCTCCTCTTCACCGGTGCCAGCCCCGAACCTCGGCGGCTACGGAAAGGCTCGCGCCTACAACGGATACCGCTCGTATCAGTACCTGGTCGCCGGCGATGACTACAGGGTGTTCGAGTTGGCTGCGGAGCTGGACCGGGTCCCTTCCGCGGCGGTGAGCACGAGCGCCGACCAGGAGGCGAGGGTCCGAAGTTTGCTGGCCGGCGGACCGGTCATCTCCCTGCACGACCACCCCTCCGTGATGCCCACGAACATCGACGAGCTGTTTGAGTATCGACGCCACGGAAGGGACGCCACCGGATACCTGGGTCTAAGCCGCTCCGGGCTGGATGCCATCTTCGACAACCTGGCAGATGGTGAGGGCCAGATCACCTCGCTCTGCGGCTGGAAGTGGGACGACACCCTTGTCGACCTCGGGATGCGGCTGTGCGACTTCGCACATCAGGACTTTATAACTGTCATTCGCAGGTTCGAGGATTTCGAGGCTGCCCGTGCTCGCGGCCAACTCGGGGTGGTGCTCGCGATCGAATCCGCCGCTCCCATAGAGAACGAGCTGGACCGGCTGGACATCCTATACGGCTTTGGGATACGCTCGATAGGAGTCACCTACAGCGAGGCCAACCTCCTGGGCAGTGGGCTTTCGGAGCCGACCGACGGCGGGCTGACCACCTTTGGCCGGCGTGCGGTCAAAAGGATGAACCAGCTAGGCATCCTGATCGACTGTTCCCACGCCGGCGATCGCACGACTTTGGATGTGGTAGAGGCCAGCTCCACCCCGGTTTCGATCTCCCACGCGGGTGCCCGTTCCATCTGGCCCACAGCGAGGATGAAGCCTGACGACGTCATCCGGGCGTGTGCCGAGAGTGGCGGGGTGATCGGAATTGAGGCCGCGCCTCACACCACTCTCAGCCGGTCAGATCGGCGCCATTCCGTCGACAGCTACATGGCCCACTTCGAATACTGCGCCGAGTTGGTGGGGATCGACCATGTGGCGTTCGGGCCTGACACCCTCTTTGGCGACCACGTGGGATTGCACCGGGTGATGAGTGAGCGATTCGGCGCCCAGTTGGCCGAACCGCCATTTCCGGTCGACCGGGTGCCTTGGGTAGAGGGGCTGGAAAATCCCGGAGAGACCTTCCCGAACATCGTCCGTTGGCTGGTTGTCCATGGATATTCGGATAACGACATCGGCCAGGTTATCGGGGGAAATGTGCTGCGGCTGGTAGAACGGGCCTGGAGCCCCAGCGGGGGTCGCTAGCGGTTCCAGGGCCAGACCGCGGGAACCCGAGCCACCTCACCGCTCGCCGCTGCGATCTCCTCCAGTGAGGAGACGGGGAGTCAGCCGCGGCGGCGGGCCCTCTCCCCAACCCGGCCCACCTACAATGAGATGGAGAGGGGCTCCTCGTGGCTGCTCTGACCAGTTGGGGGGTGTCTTTGGTGCAAGACCGAGTCGCGGTGGTCACGGGTACCGCCCATGGGATCGGCGCCGCTATCGCAGAGGCACTCAGAGCCGATGGCCTGGTCGTGATCGGGGTCGACAAGGAGACCGCGGACCTGACCGACCCAGCGCAGGTGGCCCAATTCTTTGGTTCGCTGGAGAGGGTTGACATCCTGGTCAACAACGCCGGCGGAGTATGCGGTCAGACATTTGCGGCGCTGGAGGAGATCACAGATCAGGAGTGGAGGTCGGTGGTGGACGCCAATCTGACGGCAACCTTCCATTGCACCAGAGCGGTTGTCTCCGGGATGAAGGCGCGCGGCTGGGGCCGGATAGTGAATATCTCCTCCGGAGCCGGTAGAAGCGTCAGTCTCACCGGCATCCAGGCGTACGCTTCGTCCAAGGCAGCTCAGATCGGATTCACCAGGCAGATGGCCCATGAGCTCGGTCGACATGGGGTGACTGTGAATTGCATCGCGCCAGGATTCATCCTCTCCAATCCCACCACAGTTCGGCAGTGGGCGGGGTACGGGGCAGAGGGCCAGGAGCGTGTCCTTGCGGGCATAGCCGTGGGGCGTCTGGGACAGCCGGAGGACATAGCTCACGGAGTTCGGTTCTTCGTCTCCGAACATTCAGCTTGGATCACCGGCCAGACCCTTTCGATCGACGGCGGCAGTGCTCTCTTTTAGCGACGGCGACGAGGCCTACCTGGCCGAGCTTGCCGAGTATGTGGCAATCCCCAGTGTGAGCCGCGACGCGGACCCGGCCACCATGCGCCGGGCGGCAACATGGCTCGCCGATCAGTTGGGATTCGCCAAAGCAAGGGTGGAGGCGACGGGTGGTCATCCAGCGGTTATTGGTGAGTGGTTGCGTGCCCCTGGAGCTCCCACGGCCCTGATCTATGGGCATTACGACGTGCAGCCCACCGGCGATCTCAGCGAATGGGACTCGCCCCCATTCCAGCTCACCAGAGTGGCGGACACGGTCCGGGCACGGGGGGTATCGGACGATAAGGGGCCGGTTTACATCGTCCTCAAGGTCATGAAGGCATTTCTCGCCCAAGAGGGCGTGCCACCCCTCAATCTCAAGTTCCTGTTCGAGGGTGAGGAGGAGATTGGGAGCCCGCACCTGGACGGACTTTTGGCCAGCCACGCCGAGGCGCTTTCAGCCGATGTTGTGATCTCAGCGGATGGTGCGATGTGGAGACCGGATGAACCCTCGCTCTCGCTGGGATCGAAGGGGCTGGTGAGTATGACCGTCACCGTGAACGGTGCCGCCGAAGACCTGCACTCTGGGCGCTACGGGGGAACTGTCGCAAACCCGGCGCATGTGCTGGCGGCCATCCTGGCCAGCCTCCACGACTCTCGAGGTGCCGTCACCGTCCCGGGGTTCTATGACGGGGTCCCTGCGCTTCCCGCCACTCGCCGCCGTGAGATCGCGGCAGTCAAATTCGACGAGCGTGCCTACGCCGACGGACTTGGCGTTTCTGAGCTCGCTGGCGAGCCTGGCTATTCCACCTTGGAGCGCCTCTGGGAACGCCCCACGCTGGAAGTCAACGGTTTTGAGGCTGGCGGCAAGTACACGGTCATCCCGCACCTGGCCAGGGCCCACATCTCGTGTCGTCTGGTGGCCGGCCAGGTCCCTACCGGCGTCCTGGCGGCGGTGAGCGGTTTCATCCAGGCTCGGCCCACGATGGGCGTCACGGTCTCGGTGATCCCGGACCCAGGGCTGGTTCCGGCCTATTCGATCTCCGTCGACCACCCGGCGGTTCGGGCGGCGCGCGAAGCGCTGAACGCGGTGTATCCCGGGGAGGCTGTCCTGTTCGCCAAGATTGGCGGAAGCGTGCCGGCTACCACGTTGTTCGAGGAGAGGCTGGGGCTCAAGACACTCTTCTTTTCATTCTCGACTTCGGATGAACGCTTGCACGCTCCAAACGAGTTTCTGCGGATCAAGCGGCTGGGGGAGGGAATGCGCGCATGGGAGGTTCTGCTGCGCGAACTAGCGATGCGTCTGGTTGGCGAGTGATCACCTCTCCTCCGCTGGGGGTGGGCGCCCCTGGGCTGGGAGCGCAAGCGACAGGATGGATCCAGCCTTGAGCGGCACCGATGCGGAGCTGACCCTGACACGGCTGGGTGCTTCCTTCTTCGACACGATGCACTCAATCGACCCCCTGACCGCGACCATGCTCGGCGTCCTGGGCCATGACTCCGAGCTCCCCGACCCCGGCCAGGAGGCGTCTGCGACCAACGCCAGGCGGGTGCGGAGCTTTGAGGCCGAGCTCGCAGCCATAAGAATTGCAGACCTCAGTCGGGCCGGCCAGGTAAACCACGCAGTGCTTTCCCACTTGGCTTGGAGTCTGCGCACCAACCTTGAGGATGGCCTTTGGGCGATGGACGCGTCGGCCGCCGGCTACGTTTCGCCTCAGTCCTTGGCGTTTCAGTCGATCCCCACAGCACCTCTGGGCGACCACCAAGCCGTCGCCGGCTACCTTCGCCGGTTGGCAGGGCTGGGCGGGTACTTCGATGGCGTCCTGAACCGCTACCGAGATACCACTGCAGCTGGTCGCCGATCGACGGCGGCAGGGATTCGTCAGGCCATGAACCAACTCGCTGGTCACCTGGGTCGTCCTTTGGAGAGTGACCCCTTGATGCTCCCCCTCTTAGATGCCAGGTCCGCAACCGATCACGACCGTGGTGCGGCGGCCGAGACGCTGAGAACTTCGGCGCGCCCTGCCATGGCCAGATTGCTGGTTGGTCTGCGCGATGAACTCCTTCCCAGTTCGCGCTCCGACGCTGAGGTCGGGCTGAGGTTCGTACCGGGGGGTGAGGGTGCATATCGGACCGCGGTCCGGCGCCACACCACCTCGGATCTCACCCCTGACGAAATTCACCGGATTGGCCTGGAGCTACTGGCGGAGCTGAACTCGGAGTGGGAGGAGGTGGGCTCGCGGGTGTTTGGGCCGATCGGCCCAGTCGAGGTGCGCGCACGGCTCAGGGACGACCCCGCGTTGCGGTTCCGGAGCTCTGGAGAGATCGTTCGGATGGTCGAGGGGGCTCTCCAACGTGCCGAAGCCATCCGCGACCGATGGTTTCCGCACTTTGACATTGCTCCATGCCTGGTCGAGGAGATCGACCAGGCGGAGGCCGGGAACGCAGCCCTGGCGTACTACCGCGGACCCTCCGAGGACGGCCGGCGGGCAGGCGCTCATTGCGTCCTCACCACCCGCCCCGAGAATCGCTTCACCTACGAGTACGAGGCGCTGGCCTTCCACGAGAGCACCCCTGGTCATCACCTGCAGATAGCGTCGGCCCAGACGCTGACACACCTGCCCAGGTTTCGGCGCTTCCTCGACGCCGAGGTGTGCAGCTACGTCGAGGGCTGGGGCCTCTACTGCGAGCGCCTGGCCGACGAGATGGGCTTGTACACGTCGGATCTGCAGCGGCTCGGAATGCTCTCGTTCGACGCTCTCCGCGCCTGCCGATTGGTGGTTGACACCGGGATGCACCACCTCGGCTGGCCCAGGGCGCGGGCCGTCGAGTTCATGTGGGAGAACACCGCCACCACGATGGACAATGTCGCCAACGAGATCGACCGGTACATCGCCTGGCCGGGCCAGGCCCTCGCCTACATGATCGGCCGGCGAGAGATCCGACGGCTCCGAGGCATGGCCGAGATGGAGTTGGGGGCCAGATTCGATGTCCGGGAGTTTCATGGTGTGGTCTTGAGCGAGGGGGCCGTGCCATTGCCGGTCTTGGCCCAGGTGGTCAGCCGATGGATCGACGAGAGGTCCCGGGTCCAGTGAGATCAGTCGGGGAGAGAGGCCTTGCTCTCTCGAGCGAGGTTGCCTTTGGCCGATCGGACGGAGCCACCGAAGGTGGCGGAGGACGACGCCGTTTGGGAGGGTGTGATGGGTCGAGTTGAGATTGCCGGGCTAAGTGCCGAACCCGGTGAGGTTTCGAGGGGATACGTGAGCGTTCCCGGTCTGGTCCCGTCGTGGGATATGCCGGCAGTGATCGTGCGCGGCCGTGAGCCTGGTCCGACGTTGGCGGTCACCAGCGGGATGCACGCCGCCGAGTATGTGCCCATAGAGGCCGTGACCCAGCTGACCCGGTGGCTCGATCCGGACTCCCTGCGCGGCACACTGATCGCGGTCCTTTTGGTGAACTCCCCAGGCTTCTACGAGAGATCGATCTACGTCAATCCGCGAGACGGCCTCAACCTCAACCGTTGCTTTCCGGGTGACCGCCAAGGGGGACCGGCTGCCAGGGTCGCGAACTTTCTGACTCAGAATCTCCTCGATGGGTCTGACGCCTATGTGGATGCCCACTGCGGAGACCTGATAGAGGCACTCAGCCCCTTCACCCTCTGGACCAGAGCCGGGGACCCCGAGGTGGCCCGACGATCTCGGGAGATGGCCCGAGTCTATGGATTCGAGCACAGCTTGGGAGTCGATCCGGAGTCGGTGCCGGGCGCGGCCTACGCCACGGCGGCGCTCCGAGGCATTCCCGCGATCATAGCCGAGGTCGGCCAGCAGGGAATCTGCGACTCAGATTCGGTTGGGCGGCATCTGAGAGGACTCCAGAATGTGATGTCGAGTCTCGCCATGATCGACCCTGTGGGACCCCCTCTGCCCGACCCGGAGCCGATGAGCCAGATGGTCTGGATGAGGACCGAAATATCTGCGACCTATCACCCGACAGTGGTGGTAGGTGATCGGGTGGTGGCTGGTCAGAAGGTGGGTGAGCTGAGGGACTTGTTCGGAGAGCCACTGGTGGCCCTGGAAGCGGCAGCCTCCGGAGTGGTGGTCTTTCTGGTCACTTCGTTGGCCGTCAAGGCGGGGGATCCGCTCTTAGGGATTGGGGTTTCCAGCTAGCCGCCATCTGGGGCCTTCGCCCCCTGGAGCGCGGCTGCGGACTCGATTGTCAGCAGGTCCCGTTCCAATTGGACTGGTAGGCGGGAGGGCAGTTCACCTGCTGGTTTGCATAGCTCACCGTGTTGGGCAGATAGTAATACGGGTATGGTCCGCTGCCCACCTGAACCAGGTCTGTGGGCTTGGCGTACCAGAGCACAGGCTGCCCTGAGAGAACCTGCTCCATGTAGGTCTGCCACAGCGGTGCGGCTCCACTAATTCCCGAGGTGACGCTGGAGAGCGTCGTGCCATCAGGGTTCCCGACCCATACCCCGGTCACCAGCTGGGGAGTCCAACCGAAGGTCCAGTTGTCCTCGATGTTGTTGCTGTAAGCCCCAGCCGCGTTCTGTGCGTCCGAGGTTCCGGTCTTGGCCGATACCGGGCGGCCCGGGAGGGTGAGGTGCGCAGAGGGCCCGAAGTCCTTCAATCGGTTGTTGTTATTGGAGAGCATCGCGTTCATGATGTAGGCGACATCCGGGGGCACCACCTGGATCGAGTTCTGGGCCACGTCGTACTGATAGATGTTCTCGGTGCCGCTGACGACTTGCAGGATGGCCGTGGGTTGGTGGAGAACCCCGCCGCTGGCAAGCACCGAGGCTCCGGTTGCCAGCTGCAATTCCGTGAGTCCGATCGAGAGGCCCCCAAGCGTCAGTGCATCACCGTAGGTGTTCTGAGGATTGAGCAGCCCGGTGGCCCCCATCCGCTCCGCCATACTCACCACGTTTGGCAGCCCGGTGATCATCTCCACCTTGACCGCCGGAATGTTGATCGAGTTGCCAAGGCAGTTCTGGAGTTGACAGATCCCACTGAAATAGTGCTCATAGTTCTGCGGCGAATAGCCGTTGATGTTGATCGGAGCATCCAGGACCGGGGTGGTCATCGTGAACTTGCCAGAGGCGATCGCAGCGGTGTAGGTGAACATCTTGAATGTCGATCCCGGTCGGCGCGGTGAGTTCGTCATGTTGATCTGCCCCACTGAGCCGTTGTAGTTGCTGGTCCCCACCATCGCCAAAATTTCTCCATCGCGCGGGTCGAGCGACACCAAGGCGGAGTCCCCTATCCGATAGTCCGCCAGCAACCGCGCATTGTTGGCGGGGTTCTGGATGACTGCTTCGGCCGCCTGCTGGTCCGCCATGTTCAGCGAGGTGTAGATCGTCCACCCCCCCGGGTTCAGATAGGAATCCCCGAAGCGTGCCTGGAGACGCTGTACTGCGTAGGAGACGAAGTTGGGTGCCAGAAGGGTGCCCGAGTCGGCCCAGGGGGTGTAGACCAGGTTCTCCTTGTAGGCGGCGTCCGCCTGCGCCTGGGTGATGTAGTGGTTGGTCACCATCGTCTGCAGCACTGCGGCCTGGCGCAGCTTGGCGTAGTTGGGACCCTTGACTCCGATGTAGTTGAGAGGGTCGTAGGCGCTGGGGGCGTCGGGGATCCCGGCCAGCATGCTCGCCTGGGCAAGGTCCAGCTTGCTGGCGGGGATGTTGAAGTAGAGCTCCGCTGCGGTTCCGATCCCGATCGCCTGATTTCCGTAGGGGATCCTATTTACATACATCTGAAGGATCTGGTTGGCGCTGAACGTCTTGGCGATCTCAAAGCCGAGGAGCAGCTCCCGGATCTTCCGGGTGATGGTCTGGGCCGGGGTCAAGAAGGAGATCTTGGCTAGCTGCTCGGTGATGGTGCTTGCTCCCTGGAGCGAGCCGTGGTGCAGCGCATCGTGGATTCCCGCCTCGATTATGCGAGGCAGGTCAACCGATGTGGTGTCCTGATAAAAGTGGCGATCCTCCACGGCGATGGTCGCCTTGAGCAGCCACGGACTCACCTGGTTGAGGTTCACGTGGAGGTGCTGCTCCCCAGGCTCGTGCAGAACGCTGAGGAGGGTGCCGTTGCTGGCCAGCAGGAAGCTGTCCCGAGGTGGGCCGAGGTTGGGAAGGTCGGCCACGCTAGGAAGACCGACCTGAAAGGCAGCCAGCACCAAAAACCCCGTGCCGACACCCGCGCAGGCCATGAGGACCCCTGCGACCAGCACGTAGCTGGTGCGGCGGAGCCACCGGTGGCGTCTCCAGAAGCCCGGCTTGCGGGACTGGATGCCCGGACGACGCCTGGCGGAACGACCGCGGCTGGCGCCCCTGCTGGCGGCGGAGGGGTTTACTTCCTGCATCGTTGGGGATGGCCGGGGTTGCGGTCCCTCGGTCCAAGGATTATGCCAGGGTAGACCGATCAGCTCCTTAGGAGAAAGTCGGCGGTCAGGTTACGGGACGGTGCCAAGCGTTTCACGACCGTGCAAATAGGGCTTGACCCGGGGATGAATTCGCTTCGGTGGGTGCGAGACTCGGGCCGCGAGTAAGTCCCGGGCCGGTCCCGACCAGGAGTTGAGTTCAAAAACCAATGTCTGCAGCCCCCCTAACCGCCACTCCGCCGGCACGTAGCCAGATCGGGTTCCCGCCCGTACCCCAGAGCCCGAAGGAAGCCGGCCTACCCTTTTCCTTCATCTGTGATCTGGTACTGAAGATCCTCTACTTCAATGGCGGGATGCTAGGGCGCGACCTGGCTCGGCATTCCTGCCTTCCGTGGATCATGGTCTCTGATGCCATCAAGTTCTTGTCCGACGAGGGCTACTGTGGCACCACTGGCATTCGGGGCACGGTGGGTAGTGACGAGGGCTTCGCGGAAGGCCTCCAATACGCTATCAGCCGAACTGGCAGGGAACGCGCCCGCGAGCTGATAGAGATCAGCCAGTACGCCGGCCCGGCACCGGTCCCGTTGGATGTCTATGTTGCCGTCGCCCGCCATCAGGGCCGGACCGCACCGATGGTGACCCATCAGCTCCTGCGGTCGGCACTCGACCACCTAGTCTTGCCTCCAAGTGTGCTGAATCGGCTGGGCCCGGCTCTCGGTTCACGCCAGTCGATCTTCCTTTACGGACCGCCCGGGAACGGTAAGAGCACCATCGCTGCCGCCTGCGCAAACCTTCTCGGTGACCCCATCTTCGTCCCTCATGCGATTTTCGTGAAGGGCGAGGTGATCCGGATCTTCGATCCCATGCACCATAAGCCAGTGCCGGCCGAACTGCCCCCCCACGACACTCGGTGGGCCTTCTGCACTCGGCCCGTCGTGATCGCCGGCGGGGAGCTGACAGGACGGGAGTTGGATCTCAGTTTCGACCCCAAGGTCGGCTTCTACGAAGCCTCCCTGCAGCTCAAGGCCAACGGCGGGTTGTTCCTGGTGGACGACTTTGGCCGCCAGCAGCTCAGTCCCCAGGACCTGCTGAACCGCCTCATCATCCCCTTGGAAGCCGGCTACGACTACCTCAACATCTCCAGGGCGGGGACCACGGTTCAGGTGCCGTTCACTGAGATCCTGATCCTGTCCACAAACCTGCGGCCTCGGGAGCTGGTCGATGAGGCGTTCCTTCGTCGGATCCGGTACAAGGTGGAGGTCCCCAACCCTGGGGTGGTGGAGTACGGCAGGATATTCCGGCGGGCCTGTGAGAGCATGGGCTTGCCGTTCGACCCCGAGGCGGTGAACTACCTGCTGGAAGAGCACTACAGAAAGCAGAACCGCCCGCTCCATGGTTGTGAGCCGCGGGACATCCTCGACCATCTGATCCACGCGGCAGCCTATTTCGGTGTTGAGCCCAGGCTCACCCCCGAACTTCTGGATCACGCGGTGTCGGCCTACTTCGCCAATTTGGACGACGCTGAGGGGATCCCGGTCTCCTCCGCTCACTGAGTCGGCGCACCGCCAGGGCTGCCTTGGATCACCCGTCCTCAGGGACAGCGCCTCTCAACCCATGAACCGCAGGGCTGAAGGTGCGCACACGCGCTTTGCCCAAGCGCTCGTGGATGTTTCGAGGTGGTCGGGGCCTTTCAGGATGAGCTCCGCGGCCGCACATCTGGGGAGCAGCGGTGACGGCTTTGAGGAGCGAGCACTCTCCTGACCCTGAACCGGTCGATTGCCTCACCTTCGGAGGCTCCAGCGGCGGTGGGGGAACCCGGCACCTAAAGGTGGAGCGCGTCATCTCCAAGTCCATCCGTCGAGACTCGCAGCCGGGTGCCGGACAGAACCGAGGCCGGACCACCAGCCTTTGATGCCGGACCGGGGCGGCCAATTGGTTCGGTCCGGCTGATTCGCGGGTGGCGGGACGGATCTGGCCAGGCATCGACCCCGCCCGTGCGACCCGGTGCACCGGCCGGATCGGCGGGCCCGCGCTCGAAGGCCGTTAAAGGCTGCGGTGGTTCCACCTTGCCGCCTGTGATCGGATGGGGCATACTGCAGGCAGGGTCTTATGGTCTGAGCGGTCGGTCGCCGGTCCACTGTGCTGCCAGCGGATTCGCGGTCGACCACCGGTTTATGAGGGGTGCAAGCATTTCCGGCCAGAGATGGACCGCCGCCGACCTGCCTGACCTGTCTGGTAGCACAGTTGTGATCACCGGGGCCTCAAGTGGGATTGGAGCCTCAGCCGCCAGGCAGCTGGCTGGGGTCGGAGCCCGAGTTGTGTTGGCGGTCCGCGACGTGTCAAGAGGGACGCGGGTCGCCAGCACCATCTCCGGTCAGACCGAGGTTCGGTTGCTGAACTTGGCCAGCCTGGCTTCAGTCCGCGCGTTTGCCAGTGCCTGGTCAGGGCCAATCGACATCTTGATCAACAACGCTGGGGTCATGTACCTGCCCAACGAACGAACGGAGGACGGGTTTGAGGTGCACATGGGCACGAATCACCTCGGGCACTTCGCCCTGACCAATCTCCTCCTTCCCCATATCACTCGGCGGGTTGTGACCATAACCTCCAACCTTGCCTCGGGCGGGAGGATCAACCTTCAGGACCTGAGTTGGGATAGGCGACCCTACAAGTCCTCCCAGGCGTACGCGGACTCCAAGCAGGCCAATATTCTCTTCACTCTGCAGTTGCAGCGGCAGCTCTCGGTGGCCGCCTCCGGGATCTCTGCGGTCTCGGCGCATCCCGGGGTAGCCCACACCAATCTCATGGGGCACCTCGCCGGGCTGCGCGGGAGTATGGCCAGAGCGGTGGTCCGGGTGATCTCGCAGGACGCTGACCGCGGAGCGCTTCCGACCTGTTACGCCGCCACGCAGGAGATTCCCGGCGGCTCCCTGGTCTGCCCGGACGGATACCGACATTTCCGTGGGTATCCCAAACTTGCCCCTGCGCCGCGAGCCGCTCAAGATCCCCAGATGGCCGCTGAGCTGTGGAGGCTCTCGGCCCAGCTAACCGGCACCGATTTCCCAAGCGTCTGAGCCAGCTGGCCCGGCGCTCAGCGCCAAGGACGGAAATGGTGGTGGAGCTAAGTAGAGAGTTCTCAAACTCTGGCCTGGCCGCGAAGTCCCTGGTGAGTCGGCTCCTCTGCCGAGCTGGCATGACAGATCAGTTAGGGAGCAGGCTGGTGTCCGAGGATCGAGCGGTTCGCAACGACGGTAACCGCTCAGGCACCGCAGGCGTTGGTCTGCTACTGACTCGCTGGTGCGGCATCCGCTCGTAGCTGATCGACCAGGAGACGAGCGATTGTGCCGATGCCCGAGTCGATCTCCGCCGCGTTGGTCGCGCCGGGCTCGCTGCGGGTAAACACGGCAGCGGCGTACGCCGTCCCGTCCGGGAAGGTGACGACCCCGGCCTCGTTGCGCACGATGCCCATGAGGCCGCCGCTCTTGGCCGCGACGGTGACGGGCGAGGTGAAACCCGATGCGATCCGGTGTCGCGTCAGCTGGTGCGCCATCGCGTGGCGCACCGCTGCGCAGGCTTGGGGTGCGCCGGCACGGTCGGTCCAGATCGCCTGCAGTAACGCCACGGTTTCTCTGGCCGTCGTGCGGGGTCCGCGGTTCGGGTCCAACGCCATGCTTGCGGCGATGCGGTGCCTTACTTCCTCCTCGGATGGCGGGCCGGCAGCGGCGGGATCGTGACGGGTCAGGCTCCGGTAATCATCGAACCCGGCGTCGCGGGCGATCCCGTCCAGCATCTCTTGCAGGTTGCTGGTGACCTCGGTCCGAGCCATGCCGAGCCGGCGGGTAGTGCTATTGATCTCATCGACGCCCACGGTGGCGATCAGCTCGTCGGTCGCCACGTTGTCGCTGACGGTCAGCATCGCGATGACCAAGTCGCGCACCGACATCGATATCTCGTCGTGCATGAGCGAGAGCCCGCTGGGACCCGGCGTCCGACACTCGCTGGGCAGGATCCGTCGAGCCCGACCGTCGATCACGCCGGCCAGAATCGCATTCTCCACGGCCAGGGCGACTTGGATCTTGACCAATGAAGCCGGCGTCACCAGGTCGTCGGCACCAAGCCCCCGGCCTCGTCCGCCCGCCACCGGCGCGGCATACGCGGCGCCGGTCAGGCCAAGCTGATCAAATAGGTCGCTGACGGTCATGGCTCGGGCGCTCGGAGGCGGCCGCGGCGGTATAATGCCGGTCCTGCGGTCAGGCGCGGCCGGGCGTCACGGCAGTGAGCCCGTTGTGTCGGCATGCGTCGATCAGGCGATCGTCGTAGGCGACGACCTCATCGACGTCAAGCAGGATCGCGGTGGCAAGATGGATCGCGTCGAGCGACCGCAACTTTGACGGAGCGACTCGTCGCGCGAGGCTGACCACCTCCCCGGTGATCAGCCGCTCGGCGACACCCGACAGGGCACCCTCGACCGCGTCGTGGAGCTCGTCTTCGCCGCTCCAACCGCTTTCGAGCCGGCTCCGCAGGGCTCGACTGACCTCGACCCAGGCCAGCGACGATGAAACGATCACGGCATCATCGGCGACGTAGCGGCCGAACGTGGCCTCCACAGCGTCGGACTCGGCCTCCTGAACCGACCTCTTGATCAGCGCGCTGCTGTCAAAATAGACCCGCACATCAGATCCTGTCGCCCCGATCGAGAAGGTCAGCGCTGGTGATCCCCGGTGGAAGGCGCAGACGCTTCACGACCCTGCGATACGGCACCCGCGGCGGAAGGACCGTCCCCGTGGAGACCAGCTGCCCGAGATCGCCGCGAGCACCATCACCCACCGGCAGGCCAAGATGGCGACTGACTGCCTCTCGGATCACGTCCTGCTGCGAGCGCCCAGTGCGCTGCGCTTCGCGTCGGACGGCTTCCTCGGCGTCCGGGGCCAGGCGCAGGTTCATTGCCATCCGTCGACGATACCACTATGGTGCCGTATCGGTACCTCGAACTCGCACTCAACCCTCTCGAAGCCCTCGCGTGGGCCACCTTGCCCGAGAACGGGCAAAAGCATCCCCCTCGAACCCTCGTGCCTCATGTCGAGGGTTGGAGCATGACGCGCGGAGTGGAGCGAAGGGGATTCGAACCCCTGACCTCTGCCGTGCGAGGGCAGCGCTCTGCCAACTGAGCTATCGCCCCTGGGCGCCCCAGTATAGAAGGCTCGGCGTGGCCGAACTCAGGGGGATGTCGAGGTCAGGCGCTGCGACGCTTCCAGCGGGTTCTTTTGAGCATCTTCTTATGCTTGTGCTTGCGCATTTTCTTGCGCCGCTTCTTGATCACAGAACCCACGAAGAAGCAAACCTCGAATAAGCCCTCGGGCAGTTGGCGGGCGGGGACAGAGGTACCCCTTACCCTAGTACTCCCGTAGTTTACGGTCCCGGCACAGCCCGAGTCAAACTCGGAGCAGTTCGAGGAGGAGCATGGACACACTCTGGGCACCTTGGCGGATGGACTATATCGACCGCGTCAACGACGGTGAATCTCAGGAGCTGTGCTTTCTATGCGACGCTGGACGTCCGGAGCTAGGGGACGGAGATCTTGTGGTGCATAGATCCGGGGCTGCGGTCAGCCTCCTTAACCGCTTTCCCTACAATCCGGGGCACCTAATGGTCGCTCCCCGTAGCCATGGGGGTGACCTTGCGGCGTTGGACCCTGGAGAGCTCCGAGATGTTGCGGCTGAGCTGCAGCTGGCGACCAGGGTGCTTCGCGAGGAGCTTGGCTGTGATGGCTTCAACGGGGGTTGGAATCAGGGCCGAATAGCCGGTGCCGGGGTGGACGGTCATCTGCATTTTCATCTGGTCCCGCGGTGGTCTGGAGACACCAACTTCATGGCGGTACTGGCGGATGTCAAGGTGATTCCGGAGCATTTGGAGGCCACCAGAGCGAAGCTCCGTCTCGCCTTCTCACGGAGCTGATGGCTGGGTCAGCTCCCCTCCAAACTCGGGGATGACAACAGAGCTGAGAAACCGTTGGGTCAGCCGCCTGAGATTCCGACCGCCCCACCGTCGGTCCCCACGAAAAGCTGGTTGCTGATGGGAGCCGGGCTTGCGAAGTGGGGTACGACCCCAACAGCAGTCCTTGCCACGACGGCTCCATAGGATTGGGTGAGGGCGTGGAGGACCCCTGTCGAGGTATCGGCTGTTAAGACACAGCCGCCGCTAGGCACGGGTGGCCCGGTGGCGCCAGACTTGGCCTGCCCAACAGGCAGTGATGTTCCAGAGGAGCTGACGACGATCGCTTGACTGCCATTCTCACAGGGCAGGAAGACGGTCGCTCCCGCAAACGATGTGTCGCCGAAGCCCATCTGCCCTCCGCAGGTGCGTCCACTGGAGATTCTCCACCGAGTCCCCCACACCAGTGATGAACAGATATCCATCTGGGCGAAGGGTCGGGGCGACGGATCCGAGGTCCAGATCCCGGGCGTCGTTACTGGACCACGATGCAGGGGCGAAGCCGGCGATCAGCGTGAAGGCGGAGCTTCAGAACGGAGTCGATGAGGTCCCGTCTCCCTGTGGTCGCGGCCCCATTCCCGGTCGAGACGAAGAGATGGCCGCCCGGGCCGATCACCGGCCCTCCGGTAGGTCAAACTGCCCGCTCACCAGCGGGTGGCCACCACCTAGGTCAGCGTTGCCCCGGTCCCCGACCTGGGGACCGACACGACTCCCCTCGATATTGGGCGCAGCCTTCGTCCAGCCCCCCAAATCCGCCGTAGACGTAACCGCTGGCAACCGCCAGCGCGGGCCGCTGTTGAACCGCGCTTGAGATCTCCGAGGGAATGGGAATGTCCACCTGCCGAGACCAGATCACGGTGCCGGTGGTAGGGGTGAAGGCGTCAAGGACATCCTTAAACCCTGTCTCCTCAGCCACTGCGAATAGCGTCTGGGTCAGAGGGGCGTAAGCCGGGGTCCCGGTGATCCCAAGGGGCTAGATGACGTCGCAGGGGACCCCTCCCGTAACCGGCCGACCGTCACGGTCCTTCCAGACGCTTGCGCCAGTCACCGGGCTGAGTGCGTAGAGGGTGTCGTTCTCCCTTTCGGCACCACCACATTTCCATCGACGTCCATGGGCCCCCCATACACCGCCACGTCGAGCGTGGCGCGCCATGAGAGGTGCAGGGTTCCCGGGGGAGGGGTGTTACCGGCCACACATGCCTACTCCCTCTGCTCAGCACGTCCCGGCGCTGCCCATAGAACGGCTTCGACGCTCGTCTGCATCCTTTTGGCCACCGCCAACGTCAAATAGTCAGACGTAATCGACAAAGAGGTGAGGGAGATGGCTCTCGCGAGATTCATGGCTACTGGGACGGGACGGGGACTACGCCTGGTCGCTGGTGTGGTGCTGATCGGGGTTGGGATAGAGGTGCGTGGCGGATAGGGAATGGCCCTGGGCCCAGTTGGCCTGGTGTTTCTGCTTGTTAGTGGGACCAACGTTTGCGTGATCGCTCCGATGGTGAGGGCTCCCCTTAAGGGCAGCGCGGGCGCCCGTCCCAGTTGAACTTGGGGTGGAGCGGAGCTGACCGTAAGACTTGCCTCTGCTCCACTTGCCGCTTGCTACCGACACTGTGATCTGAAACTTCAACTGGCACGCAGCTCCGGAGACGCTCCTCAGTCGGTGAAGCAGAGAGCCCGGAATCGCTCCACCAACTTCGGCGAGTCCGGAGTCGATGGGAGGGGGATCCTGCCGTAGAGCCACAGAAGCAGCTCGGAAGCTGTGGCAGAGATCTTCGTAGCTGCCGGCTCAACATCGCAGTCGAAAGACAACGTCCCGGCCGAGGATCCATCGCAGATGGTCCAGGACCTTTTGATGTCAGTGCACTCCAGTGAGAACGACCCCTGCAGAGGTTGCCCCACCGGATCTGCGGGGTCGGCGGTGCTGGAGACTGAGAAGGTCAGGAACTCCTCTATCGAATCCGCTGCGAGCGGGGTAGGAATTGAGAAGGTGCCGCCCCTTGCCTGGTCGGCGTCCCACCGGTGTATGGCCGCCTCCTGCACCTGGTGCCGGATAACAAATGCCACATTCTGCTGAGCGGGTGCCCACGTCCAGACGGTTTCCTCGGGGTCGGCCGCACCAAGGACCTCGACCAAATGGTTGGAACCTTTCAAGAACTGTCTGATCAGACGGTCATCCCCGGCAGGCGGCGGACGGCGGGATTCGTCTGGCGGCTGGTGGAGCCGTTCGGCCACGATGGTCGACCAAAACCAGTGCACTTCGGTCAGGTGCCGGGTCAGGTCGGCCACCGTCCACCCAGGACATCCTGTCACCGTGGCCTCCAAGTTCCCGGCCGCAGCAGCCGCAAAGCCCTGGTGTCC
>DAHVDN010000260.1 GCA_027313505.1 Candidatus Dormiibacterota bacterium
CGCCTGGAGGCCCGGGGCGCTCGATGAACCAGAGCCACTCAGGCATGTGGGGCAGGTCCCCCCACTGGGGAGCATCAGTCACTTCTTCCGGGTCGGGCACGCGTGCTGCTGTGAGGGGCCCCGAGTATCGGTTTCACAGCGGTTCCGACTTCGAGGTGGACAGACTACAAGTATGCAGTCCTAGCCTCGGTATTTCATCAAGGGGCAGCTGAGTAGACGGGTCCATGTCCCCCTTGATGAAATACCGAGGCTAGCTGAGCACGAGCACGAAAGGGGCCGAATGCAGCGGACCGATGAGTAGAGCCGCCTTCCTTGGCAAGGTGAAGGCAGCAGCGCTGGAGGAGTTGACTCGGTTGCAGAGGTGCCCACGGTGGTGTTCGAGGAGAAACGCACCATCGTCAAGAAGACTGCTCCCCGCCTTCAGTTCAGATCACCAGCCGGCGGTGGCCGCGACTGATGGCCCGGGGTCGCCCGCTGCTGGGCAGGATGCCGTTCAGTTGCCGCGCAGCGCCT
>DAHVDN010000261.1 GCA_027313505.1 Candidatus Dormiibacterota bacterium
GACTGGCGCTGCTCGAGGCTGACGTGAACTACAAGGTCGCCCGGGAGTTCGTCGATCGGGTGCGCACCAGGGCGGTGGGCTCCGACGTCCTGGAAAGCCTCACC
This sequence comes from Candidatus Dormiibacterota bacterium, assembly GCA_027313505.1. Taxonomy (GTDB): domain Bacteria; phylum Chloroflexota; class Dormibacteria; order Aeolococcales; family Bog-877; genus AG-12. The sequence continues at coordinate 105 of DAHVDN010000261.1, forward strand.
CCCGGCCAGCAGGTGATCAAGATCGTCTTCGGCGAGCTGGTCGAGCTGCTGGGCGGGGAGGACTCGGGGATCACGTACAACCCGGAGCCGCCCACGACGATCCTCCTCTTGGGGCTGCAGGGCGCGGGCAAGACCACCACGGCGGTGAAGCTCGCCCTGCTGGTCCGGGCGGATGGCCACCGTCCGGTTCTCATCGCCGCCGACCTGCGCCGTCCCGCCGCCGTGGAGCAGCTGCGCACCATGGCCGACGAGCAGCAGATCCCGATGCTGGTGCCGGACGGCAGCCACGGGCTGGGCCGGGGGGTGGCCCAGGCGCTCGCCACCGCCCGGCGCCAGGGGGCCGACGTGGTCGTGGTGGACACCGCCGGTCGCCTCCATCTCGACCAGCCGCTGATGGACGAGCTCCAG
>DAHVDN010000262.1 GCA_027313505.1 Candidatus Dormiibacterota bacterium
GGCGGGGTCCCTGCCCGGGCCCGGTCAGTGGTGCGCTGGCTCGGGCCGGCGGCCCTGGTCTTCCTGGCCTGGGGCCTGCACACCGTCACCGGCTCGGGGGGGTTCCTGTCCCAAGGCGGGTTCCTGGCCGTGGCGGCGGCAGCCTGCGCCGTGATCGCCTCCCTGTCCCTCGACCCCGGCGGTCCGCTGGCCCGGGCCCTCTCCCTCCCGTCACCGAACCGTTTAGCTCTCGAAACTCGAATGCGGTAAGGAGCTGTCACACTGCGGCCCAGATGGCTCAGGAGCTGCGAGCGCACGCGGCGGTCAATCCGCTCACCCAAGGTCTGACCGACATGGCCCAGTCCTGGGGACGGCTGGCGGCAGAGCTGGTGCCTCAGGTGCCGGAACTCCCCGGCCTCATCCAGCAGTCAGTGGCCTCCCTCGACGGGCAGGCGATCACCGAGGAACGGCTCGAGGCGGCGGCCCGGGACATCGCCTCCCACGTGGAGGAGGCGGGCTACTCCGCGGAGGCC
>DAHVDN010000263.1 GCA_027313505.1 Candidatus Dormiibacterota bacterium
ACGGGCGGGCAGGGGGGCGGCCCCGGCGGCGACGTCGAGGATTTTCGCCGGGAGGTCCGGAGCTGGCTGGCCGCCACCGCACCGGTCAAGGGCAGCCCGGAGGACTTCTCCGACGCCCACGTCGAGCGGGCCACCGGCCTGGCCGAGTACGAGGCGGCGCTGGCCGCCACCATGCGCCGGGTGACGGCGTGGCAGCGGACCCTCGACGAGGCGGGGTTCGCGGCGGGTCGGATGATCTCCTGGCCGCTGTCCCTGTTCACCCTCTGTCTCGAGAACGACGGGGCCTGCGCCGTCCTCGTCACCTCGGCCGAGCGCGCCGCCGACCTCCGCCAGCCCCCGGCCCGGGTGCTCGCCGCCACCCACCCTGAGGAGCTGGAGCTTCTGGACCCCGAGGCGGAGCTCCTCCTGGGTCCGGCCGCGGAGGGGCTGGCGGCGGCGGGGCTGGAGGTGCTCTGGCCGTCGGAGCTGGGCGGGGAGATCCGGCTGCGGGGAAGGGCCACGGCCCCACCGG
>DAHVDN010000264.1 GCA_027313505.1 Candidatus Dormiibacterota bacterium
ACATCGACGTGATCCCTGCCTCCGAGCGTCACGGAAAGCCGAGGGATCAGATCCCGGTATGGCTCGCCGCGAACACGACCGTTGTCAACTTCGTGCTCGGCGGATTGATGGTCGTGCTCGGCCTGAACCTGTTCTGGGCGATCATCGCCGTCCTGATCGGAAACATCTTGGGAGCCATCCTGACGGGGTTCCACGCCATGCAGGGTCCGCGCCTCGGTGTGCCCCAGATGATCCAGAGCCGTGGCCAGTTCGGCTTCATCGGCGCCGAATTCATCTTCCTTGCATCGATCCTCCTGGACGTCGGGTACATGGCGGCTTCGCAGGCTCTCCAGGCCAAGTCCATGAACCTCTTGGTCCCCGGCGTGAGCGTCCCGTGGTGGATCATCCTCGTCACGATCCCCGCCATCGTGGTCGCGATCTTCGGTTACCGGTGGATCCACCAGTTCGCCAAGGTCATCACGCTGCTGCTCGTTGCGGTCACCGTGGTCGCGTTGATCCAGGCCGCCGTGT
>DAHVDN010000265.1 GCA_027313505.1 Candidatus Dormiibacterota bacterium
TTCGGAGAGAAGCTCCGCGCCCTCGCTGAGCGGTGTCGCCCCCGGGATCTCTATGACGTCGTTCACATGCATCGCCACCCAGACTTGATCGGTCAGTTGGGAGCCGTTCGACTTGCGCTCGAACGGAAGTGCGCTCACGCCGGGATCACCGTGCCGACGGTCGAGACGATCCAGGCCTCGCCCCTTCGGGCAGAGATCGAGAGTGAGTGGGAGAACATGCTCGGCCACCAATTGCCGAAGCCCTTACCTGCGTTCGAGGGTTTCTGGTCGACTCTCGATGACGTCTTTACGTGGCTTGCCGGAACACTCCAGATCCGGGGACTCCCACGGGCGCAGATGGGCAAGCTCGATTCGTCGTGGGAGGCGCCGCAGGCGATCATGTCATGGCGCCGCGGGGTGCCGATCGAACTCCTCCGATATGCAGGATCCAACCGACTCAAAGTGGACATCGACTACCGGGCGGAGCAAGGGCGCCAAGGACCGCGTCGGGTGGAGCCTTATTCGCTTCG
>DAHVDN010000266.1 GCA_027313505.1 Candidatus Dormiibacterota bacterium
TTGGATGGCGGAGCTGCTCCAGGTGGGCGAGGGCACGGACGTGCTGTTGCAGGAGGCCGTGGGCCTCGATACGGCGGGCATCCCTTCCATCTGCCGGGCGTGGCTCAGTCCCCGGGCGGAGAAGGAGCTGGGAGTGACGGAGATGGACCTGGCGGGCCACTGGCTGCCCGACGTGCTGGCCCTCAAGGGGATCCTCGGGATGGAGGGGGAGGACGTGGTGGAGGCCGCCATGCCGACGCCAGCAATCAAGCAGTTGCTGGCGCTGCCTGAGGGGGTGCCGGTGCTCCACCTGTACCGGGTGATGAGGGAGAAGGAACAGGTTGTGGCCGTGGTCGAGACCCAGCAGTCCGCCGACCGGACCACCCTGGTCTTCCCCCGCGTTCCACTGAGCTTATAGCCGGGTCTCAGCGAGGGGATCTGCGGGCTGGAGCACCGACCAGCCCAGGCTTGTGGCCGTAGTACGCAGAGGCAGCTCGTTTCCGGCACCTGCCCACAGGCCCACTTAGGT
>DAHVDN010000267.1 GCA_027313505.1 Candidatus Dormiibacterota bacterium
CAGAGGCCATTCGAACTCTTGATCGGCGAACCGATCACGAAAGTCTTCGTCCCGTGATCGTCGGGGCCCGGCGATGGAAGGTGGTCCCTAAAGTCGGCCCTTGAGCGCTTCCTCGACAGATGGACAGAGGACGATGGGAGCGGGAGACGAGACTCGAACTCGCGACATCCAGCTTGGAAGGCTAGCCTTGTGCTGAACGGTTCAGAAACGTCATGGACGGAGATCAGCAGGAGCGCTAGTTTGCTGAGACGCACTGTCCAACAGCGATAGCCTCACGCATCTGTCGGAGGGTCAAAGTGCCCATTTCCAAGGCGGTATAGCGCTAGCGTGCGAACAGTCGCCGGCTGGAGAGCAGCGGCTCAGAACGAGGATTTTTTTGTGCGGCCCTGGCCCCTGCCCGGCAGCCAACTTCTGATGGACCGCTTGGATCTGGAGCGGGGAACCCGGGCGCAAAATTGTCAATAGTATCTGGCTGTGTTGAAGGTTGTGGAATAACCATTAATAGGG
>DAHVDN010000268.1 GCA_027313505.1 Candidatus Dormiibacterota bacterium
TCGATCAGCCCATCCACCACCTCGGCCGGCAGCACGGTGCCGTCCGACCGGGTGACGAGGAGGGCGTCGGTCACCGCGGCCTCGATGCCCTCGACCTCGATGCGCAGGCCAACCAGGCTCGTGACCTGGCCGGTACGCAACGGCCTGGCCGCCGTCATCAGGCCCGAGCGGAACCCCGGGGCGCGCAGCACCGTCATCGCTCGCCGCCCCGCTCGTGGTGCGGGTGGCGGACCGGCTCGAGCTGCCGGCGGACCCGCTCGAGGGCCGGGGAGAGCTGGGCGTCGATCCGACAGCGGCCGGCCTCCAGCACGCACCCGTTCTCCTCGACCGAGGGGTCCTCGACCACCGAGACCCGGACGGTCGGTGCGAGCCGGCGAACCTCCTCCTCGGAGACCGACGACCCCGGCGGCAGCCGCACCACCAGGTCCTCTCCCTCGGGCGCCACCGACAGCGCACGCACCAGGGCCTCGCGTGAGGGCGAGGCGCTCTGTTCGAGCTCGCGCCCG
>DAHVDN010000269.1 GCA_027313505.1 Candidatus Dormiibacterota bacterium
GATTTCGGTCATGGTTCACAACATCTTGTCAGCTCGGAGCGGCCGAACCAACCCGGCATCGGTGTAGCTCAGGATGTCGCGGCGCACCTTCTTGTCTCCGGCTTCCTTCTCTAGCTCGTGGTCGAGTCTGACCGGGGTACACGTCAGCTGGTACCGCAAACGGGGTACGGTCATTGCCTCACATCCGCTTCCACGACCTCCGACACACGGCGGCGACCCTGATGCTCAGCCGAGGAGTCCACCCCAAGGTGGCGTCGGAGCTGCTCGGCCACTCCACAGTTGGGATCCCTCTCGACCTCTACTCGCACGTCTCAGAGTCGATGCAGCGTGACGCAGCCCGAGCGATGGACGACGTGTTCCGGGAAAAGTGACCCTGGTGTGTCCTCAGGCCGAACCGAGGTGCACCAGGTTGACATCGCCCAGCTGGCGGTAGCGATCGGGGGTCGAGGTCATGATGATCACCTGGGCCTGCCCTGCGGCGGCGGCGAATGCCGGCGCGAGGTT
>DAHVDN010000026.1:0-1237 GCA_027313505.1 Candidatus Dormiibacterota bacterium
AGGTGGGTGGGGATGCGGTCGACGTGCATGGCATGGCTGCCGATCTTGGCCACCTCATGAAGCTACCACATCATCTTCACGATGTCAAGCTATTAGTGGCTACTATTGCAGCGCTATTGCACTTCGACCTCACTTCAACACCCACCCGTAACTTCGGACTAAGGAGCAGCAGATGACCAGTAGCGCAGCAGGAGCCGGCCGTGTCTTGGGCAGCCTGCGGTCAGCTGAGGGGAAAGGTGTCGTCCGCATCGCCGCCCGTTTTGACACGGGCATCGACGACCTGTGGTCGGCGATTACCAGTCCCGGCCGCCTCTCTTGCTGGCACGGCCAGGTAGCAGGGGAGCTACTTACGGGCGGCGAGTTCCGCCTTAACCTGGAAGCCGATGGCTGGGAGGGAACCGGGCGCGTGGAGGCATGCGAGCCCCCGCGGCGACTGCTGGTGACGTCGAGAGAGTCGGACGAATCCTGGCGCAGGGGTCAGGGGGCCGAGCCCTTCGACCAGACCATCGAAGCCACGTTGACCGCCGACGGCGATGAGACCGACCTAGTCATCGAGGTCCGGGGTTTGCCGCTTGACAAGATCGCCTTCTACGGTGCCGGGTGGCAGATTCATGCCGAGAATTTAGCCGCCTATCTGGCGGGGCGTGAGCGCGACGACAGCGACGCGCGATGGGAGGAGCTGGTCCCTGCCTATCAGGCGCTGGCCGGAGAGGTCAGATGACCAGCCCGAAAGGGGGGCCAGAGGTCAGCTCCTGATCTACCTCGGCTCACTTCCGACCGTCTCAGGATAACGTCCGGAACGAGGAGGAGGACTGGGTGTTCGTAGGCCGTATCGAGTTCCAGCGCACCTCGGTCATCTCGAACATTGAGGGGCTGTCCGAGGCGGAGTGGCAAACGGTCGGGGCGACCAGGTACCACTGGTAACAGCGTCGCACCTGACAGCTCCCGAACAGCGGACGCCCGCTGGAGGCGCTTTCAGTGGCGGTAGCGCCGACTCCCAGGGTCTGGCCGAAGGGGGCCAAACCATCCTGAAGGCCGGATCAGGCGGCTCCAGGTGGGCCGAGGACCAATAGCGGTCCGTGCACTGCCCCCCCACCCCCATGCGCTGGCGAAACTCGCCCCTGTGGTAGGCGGTGACCTTCCCATCCATGCCAGGAGGAAAAAAACGCTCACAAACGTCGGCCGCCTCCACGAGCGCCCCGTCCCGATCCGCTCGCCGCGGGACCGATGGTCCGCC
>DAHVDN010000026.1:1334-44378 GCA_027313505.1 Candidatus Dormiibacterota bacterium
AGGAAAAAACGCTCACAAACGTCGGCCGCCTCCACGAGCGCCCCGTCCCGATCCGCTCGCCGCGGGACCGATGGTCCGCCCCTCGCTAGGTCGCGAGCAGGGTCACTCGGCGGCGCCGCCGGAGTCCGCTTTCGGGTAGATCGTTTCTCCCTCGGCCAGCATGGCGACGTACCGGTCAATTCTCCGGCGCCGCGCTGTGGCACTGCTCACCGCTCCCACTCGGTACAGGATGGCGTAGCGGTTGAGGCGTGTCAGCCCGGAGAAGGCGGTAGCGGCGGCCGGCACGGCATCCAGGGCAGCCGCCAGGTCCGCCGGCACCTCGATGGAGCTCGAACCTGCGTAGGCAGCAGCCCACCTCCCGTTGGCCCGGGCCCGTTCGATCTCGGCCATCCCTGGACCCTCCATCCTCCCCTCACTGAGGAGCCGCTCGGCAGATGCCACATTCCTCTGCGACCAGGTGCTTTGGGACCGGCGGTGGGTGAAGCGCTGGAGGAAGGTGCGTTCGTCGCGGCGCCCGAGCTGTCCATCGATCCAACCAAAGCAGAGAGCTTCGTCCAAGGCTTCGGCGTAGGTGAGGCGCGTGGGCTCCGTGACGCCCTTCTTTGCCAGCACCAGTCGCACCCCATTGGGGTCCCCATGGTGAACCGCCAACCAGCTCCTCCAAGCCTTTGCATCCGCAACCAACAGCTCGGGAAGTTGCTCAGCCATCAGATCCTCAGTTTCGCACCGGACCCTCTCCTTTGACCTGCGCCTTGCCGAGAGGACATCCCACGCCAGTTTGGAGGCCACGGCTAGGGCCCCACGAAGGTTGCAGGTCTCGCATATCAGGAGAACCGCGGCAACCATCTATTGGTGCACCGCACTCCCGTGGGGAGCGACACCGTCTTGGACCACCTTCGGATCCGTCCCCGTAGCGACGGTGGGGACTTTCGCAGGTTCGGCCAGCCGGATCCCCCGCGCGACTTAAGACGAATGGTCTCCGGTGGTCCCGCCCCTGTGGGCATGGCCAAGAGGTGGACACCTGTCGGCGGGGCGGTTGGTGCCTCAGACAATTGACACCGTTTGATCCATGCCAGGGCAAGGGGTGCTGCACCACTCCCTGCAGTCTGGACGAGGGAGAGGTGTGCGGCCAAATCTGAGCGGGTCGACCCTCGGGCGCTGTCGACCTTGCCACAGGTCCAGGCACGGGATGTTTGTTTGGTGGCGTCCTTCAGGGCGGGCCGGCGGCCGATTCCCAGCTCACCCTAGGCATGCAGTTTGTCACAGCAGATGACAGCCGATTGAAGGGATGACTGACGGACCCTCGGGCCCCTTGGCCTTTCAGGGTGCCCTCGCAGCTCGCCTAACCTGGGTTCCAACGTGGAACGAAGAGTGAACTCAGTCTGACTTCGAAGGAGGGGCCTCGGCGTTGGTCGCGAGGACCGGTGCGGTCTGACGGTCGTGTAACCATCGGGTAACGACCCGTACAACCAGCTCCAAAAGTTCTTCACAGCCTGTCACAGACCGGTTACAGTTACCAGCACTGTAGGTCGATGAAGGGAGCCCTCCTCAGGTTCTGGGGAGGAGGTCGACGGAAGGAAGGGAGATAAACCGTGAGCCGAGGTCCTGAGGGGGGCCCGCACGGAACCACGCAGACAGGCGACGGTCAGCCTGCGTCCTCTGGGGGGTCCGACCCAGGGGAGAGCCGACGGACAGCGCAATTTCGTATTCATCCGAACTCATTTCCGAAGGTAGGAGGAGGTTTGCACTTGAACAGAACTGCAAAGCGAGCGGGAGGCACCCTGGGGAGGCTCGGGGGTCTCATGGCGACCGTGGGCGCCCTGGGAGTGGTGGTGATGGCGATCTTGGGGGCGGATCCGGTCTCCGCACAGTCGCTGCCCACCACGGGGACGCTGTACCTGACCTGTTACGCCAACCAGGGAAGCTCCGGCAGTAACTGCACCACCGGAAGCGACGTGCAGAAGGTTACCTATACCTATAACGGCACGGCCCTCACCATGGGCACTCCGACCGCTGTCGCCAACACCCAGGGCGCTGACGGGATCCAGTTCCTTCCGAACGGTGACCTGGTGATCGGAGGGCAGCAGAGCGGAACCGTCTCCGAAGTCACACCTTCGGGCACCCTTGTGAAGAAAGTCGCCTCTGGTATGCCGGAGGTGGACCACATCTCGGTGGCGCCGCAGGGCCTCGGTGGAGGGTCTTACGTGACGGCCGGCGGGTATTCCGGTCACGGGCTGAATCTGCTTCCGATCGGGTCCAATGGCCAGATCGAGCCAGGGATCGCCTGCACCCTCTACAACTCCTCGGCTCCGACCACCCCCATCTCGAGCACCGGATTCGTGATGGACACCATCGTCTGGGTCGGCTCCCAGGCGTATTACACCGAGAGCCTTCCCAACGGACCCGGCGGCTTCTTTGGGGGATACGGCGCCTTCGGGGCGATCAACATCACCTACAACTCGACCGCCGGCACCTGCTCGGCCCAGCTCACCCAGTTGCTGACAGGCCTCCCATCTGCCCATGGGATGGCTTTTGATCCCGCGACCGGTAGCATCATCACTTTCGGGGCCCAGATGATCGCCCAGATCGGGATCACCCCCGCGGCGGGGAACGCCCCCATGAGCGCCAAGCCCATCTCCGAGATCACCTTCGGAGGTGAGAGCTGCTGGGACGTGGCGACCCAGGACTGCCTGCAGGAATCGGGCTACCCGATGACCGGGAGCTCCGACACATTCGACCAGGGAGCGGTGGATGGCTTCGGCCACCTCTTCGTCAGCAACAACAACGGATACATGGCTTTCGTTGACTACTCCCAGGCGCCGGGCCACCTGATCTCGCAGGCGTCCTACGTATCGGACAAGTTCTTGACCAATTCGCTCGACGACATAGCCCCTCTGGCCGGCGCCGGAGGGACGTTGCAGGTCAACACCGTCCCCGTTCCGGCGGTCGCCAGCCCGGGTCAGGTCCTTTCCGACTCCGTGCAGGTGATCAACCCTGACACCTATTGGCCAGCCGGGGATCAGGCCCCGTATGTCCAAATCTGGCTCAACTCGCCCAGCGATCCAACTTGCCAGGCCGGCAGCGCCACCATGAAGTCCGGGTGGATTCCGTACACCGCGAGCAGCGGAACCATCGTGTGGACACCGTCGGCGACCTATCCGGCGACAGATTTGACAACGACTCCCAGCCATACCACCACCACTTGGAACCCGGCTTGGGATGTCACCCCTGGTACATACCGCTGGGTCGTCAACTACTACTACTGGGATGTCGCTACCGGAAAGATGGCATATCTCTACGGTGCCTGCAACGCGGAGCAGGTGACCGTCGGAACGCCATCCATCAGCACCCTTGCAACCCCTAGCCTGGCTCCGGTCGGGACCAGCTTCTCGGACAGCGCCACGATCACCAACCCCCCGGCCGCTGGCCTCAACCCCCAGGTCACCTTCTCCCTGTACCAGGGGACCAGCTGCGCATCTGAATCCAAGTCGGCCTACTACGTGAGCCCTGCTGAGTCGGTGGTGAACGGGAAGGCGTCATCGCCAGCCGTCAATATCCCGGCCGCTGGGCCGTACCAGTGGCAGGCGACCCTGACCTACGACAACGGCGGCTTTGCCCAGAGCCAGTGCGGATCTGAGCAGGTGGGGGCGGTCGGAACGCCGACCATCACCACCACCCCGACCTCCGGGGGCGCGGTTGGCACTACCCTCTCCGACGCCGCCACGATCCAGGGGCTGTACGACCCTGCCCAGGCGGACACCGTCAACTTCGCCCTCTACTCGAACGCCAGCTGCTCGGCTGCCGGGTTGATCGACAACCTGGGGACCGGAGCGCTGGGCACCTCGACCCTTGTTGCTGGAGTGCCGACCTGGACGGTCAGCTCGCCTTCACCTGGGTACGCTCCGACTATCGCTCAGACCTACTACTGGGGCGTGACCTTCACCCCTGTGGGCGACATCTACAACGGCACCGTCTCGACCTGTGGAGAGCCCGTGAGCATCACCCCCGGCAGCGGGGTCCACGGCGCCAACACCGGTGGCGGCTCCGGCGGAGTGCTGGGCGCCAGCACCCCGGGCACCGGCTCCGACCTTTTCCTGCCCGGCCTTCTGGCTTCGATCGCCCTTCTCCTGGGCGGGCTGATGTTGGGAGTCGGAACGACTCTTCGGCGGCGCCCGATCGCCTGAGTAGACTTCTCTAGCGACAAGTCACAACCCTCGGTCAGATCCGGGAGGCGTTGAGCCTCCCGGGTCCCGGGGGTTTTTGTCGGCCTTGCGGACTCAGGAGGTGCGATGCCGGAGCTGGACCCGACCTTTCTAGCGCTGCCGCTTGACAGGCTCTCGGAGGTGGCGCTGGACACGATGGCGTCGATTCCGGGCCTCAACTACGGGGATCTGCGGGTGCACCGGGACCTCATTCAGGGGATCCACGTCCGCGAGGGGGACCTCATCGCCCTGACCGACTCGGAGCCGAGTGGCTTCGGCGTCCGCCTCATCGTGGAGGGCTCGTTCGGCTTTGCGGCCTCAAGCGAGCTGTCAGAGCAGGGAGTGTCTGCCGCGGTCAAATCGGCAGCACAGATGGCTCGAGCGCTCAGACCGCTGCTTCCCGAACAGGTGGCTCTGGCGCCTGAGCCAGCGCACCAGCAGAGTTGGGTCGGCCCTTGCGAGCAGAATCCCTTCGCCGTCCCTGCCGCCGAGAAGGTGGCCTTGATGATCGAGGCGACCTCTGCGGCGCTTTCCGCCGGTGCCAAGTTCTCCGAGTTCTACTGTCTGCAGGTGCAGGAGAATCGCTTCTTCTCCAGCACCGAGGGCTCGCGGATAGTGCAGCAGAGGGTCCGGATGTACCCAACCTTCGAGGTTGGGCTGTTGGACGAGGAGGGCTCGGGGTTGGTGGAGACCATGCGTTCCTCGGCACGGCCGGTCGGCCGCGGCTTTGAGTACTTCCGAGGTCACGACTTCAAGTCGGAGGCGCCGCGGCTTGTCGAGCTGCTTCGAGAGAAGCTGCTAGCTCCTTCAGTTCAGGCGGGGCCACACGACCTCGTGATCGACCCATCCAACCTCTGGCTGGTCATTCATGAGTCGGTGGCCCACGGCACCGAGCTCGACCGAGCGCTGGGCTACGAGGCCAACTTTGCCGGGACCACCTTTGCAACTCCCGACCGGGTGGGCACACTGCAGTACGGCTCCAGCCTGATGCACGTGACCGGTGACCGGCTGGAGCCCTTCGGCCTGGCCACCGTGGGCTTTGACGACGAAGGAGTCGCCGCCCAAAGCTGGGACATCATCCGGGATGGGGTGCTGGTTGGCTACCAGCTGAACCGGCAGATGGCCAACAGGTTCCAGCTGCCGCGGTCCAACGGCTGTGCCTTTGCGGATGGTTGGGCGCATGTGCCACTGCAGCGGATGCCGAACGTCTCATTGCAGCCTGACCCTCGGCAGGACACCACGCTTGACGACCTTCTGGGCCAGGTTGAGGACGGGATCTACATCGTTGGAGACAAATCCTGGTCCATCGATCAGCAGCGGTACAACTTCCAATTCACCGGCCAGCGCTTCTACCGGATCCAGAAGGGGCGCCTGGCCGGGCAGCTCCGGGACGTCGCCTACCAGTCGAGGACCCCTGACTTCTGGGGCAGGATGAGCGCCATAGGTGGGCCGTCAAGCTGGCGACTGGAGGGTGCCATGAACTGTGGCAAAGGCCAGCCGGAACAGGTTGCTCCGGTATCCCACGGCTGTCCTCCGGCTCTCTTCCGCCAGGTGAACGTGCTGAACACTCGCAATGAGGGCCGCTCATGAGGTTGACTGAGATCGTCGACCGGGGCATCGAGGCCGGGGCGGCGGCAGTTCTCGCCAGTCACTCCTCGTCGGTCAACTGCCGCCTGGCCAACAGCACCGTCACCACCAACGGGCAGGAGGAGTCGACCTCAGCGGGGGTGGTGGCGATCGAGGACGACCGGGTTGGGGTCCGCGCCGCCGACATTCAGGACGAGGCGCAGCTCCGGAAACTGAGTGTCGAGGCGATCGAGAGCGCCCTCAGCGCGCCCCTCGCGCCGGACTCGATGCCCCTGCTCACTCCGCGAGAGGCCGCCCAGCCCGTGGAGGCTGACTGGGCGCTCGACCGGCGGGGTCTGGAGCCACTTCTTCCGGGTCTTCAAAGGGCGCTGGAGGAGAGTCGGAGCTCGGGCCTCCAGCTCTATGGCTATGCCCAGCTGACCCAGGAGACCGAGCTGCTGGGGACCAGGACCGGGGTTCACCTCAAGGGTCACAGGCGCGCCGGTTCCCTCAGCCTCACCTTGAAGACTCAGGACCTCAAGCGGAGCGTATGGTCTGGGCGGGTCGGAACCAGCTTTGAGACCATCGACGTCGACCAGATGTACCTGCGGCTGAGGGAGCGTCTGGCATGGACAGAGCGGCAAACCGAGTTGGCGCCGGGCCACTATGAGGTGCTGCTGGAGCCGTCGGCCACCGCTGACATGCTGGTGAGGTTGGCCTGGGAGATGCATGCGCGGGGAGCCGACGAGGAGCGAACTGTATTCGCCGGCAACGGCAGTAGCCGTGTTGGGGAGCAGATGTACGCTCCGACGGTCACAGTCGAGAGTGACCCCGAGGCTCCGGAGATGCGGGGAGTCAACTTCACCCGGGGACTGAGCTCCAGTGAGTACGGCTCAGTCTTCGATCTAGGCCTGGCGATGGGTCGCACGACCTGGATCGATCAAGGGGTACAGCAGGAGCTTATCTGTCCCAGACGGTGGGCACAGGACCACGGTCACAAAGTCCGGCCGGACTGTGAGAATCTGCGTCTGGTTGGGACCGACACCTCCTTGGAGCAGATGATCGCCGCGACCGAAAGGGCGCTGCTCATCACCTCGCTCTGGTACATCCGTGACGTCGACCCCTCCACGCTCCTGCTCACCGGTCTCACCCGCGACGGAGTCTTCCTCATAGAACGGGGACGGGTCGTGGCAGCGGTGAACAACTTTCGCTTCAACGAGAGCCCGGTACGGGTGCTGGCCAACACGACTGAGATTGGCAAGTCCGAGTTGGCACTTGCCCGCGAGGTGGGTGACTCTGTCTTCATCGAGGCCCCACCGATTCGTGTCGACGGGTTTTTCATGTCGTCGGTCTCCGACTCCATCTGATCTGGAAGGGGTAGCTCTACCTTGAGCGTCACCGTGGAGGAGCGGCTGGTCGACTGCGGGGAGGTGAGGCTCTCCTGCCGTCTCTGGAGCGGAGAGGGGACCCCGTACCTGCTCCTACATGGGCTGGCGAGCAACGCCAGATGGTGGGATCTGGTGGCCGCCCGTCTGTCTCCACCGTCACCGCTGGTCGCCCCTGATCTGCGCGGGCATGGGCGGAGCGACCGACCGGCCCATGGATACGGCTTTGACGAGGTTGGTGAGGATCTAGTTCGGTTGACGGCTGCGACAGGCCTGGTGCGCCCGATCGTGGTCGGCCACAGTTGGGGAGCCAGCGTGGCCCTTTGGCTGGCCGCCAAACTGCCCGAGGTGCGGGGGGTGGTCTGTGTCGACGGGGGAGTCGTGGATCTGAAGAGTGTGTTCGGAGATGATTGGCCGGCAGCCAGGGAGCGCATGAGGCCGCCCGTGATGGAGCATTTGGATGAGGGGAGGGTGCGCCAGTTCATCGCCTCTTCCGGGCTTGCGGAGGAGGCTGGTATGGAGGCGGTGGCCTTCGCCATGCTTGGCAACTTCGAACTTTGCGGTGATGGATGGCTCCATCCGAGGTTGGACATGGACCGGCATCTGGAGATCGCCCGAGAGCTGTTTCACCTGAGCCTCGAAGAGCTTTGGCCGAGGGTGCGCTGCCCAGTTCTCTACCTGCTGGCCGATGACTCCTCACCGCTGGCGCAGCGCAAGAGAGCGCAGGCCGCCCATGCGCTAGAGGTCGCCGGGGGCGGAGGGGAGGTCAAATTCCTCAAGGGTCACCATGACCTGCCAATCCAGCACCCCTCTGCGGTCGCTGCCGAGCTCGCTTCCTTCGCCGGCCGCCTCTAAGAGGGACGCTTTGGGCTTGGTGGACCAATTGAGCCCTGACCCCTTTTCAGATAGGCACATCCCGCCGTCGCAGTCGTCGCCGTGAATCTCCCACCAAGCTCGTGGGGCCGGTCGGCCGGCCAAAAAATGGTCGGCCCGAACGGGTAGCCGGTGGCTCTAGTCCGTGACACCATGGGCTGCCAGCTCGGCGTCAGCCTAGAGATGGTGAGGGCGCGGGAAGGGTTGCCCCTGACTTCAGTTGAGCCCGGGGGCGTTGTGAAGCAACTCCCTGACCTCCCGTGCCACCTGGAGGTCCTCTCTGGCCGCCACGAGCAGGATCGGGAGGGAGCTGCCGGAAAGCTCCAGCCGGCTGCGGTCACCGGCTGACGAATTGCCCTCGGAGTCGATGCGCAGCCCCAGGAAGCCCAACCCCGCAACCGCCCTCTCCCGTACGAGGGGAGCGTTCTCGCCAACGCCGCCGGTGAAGACCAGAGCATCCAGGCCCCCCATCGCTGCGGTCATAGCGGCGATCTGCTGGCGCAGCCGGTGCAGGTACACCTCCAGGGCGAGCACCGCCCATTGGTCTCCTGCGCCTGACCGGTTGATCACCTCTTGCATATCCTTTGTTCCCGACAGCCCGAGCAGGCCTGAGCGGGTTTGGAGGGCGGAGTCCAGCTCAGCCGGACTCATCCCCTGCTCTCGTTCCAGCCAGAGAAGGAGGCCGGGATCGACGGTCCCGGACCTGGTGGCCATCACCAGCCCCTCCAGCGGGGTGAAGCCCATGGTGGTGTCGACTGACTGTCCGTTCTGGACCGCGGCAAGTGACGCGCCCGCCCCCAGGTGGCAGCTCACAAGACGCAGCTCCGAAAGCGGTCGATCGAGCAGCTCCGCAGTTGTCCTGGCGCAATAGGCGTGGGAGAGTCCATGGAAGCCGTACCGGCGCAGGCCCCAGCGCTCAATCCATTCGGCGGGCAGGGCGTAGGTCGATGCGGCAGCGGGCATGTTCGAGTGGAAGGCGGTGTCGAAGCAGGCAACCTGGGGGATGCCGGGATGGGCCAGCTTGGCGGCACGGATCCCGGCCAGAGCCCCCGGCTCATGGAGTGGGTCGAGGGATCTGAGCCCCTCCAGCGTCTCCAGGACACCGATGTCGATCACGGTGGCCCCACGGAAGCTGCTTCCGCCGTGGACCACTCGGTGCCCCACCGCCTGCACCGCTCCCAACCCGGCTATTTCGGCGGTGAGGGCAGCGGCCGATGCCTCCTGCGCGGGGCTGGCCATATCTCGTTCGGCCAGCGTCTCGTCGTGGGCCCCCACCACGCGCAGCTTCACACTGCTAGACCCGGCGTTGACGACAAGGATGCGCTCTAGCTTCACCTCTCAGCCGGGCCAGGACCAGTTTTGGATCTCCGGCGCGTCCTCACCGTATTCCCTTGTGTAAGCTCGGCAGGCGAGTCGGCGGTCACCCATGAGTTGCCGCACATGTCCGGCCGTCGAACGTAGACCTGGCACCCGGTCGATCACATCCATGACCAGGTGGAAGCGGTCCAGGTCGTTGAGCATCACCATGTCGAATGGGGTCGTGGTCGTGCCCTCTTCGTTGTACCCTCGAACGTGGAGATTGGCGTGGCCAGCGCGGCGATAGGTGAGCCGGTGGATGAGCCCTGGATACCCGTGGTATGCGAACACCACCTGCCGATCGGTGGTGAAGTAGGAGTCGAACTCCGCATCCGACATTCCGTGGGGGTGTTCGCTGTCGGGCTGGAGCCGCATCAGGTCCACCACATTGACGACCCGAACCTTCAACTCGGGCAGATGCTCGCGGAGCAGGGAGACAGCGGCCAGGGTCTCCAGCGTGGGCACGTCGCCACAGCAGGCCATGACGACGTCCGGTGCTGCACCCTGGTCGTTGCTCGCCCAGTCGAAGATGCCGATTCCCTTGGTGCAGTGCAGGACTGCCTGGTCGATGGTGAGCCAGTCCGGCTGGGGTTGCTTGCCGATTACCGTGAGATTCACGTAGTGGCGGCTGCGCAGGCAGTGGTCGGCGACCGAGAGGAGGCAGTTGGCGTCCGGAGGTAGGTAGACCCTGATGATGGATGCCTTCTTGTTGACCACGTGGTCGATGAAGCCAGGGTCCTGGTGGGAGAAGCCGTTGTGGTCCTGGCGCCAGACGTGCGAGCTGAGCAGGTAGTTCAGGGACGGCAGCGGCCGACGCCAGGGAATCTCCCTGGTCACCTTCAACCACTTGGCGTGTTGGTTGAACATGGAGTCGACGATGTGAACGAAGGCCTCGTAGCAGTTGAAGAGTCCGTGCCGTCCGGTGAGGACGTAACCCTCCAACCAGCCCTGGCAGAGATGCTCGGAGAGTACCTCCATCACCCGGCCGGCAGGAGCCAGATGATCGTCGCCCGCAACGGTCTCGCCGTCGAAGGCGCGATCGGTCACCTCAAAGACCGCGTTCAGCCGGTTGGAGTTGGTCTCGTCGGGACCGAAGAGCCTGAAGGTATCCGGGTTGCGACTGATGATGTCCCTCAGGAATCCACCGAGCACCCGGGTGGGCTCGCTGGTCGAGCCGCCGGGGGTCATGACCTCAACCTTGTAGCTGCGAAAGTCCGGTAGGTCCAGCGCGTGCTCCCCTCCGCCCCCGTTGGTGACGGGGTTGGCGCTCATGCGCCGGTCCCCCTTCGGAGGCAGGTCGGCGAGATCTGGGCGCAGGCTGCCGTCCTGCTGGAAGAGCTCCTCGGGGTGGTAGCTTCGCATCCACTCCTCAAGCAGTGCCAGGTGATCCTTGTTTCCCCGAACATCGGAGATTGGGACCTGATGGGCGCGGAAGGTTCCCTCGATCGGGAGCCCGTCCACCACCTTTGGTCCGGTCCATCCCTTGGGGGTGATCAGAACGATCATCGGCCATTGAGGGCGCTCGGTCGCGCCCTCAACCCTGGCGCGGGACTGGATCGCATGGATGTCGACCACCACCTTGTCGAGGGCGGCCGCCATCCTCTGGTGCATCGGAGCTGGTTCATGGCCCTCCACGAAGATCGGAGCGTATCCACATCCCTCAAGAAACTGCCTCAACTCCTCTTGGGGGATGCGGGCGAGCACGGTGGGGCTGGCGATCTTGTAACCGTTGAGGTGAAGAATCGGCAGGACCGCTCCGTCGCAGGCGGGGTCGAGGAACTTGTTGGAGTGCCAGCTGGTCGATAACGGTCCGGTCTCAGCCTCTCCATCTCCGACCACGCAACATGCGAGCAGGTCGGGGTTGTCGAACACCGCCCCGTGAGCGTGGGCCAACGAGTAGCCCAGCTCGCCTCCCTCGTGTATCGACCCTGGAGTCTCTGGGGCGACGTGGCTTGGAATGCCTCCTGGGAATGAGAACTGGCGGAACAGGCGCCGCAGCCCCTCGGTGTTTCGCCCAATCCGCTCATACACCTGCGAGTAGGTGCCCTCTAGGTAGGCATTGGCGACCAGAGCGGGTCCGCCGTGACCTGGCCCGGTGACATAAATCGCGTTGAGGTCCCACTTCCGGATGGCGCGGTTCATGTGTGCGTAGATGAAGTTGAGCCCCGGCGAGGTTCCCCAGTGGCCAAGCAGGCGAGGCTTGACGTCCTCGGGCACCAGTGGCCGACTGAGCAGGGGGTTGTCGAGCAGGTAGATCTGGCCGACGGACAGGTAGTTCGCAGCTCGCCAGTAGCCATCGATCAGGGCGAGTTCGGAGGCGTTGAGCGGGCCAGCTTCTGACAATTTTGGAACCCACAACGATTTCCCGCGGGGCTGCCATCCAGCGGCTCCGGCGGGAGCTCGAAACCTGCTCATAGGCTATTCCCCGGTTCACCGCCGAGCGCTTTTCAATCTCGCCGGTGCCAACAACTGCTGAGGCGACCATCGGTTAATCTGAGCAGGTGCCAGCGTTTCCCATGGCGGAGGTCGACCTGCTCCCGTTCGCCGGGGAGGCTGCAGCCAACCGCCTGCTGGTCGAGGATCCGATGGCGCTCCTGGTGGGTTTTGTGTTGGATCAGCAGGTGCCCATGGAGCGGGCGTTCTCGGCGCCACTGGAGCTGATGCGCCGACTGGGGACGATCTCTCCTGGCGGGCTCCTGGCACTCGATCCCGAGGTCGTCGAGGGTGCCTTTGCCCAGGCCCCCGCGCTGCACCGGTTCCCCCGGATGATGGCGCGGCGGGTGACAGCTCTCTGTCTTTTACTTCAGGAGCGCTACCAGAGCCGGCCGGAGCTCATATGGGAAGGAGTGGCCGACGCCGCTCAGTTGAAGGCGCGGCTCAGGAGCCTTCCTGGAGTCGGCCCCCAGAAGGCCGACACCCTGCTTGGGGTGCTGGCCAAGCAGCTGGGGGTCAAGCCGGCCGGATGGGAGGCTTTCATCCCCGACCACGTCTGCCTGGCGGACATTCGGGACGAAGCCGGCCTGGCGGGCTACCGCGCCTACAAACGCAGTTTGAAGGGGCGCTCCTAGCCATGGCGGTGGAACCCGATCAGGTTCGATTGGTGTCCGCGGCGGCCGACAGGGTCTGCCACCTTCTCTGGCTCTTCCAGCGCCAGGAGCCGGAGGTGGTCGCTCTGGTGGAGAGGCGGGGGTCCGCGGGGTTTCCTCACTACCTGACCAGCCGGCTGGGAGTGGTCGGCCCCGCATCCTGGGGAGGGGTGGTCTACATCGCACCCACCTCTCTGGTTGACCACCTGCTGCCGCGATGTTTGGCGCTGGACCCACCCGGCTACGTGAGCGAATGCCTGACCGCCGCGGGGGCCGCGCTTCACCGCCTGCTACCGGCGCCTTTCCCCCACGGTCTGGGGGATCTAGCGGACCTCGTCCAGCCCACTGGGCCACTGCCCGCGGCATGGGCCGCTCTCCCCCGGAGCGGAGATCCCCATCGCGACGCCATACGAGATGCGATGGTGATCCGAGAGGAGCGTGCCCACGGTCACTACCTGGCCGCCTCCGAGCTGGGGTTGCTCCCGGTCGAGCTTCTCATCCTCACCGCCTTGTGGCGGGGACAGCCGGCCGAGTGGATATCCAAGAACTTCAAGTGGTCGGAGCCGGAGATGAAGGATGCGGTGGCCTCACTCGCGGGGAGGGGATGGGTGGACCAGAACTCGGTCCTCACCGACCTCGGGCGCCGGACCCGCGACCAGATCGAGGCCCGAACAGAGGAGCTGGCCGGGCGGTCGATGGCCGATATCCCTGAGTCGGTTCGGGGCGAGCTGGTAGCCGGCCTATCCGGCCTGGCCTCGATCTGACAGAATCACAGCCTGATGCGTCCGTTACCCGCGCGGCCCCCGAAGAGTTACACCAACATGGTGTGTAGTGGCGACCAACTGTCGTCTGTGAGGGAGATGAGTGCGGGCGCGTAGTCGGGTGGCGTTGGGCGTCGGTGTTGTGTTGCTGGCCGTGGTGGCCGCGGACCTTCCCCTCAGCTATCACAGCGCGGGTAGCCTGCGCCAAGCGCAACAGGCACTGACCAGGCAACTGGCCCAAGACCAGAGGCAGGGGCTTGCCCCGGCATCCGCCTCCAAGCTTCGATCTGAGCTTGCTGCGGTAGACGTCGCCCAGTGGTGGTCGCCCTCTTTCCTCTTTCTGGGACAGAGCCGGCGGATTGCCGACATCAGGCTCGCGGCCGGTCGGGACTGGGCCAAGGCGATTGCGGTCGCTCGCACCAAGGCTGCTACCTTCCTCACCAGCTACCAAAAGTTCCTCGACGTCAACTCGGCTTGGATCAATGCCCCCTCCCAGGATCCCCAGAAGAGCTGGTCTGTCCAGCTCGCGGCTGCCTCAACTCCCGGAGCTCTTGAGTCCTTGGTTGCCGAGATCCAAGTGAAGTTGACCCAGGAGCAGGCCCAGGTTCAGGCGGCTCAGTCCAAGGCAGCCGCCAGCGTCACTCTGGCCAAGGCTCCAGGCGGGCTGCTGCAGGAGGCTGGGCAGCTGGAGGCGATAGCCAAGAGTGACGGACTTTCGCAGCTGCAGGTCCCTCAGGAGGCGGCCGCACTGCAGCAGGCCCTCTCTGCAGGCCAACCGGCCTCCACTCAGGCGGCGACCCTCACCGACCAGTTGACCCAGCTGCGGGCTGAGATCGGGCTGAACGACCAATTGGTCCAACAGTCGCACAGCGTCATGGAGCTGGTGGACCAGGCGGCGGCTGAGCAGACACCCAATTCTTCCAGCTACCTGGCGTCATATCAGGGCGCGAAGGCCGCCCTGACCGCAGCTCAGACTGCGCAGCAGCTGGCAGTGGTCGAGCAGACGCTCAACTCAGTTCAGCAGGTCGCGCAGCAGAGTCTGGCCGCCGACCCGTGTGGGCACACCACGATCAGCGGGAAGTCCATTCTCATCTCCCTGTCCCTGCAGGAGATGGTGTTTTACGACAACGGCTGTGAGGTCCAAGCCACCCCGGTAACCACCGGACGCCCGCTTCTGCGCACCCCAACTGGGACATTCAGCATCTTCGACAAGCAGTCGCCCTATGTCTTCATCTCTCCGTGGCCCCCGGGATCCCCCTTCTGGTACCCGACCAGCCCGGTCAACTTTGTGATGGAGTTCGCTCAGGGTGGCTATTACATCCACGACGCCCCCTGGGAGCCTACCGGTGAGTACGGCCCGGGAAGTCAGAACATAATCCCTGCGGCCAGCCATGGTTGCGTCCAGACGCCAGGTGCGGTCATGGCCTGGGCGTACAGCTGGACTCCAATGGGAACCCCGGTGGTGATCGTCAACTGAGGGGCCAACAACCGATGGCCAGCGCCCCGACCGAGGCTCCCTCCAACTTCGAGGTCGATCCCGAGCTGTTGGCGCAGCTAGCTTTTCGGAGCCAGCTCCGCGACATCTTCCGGAGGGCTCTGACCGCGCTCGATGCCACCGCAGCTGAGTTCGGCCTTTCGCCTATGGGCTACCACGCGGTTCTGGTGCTTGGGGGAGCTGGCCCGGGAGGGATGGCCGAGCAGGAGCTGGTGGAACACCTCGCCTCGAGCCGGGCTCACACTTCGGTTCTGGCCAAGGCGCTGGTCAACGCCGGTCTCATCGAGCGCTGTCCCCTGGGCTTGGACCGTCGCCGGGTGACCCTGAGGCTGACCGTGGGTGGCTGGGGGGTGGTGGAGAAGATTGCTCAGCACCACCGGGACCGGCTTAGGGAGCTGGTACAGGGATGGGACCCCAGCGCCTTCGAGGAACTTCTGGAGAGGATCATGTCGGTCTATCTGGGTCTCGAAGGCAGGGTCCGGGTGGAGCGTCTGGGGCCCAGTCCCGAGCGCGCCTAGAGCGCGCCGAGCCCGCCATCGCGATAATGGGCGGCCGGATGACGACCTTTGGCAACGCTCCCGGCAGGCGCCCCGCGGCGTCCCGGTCGAAGCAGAGGAGCTGCGTATGACCAGGCCACAGATCCCCCCCCACTTGCGGGCGCAGATGGAGGGACCGGCCTACCTCGGACCTTCCACATTCTCCAAGGTGGTGGGCATCAGCGAGGAGTCGGAGTTGGACAGCTGGCAGCCCGACTTCGCGATAGTCGGCGCCCCATTCGACGACGCCACCACTTACCGGCCCGGTGCGCGCTTCGGCCCCAGGGCCGTCCGGACTGCCAACTATCAGGTGCCCGAGTGGCATCTGGACCTGGAGGTGGCGCCGTTCGAGGAGATGACCGTCGTCGACTATGGGGATGCGGTCTGCCCTCCGGGACAGTTGGAGGCCTCTCACCGCGCCATCTACGAGCGGGTGCGCCAGGTGGCCTCTCGGGAGATCATTCCCATAGTTATCGGCGGGGATCATTCGATAACCCTGCCGTCGGCCACCGCGGTTGCCGACTCCGTGGGCCGGGGAAAGCTGGGCATCGTGCACTTCGACGCCCACGCCGATACTGCGCCCGAGAGTTTCGGAAACCCGCTATCTCACGGCACGCCGATGAGGAGGCTCGTGGAGTCGGGGGCGGTGCCAGGAAAGAACTTCGTGCAGATCGGTCTGCGCGGATACTGGCCCCCAAAGTCGGTCTTCGACTGGATGCGCGAGCAGGGGATGCGCTGGCATCTGATGGAGGAGATCTGGCGCTTGGGGGTGGCCGAGGTGGTGCGGCGAGCGGTGGCGGAGGCGATGGACGGGCCGGAGCTCATCTACATCTCAGTCGACATCGATGTGCTGGATCCAGGGTTCGCGCCGGGTACCGGCACCCCCGAGCCCGGGGGAATGGATCCGGCGGACCTGCTGAGAGCCATTCGCCAGGTGGCGCTTCACACTCCGGTGGTGGCGATGGACGTGGTCGAGGTGGCGCCTGCCAACGACCCGGCGGAGCTGACTGCCCAGAACGCCAATCGATGCATCATGGAGCTCATCTCGGCGGTGGCGGCAAAGCGGCGCGGGGTGCGCAGCATCGCCGCTCTCCGGGAGCCGACCAAGGCCGGTCGCAGGAGTTGAGGGGGCAAGTTTGAAGCGCGCCTTACCGAGAGGGTTCGCCCCAACTTGGGCCTCAGCCCCCGCCGAACAGGCTCCGGACCCTCTTCCAAAGGACGCTGAGAAGTAGGCCGAACATCCCCACCGATTGTTGCGGCGGTGGAGTCGGTCGAGGTGTGGCGTTGCCGGGTTGAGCCGGCCCTGCCTTGGGGGCTGCCGGCGGATCGGAGGGCTCTGCGACCAAGGAGCTCTCTACACACTGGGCGAACTGAGTAAGCAATCGGTCAGCGACATCCTGCATCAGCCCGCGACCGAACTGGGCAACTCGGCCGGTGATCGCCACATCGGACTGGATGGTGCCCACCGATCCCCCCTGCTCGGTCTCCACCACGGTCATGGTGATGGTGGCGGCGGCATTCCCCGCCCCCTGGGGGTCACGGCCCTCCCCGCGCATCACCAGCCTGCGCCCGACCGGGTCGACCTCGACTACGGTCATGGTGCCTTCGTACCTGACCGTAACCGGGCCGACCTTGATCGTCACTCGGCCCTTGTAGGTGCGGTCGTCGACCCGCTCGGTGATGCTGGCGCCCGGGAGGCATGGCGCTATGCGTTCCAGATCCTCCAACAGTGGCATCAGTTGATCCGGAGGCATGGCCAGCTTGAGCGTGTTTTCCAATAGCATTCATCGATACCTCTTGCATCTGGGCGGGAGCCCATGATCGCACCGGCGCGACAGGTCTCGCCGGTGCGGGCACATTTGGTTGCTGGTCAGCCCTCAGGAGCGACGGCCTCGCCACGGTTCCAGCATGCGAGGTCGTCGAGGGTATCGATGTCCACCGGATCGCCCACGCAGGGCACTTCCATAACCAGCTCGGGGTATTGGCGCAGGACTTCCCGGGCCCCCTTGTCGCCGGTCTCCGGGAGCATCGGCCAAACCCGGCGCGACAGGCGCACCGGGTGACCCCGTCGCCTACCGTAGGTGGCCACGGCGATGGGAGAGCGGGGGGCGGCCAGCACGGTGTGCCAGGCCGAGGCCGGGATCAGGGGCTGGTCGCCGAGGCCCACAAGAAGCTCATCGTGGCCCTGTTCTAAGCACCACCTCACCCCGACATTCAGGGATGTCGCCTGTCCATCGACCCAGCCGGGGTTGTGGAGCAGCCGAACTGAGGGTCCAACCAGGCCGGAGAGGTCGCAGGCGCCGTCCACCACCACCACCTCGTCACAGCCGGAACCACATGCGGCGAGTAGCGACCACTCGAACATCGGACGGCCGCGGAAGGGGGTCACCAACTTGGAGCGGTCACCCCGGAACCGACTGGCGCCTCCAGCTGCGAGCAGAAGCGCGGCGGAGGTCACCGCCCTCGACCTGCCGTTTCCGCTCCAGGATGGTGAATTGCCCCTTCGCCGTCGCGTAGGCAGGGTGCCGGGCGTCCAGTCCGACAGGCGATGATCTCGGCGCAGATCGCGACCGCGGTCTCCTCCGGGGTGCGAGCCCCGATGTCGATGCCGATCGGACCCATGATCCTCTCCAGCTCCGGGGCGGAGACGCCGCTGGTCAGCAGCCCCTGGCAGCGCTCCGCGTGGGTCCGGCGAGAGCCCAGTGCCCCCAGATAACCAACCCTGGTCCGGAGCGCCGCTTGGAGCGCCGGGACGTCGAATTTTGGGTCATGGGTGAGAACGCATATGGCGTCGCGCTCCTCCAGAGGGGGGTCCACAGCTTCTAGATAGACGTGGGGCCAGGCGCTCACCACCTCGTCCGCCATTGGGAAGCGAGCCTTGGTGGCGAACGTCGACCTGGCGTCACACACGGTGACCCGGTAGCCCAGCACCTTGGCCACCCTGGCGAGGGCGGCCGTGAAGTCGACGGCGCCGAAGATCAGCATTCGAGGCGGCGGGGCGAAAGCCTCGATGAAGATCTCGACCGCTTCCTGCTGCGCCTCGCCGCAGGCGCCGTAGTGGCGGAAGGTCGACTGACCGGCGGAGATGGCGCCGACAGCATCCCTTGAGACCACACGATCCAGGTCCGCGTTGCCCAAGGACCCCTCTATCTTCCCGGTCAGGTTCACCAGGATCGAGTCCCCCGGAACGGGACCCTGGGAAACAGCCGTCAACGACTCGATGGCGGGGGCCTCCTCGACCCTGATGACGGTGGCTACGGCAATTGGCCGCGCTTGGCGCAGGGCGTCTCGGAGCTCACTGTAGAAGCGTGGAAGCTTGGGGTCCACGAGGATGCGGATCGTGCCACCGCAGGTCAGCCCTACCGAGAAGGCCTGAGCGTCGGAGTAGCCGAAGGTGAGCACCTCGGCGGTTCGGTCAGCCGCCAACGCCTCCAGTGCCGCCGTCACCACGGCCCCCTCGACACAGCCTCCGGAGACCGATCCGGTCACCTCTCCAGCGTCGGAGACGGCCATGGTGGCACCAGGGTCCCTCGGCCCCGAGCCGTCCACTCCGACCACTCTCGCCAGCGCCACCCGACGACCGTCCCCGAGCCAGCGATCGAGATCGTCGAGGATCTCCCTCACCGGGTTGCCCCCGAGTTCGGCGCAGGGCTATCTCGCCGCGCATCGCATCTGAGGAGAGCGCCGCTTCCAAGCGGGAGGTGCCCTCCGATCGGGGCTGCCCCGAAGTCACGAAGTGGGGCGGTCACGGTGGTCCCACAAGTCGGATTCTCATCGGCCCACCCAACATCAGCGGCGGCGAGTAAACTCACCCACCATTACAGTCTAAGCGCTGACTCCGACAGGGGGTACCATGCAGACACCCGCTCCATTTGAATACGATCGGGCCACCAGCATCGATCAGGCGATCGGCCTGCTGGAGCAATACGGGCCCGACACCAGGCTGGTGGCAGGTGGCCACAGCCTTCTCCCCATGATGAAATTGCGGCTGGCCCAACCGGGACGGTTGGTTGACATAAACGACCTGGATGACCTGAGCTACATCCGACAAGAGGAAGCTCAGATCGCGATCGGCTCTCTCACCCGGCACTCGGAGCTGCTCTCGTCTCCACTTCTCGCCCAGCACTGGTCGATATTCGCCGAGGCCGAGAGAGTGATCGCCGACCCGGTGGTTCGCAATCGGGGAACCATCGGAGGATCCCTCTGCCAGGGAGACCCAGCTGAGGATCTGTCCGCTCTGGTCTGCGCGCTCCGCGCCCAGCTGGTGATCAGAAGCAGGGGGGGCTCCCGCACCGTGGAGGCGCGGGACTTCTACCTCGGCCCCTACGAGACCGTGATCGGTCCAGCGGAGATGCTGACCGAGGTGCGTATCCCGATTCATGAGGGTGCTGGCAGCGCCTACGAAAAGGTTGAGCGTCGCGCCGGGGACTGGGCGGTAGTCGCGGTTGGCTGCTTCGTCAAATTGGACGCCGACCGGGTCTTGGATGTCGGGATCGGTCTGGCGGCGGTCAACGCCAGGGGCTTCGCCGCTCCGGAGGCGGAGGACCGTCTGCGTGGGCAGCCAGCGACCGAGGAGCAGCTTGCTGCTGCTGCGAGTCTGGCGGCCCAGCACTGCCGGCCCCAGGCCGATCAGCGTGGGCCGGAGGATTACAAGCGGTATCTGGTGGGCGAGTTGACCAGGCGGGCCCTGCGGCGCGCCATCGACAGGGCCAGTAGGGGAGGAGCTTGAGCATGCAGGTCACCATGCGAGTCAATGGCGAGGAGGTCAGCCGCGACGTCGAGCCCCGGCTGCTTTTGGTTCACTTCGTGCGCGAGCGGCTGGGCCTGACGGGCACCCACTGGGGTTGCGACACCTCCAACTGTGGCACCTGTGTGCTCTGGATGGATGGGGAGCCGGTCAAGAGCTGCACTGTGCTCGCGGCAATGGCCGACGGTCGTGACATTCGCACAGTCGAAGGGCTGGAGAAGGGGACCCAACTTGACCCGGTCCAGGAGGGCTTCATGCGTGAGCACGGGCTCCAGTGCGGCTTCTGCACTCCGGGGATGATGATGACCGCAAGGTGGTTGCTCGACCACAACCCAGATCCATCCGAACACGAGATCCGCGAGGCGATCTCCGGGCAGATCTGTCGCTGCACCGGCTACGAGAACATCGTTCGAGCCATCCGGTGGGCGGCGGAGCACCCCGCGAAAGAGGAGGTGGCGTCATGACGGTCACGGATGCTGCGCCCCTCAGCGCGGCCGGGAACCCAATTGGTTTCGGGCGCATGCTCCGAAAGGAGGACGCTCGCTTTCTGCGCGGCCAGGGAAACTATCTCGACGACATCCAGCTACCGGGAATGCTGCACGGGGCGATCCTGCGCAGCCCCCACGCCCACGCGCGCATTATCTCGATCGACACCTCCGCTGCCGAGGCGCACCCCAAGGTCAAGGCGGTGATCACCGGCGCGATGCTCGAAGGGCTGAAGCTCGCCTGGATGCCGACGCTCTCCCAGGACGTGCAGGCGGTTCTGGCCACTGACAAGGTGCGCTTCCACGGCCAGGAGGTCGCCTTCGTGGTGGCGGAGGACCGTTACTCGGCCCGCGATGCGCTGGAGCTCATCGTGGTGGAGTACGAGCCCCTAAGGCCGGTGGTCGATGCCAGAAGGGCGCTGGAGCCGGGAGCTCCGGTGATCCGCACAGATATCGAGGGCAAGCAGGACAACCACATCTTCGACTGGGAGGCGGGGGACCGGGAGGCGACCGATGAGGTCTTCCGGCGAGCCGAGGTGGTGGTGGCCCAGGACATGCTGTATCCCAGAGTTCATCCGGCCCCGATGGAGACCTGCGGGAGCATCGCCAGCATGGACCGGGTGACCGGGCAGTTGACCGCATGGTCGACAACCCAGGCGCCGCATGCCCACCGGACTCTCTATGCGCTGGTCGCGGGAATTCCCGAGCACAAGGTCCGAATCATCTCCCCGGATATCGGGGGCGGCTTCGGGAACAAGGTCGGGATCTATCCGGGATACGTGCTGGCGGTGGTCGGTTCAATTGTGACGGGGCATCCTGTGAAGTGGGTCGAGGATCGCTCCGAGAATCTCATGTCCACTTCATTCGCCCGTGACTACCACATGCATGGGGAGATCGCGGCCACCAAGTCTGGCAAGATCCTCGGGCTGCGTGTCAAGGTGCTGGCCGACCACGGGGCCTTCAACGGCACCGCCCAGCCGACTAAGTTCCCAGCTGGGTTCTTCCACATTTTCCCGGGCAGCTATGACCTTGAGGCAGCCCACTGTGAGGTCACCGGGGTCTACACCAACAAGGCTCCCGGAGGCGTCGCCTACGCCTGCTCCTTCAGGGTCACCGAAGCGGTCTACCTGGTTGAGCGGATGGTCGAGGTCTTGGCGGACGAGCTGAAGATGGACCCCGCCGACGTCCGTCGGCAGAACCTGCTGCGGCCGGAGCAGTTCCCCTACATGAACAAGACCGGTTGGGAGTACGACTCCGGTGATTACGGGAAAACCCTCGAGGTCGCTCTGGACAAGGCTGGATATGACGATCTGCGCCGCCGCCAGGCGGAGGGCCGTGCCCGCTGGCGCGCCGCGGGTGGAACTCCGGAGCATCCGGAGGTCGGCGGGGAGCACCTTATGGGGATCGGGATCAGCTTCTTCACCGAAGGGGTGGGGGCAGGTCCCAAGAAGCACATGGACATCCTCGGGTTGGGGATGGCGGACGGCTGCGAACTCAGAGTCCATCCCACGGGTAAGGCGCAGCTGCGGCTGTCGGTCCAGACCCAGGGGCAGGGCCACGAGACCACCTTCGCTCAGATCGTCGCTCACGAGCTGGGAATACCCCCAGAGGACATCGAGGTGATCCACGGCGACACCGACAACACCCCCTTCGGGTTGGGCACTTACGGGTCACGTTCGACTCCTGTGTCCGGTGCCGCCGCCGCGGTGGTCTCCCGCCGGATCCGGGACAAGGCCAGGATCGTGGCGGCGGCGGCCCTGGAGTGCTCGACCGACGACCTGGAATGGGAGCTGGGGCGTTGGAAGGTCAAGGGAGACCCGGAGAAGGGCAAGACGATCCAGGAGATCGCGATGCTCGCCCACGGCACGCTGGAGTTGCCGGAGGGGGTTGAGGGACACCTCGACGCCTCTGTGGTCTACGACCCACCAAACCTCACCTACCCATACGGAGCCTACATCTGCGTGGTCGACCTGGACCCGGGGACCGGTCAGATCAAGGTGGACCGGTTCATCGCGGTCGACGACTGCGGCCCCCGGATCAACCCGATGATCGTTGAAGGGCAGGTCCACGGAGGCCTGGCCGACGGGGTGGGGATGGCGCTGATGGAGGTTATCGCCTTTGACGAGAGCGGCAATCACCTCGGCGGATCTTTCATGGACTACCTGCTGCCAACCTCTCTGGAGTGTCCTAGCTGGGAGCTGGGCGAGACGGTGACACCATCTCCGCACCATCCGCTTGGGGTGAAGGGGGTGGGGGAGTCGGCGACGGTCGGCTCGCCGCCAGCGGTCGTGAATGCGGTCGTGGATGCCCTTGAACCCTTCGGCGTGCGGCATGCCGACATGCCGCTTACTCCAGCGCAGGTATGGTTGGCGATGCGTGGACGGCCGCTGCGAACCGACCTAGCTGTGTCGTGAGCCTTGGGGAGATGCTGAGCCGCGCCGCCGAGTTGAGGGGCGGCCGCGTCCCCTTCGTGCACGCGCGGGTCGTCCTCGCCGAGAGTCCCACCTCGGCCAAGCCGGGGGACGAGGCGATAGTTCTGGCCGACGGCTCCATCGAGGGATTCGTGGGCGGCAGCTGCGTGGAGGCGACGTTGCGGGTCCAGAGTCTCCTTGCGCTGGAGCGCCGCACCCCGGCTCTGCTGCGTGTGAGCCCGATTGAGGAGGCTCCTCAGGAGGGCAGGGTCACTGTGGTCAATCCATGCCTTTCGGGGGGAACCTTGGAGATCTTCCTGGAGCCCGTCATTGCGACACCTCAGGTCGCGGTGCACGGCGACGGCCCGACCGCGCGGGCTCTGAAGCGGGTCGGTGAGAGCCTGGGGTACCAGATGGTGGATTGGGAGGGTCAGGGCAGCCTAGCCTCCGACGCCGTGGTCAGCGCCTCGCACGGTCGTGACGAGGAGGAGGTGCTGCAGGCAGCGCTCCTGGCCGGAGTTCCATACGTCGCCCTGGTGGCCAGCAGACGCCGCGGCCAAGCGGTGGTCGAGTCGTTGCAGCTGGAGCCTGGGCTCAAGGCACTTGTGCATACCCCAGCGGGTCTGGACCTCGGTGCTCAGGGTCCCGCCGAGGTGGCCCTTTCAATACTTGCCGAGATCATCTCCACCAGACCCAGATCGGCGACCGAGCAGCTGTCGAAGGCACCGGCGCCGGCGCTGGCGGTGGATCCAGTCTGCGGGATGCAGGTTGCCCCGCTGGAGACTTCGCTCTATTTGGACCATGGGGGAGCCCGTCACTTCTTCTGCGGGCCGGGATGCCTTCGGGCTTTCGAGGCGAATCCCACCACCTACTCCTCGA
Source organism: Candidatus Dormiibacterota bacterium (assembly GCA_027313505.1). Lineage (GTDB taxonomy): Bacteria > Chloroflexota > Dormibacteria > Aeolococcales > Bog-877 > AG-12. The sequence continues at coordinate 25,117 of DAHVDN010000026.1, forward strand.
GCTGAGGTGACAGCCGGTGTTGAGGAGCTGGTCTCCGACGTCGAAGCTCTGAGGCGGCATCTCGACGCTGGCGACTATTTGGCGGATGAGGGACTGGCGACCGCGATGTTCTGCGCGGTCAGGCTCCCCCAGGCGTTGCTCTTGGAGGGTGAGCCCGGAGTCGGCAAGACCGAGGCGGCGAAGGCCCTGGCCAAGGTTCTGGCCACACCGATGTTTCGCCTCCAATGCCATGAGGGCATCGATTCAGCGGCGGCACTCTACGAGTGGAACTACCCGCGACAGCTGCTGGCGATACGGGTGGCCGAGACCCAACACCGTGACCTGGTCGAGACTGACCTCTTCCAACGACAATTCCTGATCTCCCGTCCTCTTCTGCAGGCGTTGGAGCATCCGGGCCCTCGTCCCGCAGTCCTCCTGATAGACGAGGTGGATCGCGCCGACGACGAGTTCGAGGCCTTTCTGCTGGAGCTGCTGGGCGAGGCTTCGGTCACGATTCCCGAGCTCGGTACGGTCCGCGCTCAGGTACCCCCGGTTGTGGTCCTCACGTCCAACCGGACCAGGGACCTCCACGACGCCCTCAAACGTCGCTGCCTTTACCACTGGATCGAGTACCCCGAGCTGGAGCGCACGGTCGGCATAATCCGTCGAAGGGTGCCTGCCGCCTCCGCGACCCTGGCAGCCCAGGTGGCAGCAGCTGTGGGACGGCTTCGCACCCTCAAGGTGCAGAAGCCTCCCGGGATTGCCGAGGCCATCAACTGGCTCACAGCAATCGAGCTGCTGGGACTTGACCGACTCGACCAGGGGGTTGCCGCGCGCACCCTTGGTTCGGTCCTCAAGTACCGTGAGGACCTTGAGCTGGCCTGCGACCGAGGGTTGGCATGGGTGGCGGAAGGCTGACACCCACCTCTGCCTCCGGCGTCTCCAGCCTCCTGGCGAAGGTGACGCTGGCGGACGTCGCCGTGGGCTTTGGAGCGCGACTGAGACAAGCCGGGGTTCCGGTGACACCGGAGCAGGAAGGGCGGTTCACCAGAGCTGTTCTGCTGGCTCGACCACTCAGGCTGTCCGAACTGGCTCAGCTGGGGAGGGTGACGCTGGTTTCGGAGCGGCGCCAGCTCCAGCTGTTCGACCAGACCTTCGCGGAGGTGTTTCGGGGGCTGGTCGACCCGGCAGAGGGCCGTGGTGACACCGCCGCGGCCCTCGAGCACTCGTTGTCTAGACGGAGTTTGGGTTCCGGCACGGCACCGCCAGGGCTGGAGCGTCCGCCGTCTGGTCTCGGTACGGTCGAGGCGCCCGACGATGGCCAGGAGATGCCGATTGGGTTGCTGGGGGCCGGAGAGCGGCTCGCGCACAAGGATTTCTCCAATTGCACGGAGGCCGAGCTGGCGCAATTGACCACCTTGATCGCGGCGCTACCCCTGATCCTCCCGCTGCGTCGCAGCAGACGCCTTCGTCGTCGGCGCCACGGCTCCGACCCCGACCTGCGGGCCACCCTTCGCAGGGCGCATCGGACGGGCGGCGATCCGCTGGAGCTGGTGCGCCGCAGCAATCGCCGGCGTGCCCGCAGGCTGGTGATGCTGGCCGACGTGTCGGGGTCCATGGAGCCGTACACCAGGGTCTACCTGCACCTCTTCCACGGGGCCGTAAGGGTCGCCGGCGCGGAGACCTTCGTCTTCGCCACCAGGCTCACGAGGTTGACGGGCGCCCTGGCTTCGACCGACCCCGAGCAGGCGCTGCGACGGGCCGGGGTCGCCGCTGAGGACTGGGCCGGCGGAACCAAGATCGGGAAGTCGCTGGAGGAGTTCAACGAGCGGTACGGCCGGCGAGGAATGGCCCGAGGCGCCATCCTGGTGATCGTGTCGGATGGCTGGGAGGGTGGAGATCCACAGCTGCTGGGACAGGAGATGGCGCGCCTATCGCGCCTTGCGCATCGGGTCGTGTGGGTAAACCCGAGAAGTGCTCGGTCCGGATTTATGCCATCGACCGCGGGAATGGCAGCGGCATTGCCTCATGTGGACAAGATGGTCAGCGGCCATTCCCTGGATGCGGTGAGCACCCTGCTGGAGGCGATTCGGGCTGACTCCATCTAACCCCTCCTCCAATGAAGCTGACCCGGAGAGTGCGGGTCCCACCAAGCCCTCAGGAGACTTCCACCACATTGGCCACCACGACTGTGTCCCGCCAGGCACCTGGTAGGGAGTTGGCGTTCCCCGTATGAGTATGGGTCCGGGCCAGTTCCCCGACAGCGGCCTGGGCCCGGTGACCACTGTTGAGGAGGAAGGGTCGCCCTAGCCGACCTGTGAGAAAGTCCACCTTGTGAGTAGTGACGGTCGTTTGCCTCCAGATCCAACGGCGCGCGGCAGCTGGTTCGGACCAGTGCTCAGCACCCAGCGCTACCGTATTCCGCTTGCGGCAACTCTGACCTATTGCGTGGTCGCGGCCCTGGGTATCGCGCTGGGGCTGCATATCACCGCAGGGGAGTTGGGCCGACAGGCCAGTCTTGCAAACGACCTCTTTCGCTGGGACTCGAACGCGTACCTGAGTATCGCCGAGCACGGGTACATCGTTGGATCAAGAGCGGCCACGGTCACCTACGACTACAACGCGGCCTTCTTTCCGGGTTACGCCGTCATCGAGTTGCTGCTTGGCCATGTCGTCGGGTGGTCGCCCATCTGGATGATCCTGCCCGCCTTCGGCCTTGGTGTGCTCTCAATTTTTACCTTCCACAGCTTGGCCAACCGATTCCTCACGGGAAGGGAACTGGCTCTTTGCACTTTTGGCTTCGCTCTCTACCCGGGCGCCAGTTTCATGGTCGCCGCCTATCCCGTGACGGCGCTGAACCTTTGCACCATCTTTATGATTCTGGCTCTCTTGGGAAAGCGGCCAGGGCGGGCCGCGATCTGGGGTGGCATCGGCAGTCTCTTCGGCCCACTTGGTGTGGTGGTGGCACTTGTAGTTCCAGCTTATGTGGTCATGTCAGGGCTGCGGACAGGTCGCCGGGAGCCCGCCTCGCGGTCCGGGCACTTCCGTGCAGGCCTCCGGTTCGCACTCCTGTTGTTGGTCGATTTTTCCGGTGCGCTAGCGGTTGTGGTCTATCAGGGGATCACCCTTGGGAACCCCTTCGCGCTGTTGAAAGCCCAAGCCCATTGGGGCAGCGCGAGTCTGTTTCGAGAGCTTGAACACGCTCTAACCCTGTATCCCTTGCGCGCTTACTACGGGCACCCCTGGGTGGGTACCCCAGGGCATCCACCCTTCAACGGGCTGGAGATCTACCTTCAGTCGGTGGGCTCGATCGTGGCGATGTTCACGATCCTGGCTCTGGTCTTGGCCCAACGACGGCTGACACCTTGGTACCTGACAGCGGTCGGAGTACTGGTTCTGCTTGCCTATTACTGGTTTGACGGCTCTGTGATCGGAGCGGTTGCCGGTTGGCGACTGCTCTATATCGCGGTACCGGCGTTCCTGGGCATTGGAGTCGCTGGGCGCCGTCGCTGGCGTCTCATGGTGGCGCTGGTGTCCGCTTTCGGAGTTGTGATGCTGATCCAGGTGGCACTCACGGTGGCCGGATATTTTGTGGTTTGACGCGGGCTGGAGAGGCTCCGGGAGGGTAGCTGCTGGCGGAGCCCGGAAGGTCGTACCGACGAGGCTTCCCGGACCGCGCGGCGGCGCAGCGACCACCCCGCCGAAAACGACTCTCTGGGTTGAAGTGGTGGTGCCAACTGGCGGCTCTGGGGCACCGCGACCACCGGTCTGGAGGACCGACATACCCCGCGACGTCCACAATGGGTGGCCCGGACCCTTGTGGCGATGGACACTTGGACGAATCTGGAAGCGGCAGCACTTAACGCTGGGGCGGTATGGCGCCCCGTTCGTTACCTCGCCCAGTTTGGCTCGACAGTGGACGGGACCCTAACGGCAACCATCACCTAGTACCCCTTCAACCCTCATCCCTTTGCTGGACCAAGACTGTCGGAGGCGGCCGAGGACGTCTGTAGACTCGTGCGATGTTGCGTCGGCGGGAACATCTGATCCAGCCAGCGCTGGCGGGGATCGTGGCCAGCTATCTCTTGGTCGTGGCACTTCAGATTGGGCAGCAGTGGCCGCCCGACTTCGCCGCCTTCTACGCGGTTGCGCGGGCCCTGGCACACGGCCAGGCGGGAGGGTATGCGGATCTCTATTCCGTCGCCTTTCAGACCCGCGCTTTCGAAGTCCTGTCCAGCGTTCATGGAGAGGTTTTCGCAGAGCTGTTCTTGAATCCACCTCCCGCAGTCTGGTTGGTCACACCGTGGACGGTACTCCCATTGCGCATTGCCTTCCTGACTTGGGATGCGTTCGCCTTTGCTCTTGGCGCGGTGGGCACGGCCTGGCTAGCCCGGCAGATCCCGATCCGCCGCGACCCGGGCTTAGTGACGTTGATGGCGCTGGCATCCTATCCGTTCTACCTGGCTCTGGGAGAGGGCCAGTACGATCTCCTTTGGCCGCTGGCCCTGGCGCTTTTTGGGAGCGCGCTGGGTCCACAGCCAACTTGGCACGTCTGGGCCAAGACAGGTATTAGTTCGCTCATCTTCGTAGCCAAACCCGAACTCTTTCTGGTCCTTGTAGGACCGGCCGTATTCGCACGCCGGGTCCCGGCAGTGCGGGCCTTCGCCGTGTGGGTGGCTGCCCTGGCGATTTTCTCCCTGGTACTGATTGGGCCGCGCGGGCTGGTCGCCGCCATCCACCTCGAGGCGTACAACATCTCCCAGCGATACACGCCTTTGGCGGATAGCACCGCGCTCTCGGTGTTCTGGCACCTTCTCGGCCCCGGACGGCTCACGGTTGCCCTGGGTTGGGCGGCCTTGGCTCTGGCCATCGTTGGCATGGCGTTGGCATGGGCCCGCAAGCCACCGATTGGTAGCGCCGACTGGATGCTCAGCCTGAGTTCCGTGGTGTGCCTGTCCCTGGTGGTGGCGCCCCACTCCTTGGGGCACAGCCTCACGCTGCTGGTCGGCCCCCTAGTCTGGTGCGCAGCGGCATTGCAGCAATCGGGACGCGGGCTCGGTCCACTGATTCCCTGGGTAGCTACGATAAATATTGCGCTCTTAGTGGATTCCGCACCGGGTATCGCCCTACCGGTGCCGCTCACTCCGTTGGTCCTCATGGCAGCCGCGGTCATCGCCTGGCGGGCCAGGCGGTGGCTTGGCAGCTCGACGGTGGATGGCAAGCCTTACGGTGAACGGGCGGGACTAGGGGCGGCCTCATGAACGGCCAGCGCGGCGGGCGCAGCTTTCCCAGAGAGGCCGTCGGGCTCTGGCGACTTCGGTGCCCGGAGTGACCCCGCGCTGCATCCAATTCTCAAGGCCCGAGGCAATCTGCTGTGCGCCGCGACGGCTTTGGGATCGGCTCCCGTCACCCAGCTCCAGCGGATTCGACCTCGAATAGTACCCGAGCTGATGGTGAGAGGTTGCGAAGGGCGATGCTTACGGCTGCGCCTATGACGAAGGTATCGACGATGTAAGTCAACAGGTGTCGATCGCCGAGCGGAGAGACTCCGGTCCAGGCACGAACCTCTGGCGGTCGAGACATCTGTCCGTCAGCCCCCGATTCGCCATCAGTTCCCCTCAGGAACCGACCCAACCCGAGAAGTCCCCATACCAGTGAGGCCAGCCGCCAGCGCATGGAACGCGCGCTGAGCCAGGCGCCGTGATCAGTCGTGTTGTCGCCAAAGGGCTACCGGGTTGTGGAGCGGAGAACGGCGGGACGCCAGCACGCCGCGAACACCGCTGTGCGACCTACTCGAGGACCACCAGGAGTTCAGTTCGGGAAAGCAGCTGATATCTGTTCGAGCCCGGTCGCAGGAACTGGAACCACTCGTTGGGAACAATTACGCCCAAGTGGTTGGATTGCAGCCGTTGCGCTGCTCGCCTGGGAGTTTGTAGATTGGGAAAGCCAATCGCGCGCCCGTCAGATACCACCCCACAAAGGGCGCCGAACTCCTCTGCCATGGAGTCGGCGAGCTCCCAAAGCTCATCCTCATTTACGGTTTCGGCAAGCTCGGTCCACGGTGGGAGCCTGAGCGTCACCTCTCCGGTGGGACTTCGGTCAGTCTGGCAGGCCTCCAGCACCACCGGTTGGTCGTGCCAGAGCAAAGGCTCTCCTAGGATGAGCGGCGCTCCGCGCCTGCTACCTGTCACGTAGCGCTCACGGGAGTGGTCAGCCTCCACCCAGCCGCCGGCTCGGAGGGTGTCCAGCGCGCGGCCAGCCAGCCAGGGGCCCCCCGTCTCCAGGGGGCAGCAGAAGGAGAGCGTGGTCTCATCAGCGGTTGGCCAGCAGCTGCGCCACCGGACCCGCTCCGCGCGGTCATCCCCAACGCCGTCCAGACTGATCATTGCTTCAAGGTTAATCAGGTTCCCTGAGCCGGCCATCCGGGGCCGCGCCATTCTGATCATCGGTTGGAGAAGGTCTGAATGGGAGGATCGTCGCCGAACCGGCCGTTATGGTCGGCTCGCAGCCTTCCCCAGCGTCCACTCTTCTGGCGGCTTAGGGCGCGGGATTGCGAGTCCGGAATCGGACGACGGACTGGGAAGCACAGGACCCCATCCCCGGGCAGGGAGTGGCCCATGACAAGCTCATCCATCGCCCCCGCGGGCGGCGCGCCGTGGCCTCCCAGCTTGACGTGAGCACCGAAAGGCCCTATCCCGTGGCGGGCTCAAGGGGCTCATGTACCAGGCGGACCCAGCTGCCCCTTTTGGAAGTTACGAGGATGTCCCGCCGCCAGGTCAGCGCCGTCAGGTCGTTTGACTTTCCGCAGATGGCGCCAAGGTACTTGGCGCCCAGGGCCACCAGAACCGGTCGCCGAGCAACAAGGCAACCGCGGGGACGACAAGGCTTCGGACGATGAAGGTGTCCAAAAGGACGCCGACCGCCACCAGGAACCCGAGTTCTGTGAGGGCCACCAACGGGAGCACGCCGAGGACCGTGAAGGTGGCGGCGAGCACCAACCCGGCCGACGTGATAACTCCGCCGGTCGCGCCCAGGGCCACCTGCGCCCCCCGCCTGGGGTCTCCGGCGGCCTCCTGGCGGATCCTCGAGGCCAGAAAGACGGTGTAGTCGACCCCCAGGGCCACCAGGAACACGAAGCCCAGCAGGGCCACCGATGAGTCCATCCCGGCGAAGCCGAAGATGAGACGGACGGCGAGGCTCGACAGCCCCAGCGCCGCCAGGAACGAGAGCACCACCGAGGCGGTGAGCAGGATCGGTGCCACAACCGAGCGCAGCAGCAGCCCCAGCATCACCAGAACCACGAGGAGCACGATGGGGATAACCAACAGCCGGTCATGGGCGGCGGCCTGGTTCAGGTCGATCTGAACTGCCGTCGGGCCTCCGATCAGGACGGCGTTCCCGAAGTGCTGGCTCTCGGCGGAGCGCAGCGCTCTTACCACGGCCTCGGCTCGGGTGCCATCTGGCGCATTGGCCAGGGTGGCCAGGAACACCGCGGCGTCGTGGTGAACATACGCCGGGCCAACGCTGGCGATCCCTGCGACGCCTGAGGCCAGTCTCTCCGCCGCCGGAAGCAGTGCCGGGTTCTTGGTCGCCACCACGACCGGTCCGGTGCTCCCTGCCGGGAAGGAGCGGGAGAGGAGAGTCTGCGCGGTCGTCGAAGCCACCTTGCCGCTGAAGCTCTTCGATTGGGGCAGGCTCGGAGGGTAGGCGAGAAGCCCCAGGCAGAGTAGGGCCAGCGCCCCGATCCCAGCCCCCGCCACTGGTCCCGGGTGCAGCCCAACCCAGGCCGCGGTGCGGCGCCAGCTGAGGAGGTGTGCCCTGGGTGCTTGGCCGACTCGAGGCACCAGCGGCCAGAATGCCGCCCTGCCGAACGTCAGCAGGAGAGGCGGTAGAAGGGTGAGGCTCCCGAGCAGCACGGCGGCGATTCCGATTGCCCCTACCGGCCCGAGCGCCCTGATGTCCCGCTCGTTGGACACCAGGAGCACCAGGAGGCTCAGGATCACGGTAGTGGCCGAGACGGCCAGGGTGGGCGCCACCCGTTCTAGCGCCGTCGCCATCGCTCGGGCGGGCTGGGGCTCAGACCTCAACTCCTCGCGGTATCTGGCCACCAGCAGTAAGGAGTAGTCGGTGCCCGCACCGAACATAAGGACGGTCAGGATTCCGATGGACATCCCGTTGACAACGAATCCTCCCCGCGCCAGGAGGTAGACCCCAGCCTGGCCCAGAAGGGTGGCGAACCCTACCGTGATGAGCGGGAATAGCCATAGGAACAGGCTGCGGTAGGTGAGGAGCAGAAGCACAGTGACCACCAGCACTGTGGCTAAGAGCAAGATCCCATCAATCCCCGAAAAGGCGCCGGCGGTGTCCGCGAGCACCGCGGCCGGACCGCCGACCCCGACCTCCAGCCCAGCCGGGTGCCCGGCCAGGGAGGCTCTGAGCTGGGTCACGTCGGAGGCCACCTCGGTGGCGGATGTGTTGGCGCCGAGCGAGACCTCGATCAGGATCCCGTCGTGGTTGGGCGACAGCGCCGGGGCGCTGACCCCCGTCGCGCCCGCGATGCCCAGGGCCGTGACCCGCGCCTGGGCAGCTTTCGCGTACGCCAGGTCCCCGGTGGTGACTCCCGACCTCCGGTAGAGGATGACGATCGCCGACAGGCGGTTGAGGGCAGGGAACTGGGACTGGATGTCGGCGGCCAGGGTGGAGGGGGCCCCCGACGGGACGAAGCTCGCCTGACTGTTCTGCTCCACCGCGGTCAACTTCGACGAGAATGGCACCAGCGCGGCGGCACCCCCCAGCCAGATCACGATCAGCACCCATCGCGAGCGCCGTCCTGTCACCAGAGCTGCGAGTAACTTCAACCCACCACTTCCATTAGGCTGACTTCAGACCCAATTTCCTTGTGCTGCTCCCCGAACTATACACACTGTATATAGTCCGCCACAATGTCAAATTCAGTTCAACCACCCAGCGACAGCCCCCGGGCGCAGTCCGGAGAGTGGCACGCCACTGTCGAACGTCATCGAGCCCGTAACCGAGGCCGGATCGTTGAGGCAGCGATGCAGCTGATCGGGGAGCGGGGGCTGGCTCATGTCAGCATGTCCCTTTTGGCTGAGCGTGCTGGGGTCTCGCGAGCCACGCTGTACCACAACTTCTCCGATCTTGACCACGTTCTGGTCGCCTGGGTGGAGCTCCAGGTCGACAGCTTCGTCTCCGAGGTGGCGCAGCTGGCGGGAGGCGAGCCCAGCCCAGAAGCCCGCCTGAACCTGGTCATTTCCCGGCTCGCCGACTACTTCGGAAGCACGGACCACCGCCTGGGGCTGGAGCAGCTGGGGAACTTGGCCATGGCGCCGACCACCGGCAGGGCGGTGGGGGAACGTATGGGCCCGCTAATGGACTTGGTCGCCGGCTGCCTACGTGCCGGCCAGCGGGAGGGCGTGTTCCGAGTGGATTTGGATCCCGAGGTGCACGCGGCGCTGATTCTGGGCCTTCTGGGTGCCATTCGACCCCACCTCGTCTCGGGCCGTTACAGCCCCAGCGAAGCCGCAGCCGCCGTCAGCTCCCTGGTCCTCCACGGTGTCACCATCGGGGAGCGGGAACCAAGTTGAAGACATTTTGCAAGGGCGGCAGAGTTGTCCGCCCAGAAGTTCATGTGCAGCCTGTTCCGGCCGCTATTTCCTTCCATCGCGGACAGTAGAGGCCAGCTTAAGGAAGCCTTCCCAGAACACCAGTTGGAGGCCAATTTGCGTGACCAGGACTGCCAGACTCAGTGGGGATCATCGCGCCTCCGTACCGGCAGAACGCAAGCTGGCAGGGGAGGGCCACGAGGCCAGGGTGTTGCCTGAGCCTGGTTCTATTTCCTTGCCTTATCCCCGATCGGCAGCAGCCGGTTCGAGCCTGCGAGGCTGATGGAATGGGCGCACCAGTCCCGGGAGCGCTAACCTAGGCCACTGAGGCATACGCCTTCCGTCCGGACTCCGGGCGGGGAATAGGGAAGATGAGGCCGCGATTGTGAACGCTGAGGTTCAGTCGACTCCAAAGGTCCCCGAGTATCGCGAGACCCTACTGGACGGGGTGGACCACATTGAGTTCTACGTGGGCAACGCCCGCCAGGCGGCCCATTTCTACCGCTCCGCCTTCGGGTTCGATGTGGTGGCGTATTCCGGGCCGGAGACAGGGGTTAGGGACCGGGCCTCATACGTCCTCCGCCAAGGAGATGTCCATCTGGTGATGACCGCTCCCCTTGCTCCAGACGGCGAGATTGCCGAACATGTGCGGCTCCACGGAGACGGTGTCCGAGCGCTGGCCTTCCAGGTGGAGGATGCCGGCGCCGCGTACCAGGACGCCGTCGGCCGGGGTGCGCGCTCCGTGGCCGAACCGCACGCGGTTGCCGATGAGAAGGGGGCGGTCACCCTGGCCACCGTTAAGACCTTCGGGGACACGGTGCACACCTTTGTGGAGCGCAACGAATACGAGGGGGCATTCCTGCCCGGATACCGCCAGGAGTTCAAGAGTGGCACCGGAGCCGGCCTCCAGCTGGTCGACCACTGCGTCTGCAACGTGGAGCTGCACAGGATGGACGAGTGGGTCGACTGGTACAACCGCGTCTTCGGCTTCGACGTCTTCCAGGAGTTCGACGAGAGCGATATCGCAACTCAGTACTCCGCGCTGCGCAGCAAGGTGGTACGGGGGGGCCGGGGCGGAAGCATCACATTTCCCATCAACGAGCCGGCAAAGGGACTGAAGCGATCCCAGATTGACGAGTACCTCGACTACTATCACGGCCCCGGGGTCCAGCACATTGCGCTGCACACCGCCGACATCGTCGAGACGGTCGGCTGGCTGCGTCAGCAGGGGGCGGAATTTCTGGCCGCTCCCAGCGCCTACTACGACACTCTGGGCGATCGGGTCGGCGACATCGACGAGGACTTGGAGCGGTTGAGGCAGCTCAACATCCTGGTGGATCGGGATGAGCACGGATATCTTCTGCAGATCTTCACCCGTCCCGTGGAGGATCGCCCGACCCTTTTCTTCGAGGTCATCCAACGCAAGGGGTGTCGCGGCTTTGGCAAGGGAAACTTCCAGGCCCTCTTCCAAGCGATCGAGAGGGAGCAGGAGGCTCGCGGCAACCTCTGACCGTCCACTGCGGCGCAGCCAGGTTGGGAATTTGATGGTGACTCCTGATCACGAAACCGACCCAGGCGAAGTCCGGGGGCCGCTCACTGTCGCCGTCGCCCGTCAGGAGATGCTGGCCGCAGTCCCCAGGCTTCCCGCGGAGGAGGTCGCCCTGAACGGCTCGGCCGCGGGGCGTATCCTGGCAGCTCCGGTGGAGGCGCAGGTCCTCCTGCCCCCGTTCGCGAACAGTGGGATGGACGGTTACGCGGTCAGGTCGGCCGATATCCCGCGGGTGCCCTGGCGGCTGCCGGTGACCGGGGAGATGCGGGCGGGGATGGCACCCGGGGCAGTTCGAATCGAGGTTGGGATGTGTTCGAAGGTGATGACCGGTGCCCCCCTGCCCGACGGGGCGGACGCGGTCGTGCCATACGAGTGGACCGACCGGGGCGCCACTGAGGTCCTGATTCACGAACGTCCCCGGGTTGGCAACGCGGTTCGTCTGGCGGGGGAGGACCTTTCTCCGGGACAGCAGGTGCTTCCCGCGGGCCATCGCATCCGGCCCACGGACCTGGCCCCGCTGGCAGCTTCCGGGTCGGGCTGGCTTCGCGTTGGACGACGCCCGCGGGTGGCGCTGCTCACAACCGGCGATGAGATTCGCCCTCCGGGGTCGCGACTTGCCCCAGGCGAGATCTACGACACCGCCGGCCCAGCGCTCGAAGCGCTGGTCTTCGCCGCCGGTGGGGAGCTGGTCTTCCGCGGGACCGCATCCGACGACCCAGACCAGGTGCGGGATGTGCTGATGTCCGCGGCCGCCCAGTCAGACCTGGTGATCGGGGTTGGGGGGATGAGCGTCGGTGACCACGACCATGTCCGTGCCACAGTCGAAAAGTTGGGGCGGCTGCAGTTCTGGCGGGTGGCGATGCGTCCCGGACGGCCGATCGCGTTCGGAGAGCTGAACTCTGCCGTGTTCCTAGGGCTGCCTGGCAATCCGGTCTCCGCCTGTGTGACCTTCATTCTTTTCGGGGCTCCGGCGCTGCTGGCGATGCAGGGCTCATCGCACCCGGAGCCGCCGACCCTCCCGGCTGAGCTGTTAGAGGAGGTGGACAAGCCTGAGGGGCTGGAGACCTACCACCGTGCCGTTCTGAAGCCGCGTCCCGGCAAGATTCCCGGGGTGAAGCTGACCGGAAATCAGAGCAGTGGCGCGACTCTCTCCCTGGCCCGCGCGGATGCCCTGGTCATCCTCCCCGCCAGAGGGGTCCGCCTGGCCCGCGGTTCCGTGGTTGACGTGATAAGGCTGGGCGGTTAGCCGAGGTCCAACTCTCCGCTGGAAGCTCCAGCGGCCGCCGCAGCCCGTCTGGCTTCCTCGAGGACCCTCAGCCTTCCTTCTTTGGCCATCCCCGCGGCCGCCCTGCCCGCGAGGTACGCGGCCAGGGGGGCGTACTGTCTGGCTCCGGATGTGTGGGCCGCCTCGCCCGCCAGCTCCAGGACCAGTTTGGCTTCCTCCGGCCGAAGAACGGTATCGCCCGCTCCCAGTGACTTCAGATAACGGTCAAACCACGCGTTCACTCTGGACCTCCTTTGGGGATGCTGCCAACCTTGCCGCCTCGGCCAGCTCTTGGGGGGTGTTGCAGCTTCGAAATGATGCGGCCTCGGGGTCCCACCCACGCCAGATGATCTCCCGCACCCGCATCTGTTGCAGCTTGGCCGTCGCTCGGCGGAGGCCGACACCCCGGCTCCCCCGACCCTCGCCGGCGGCTCGAATCAGCTCTGGCACCGCCGACTTGCGATACACCGCGAAGAAGGGCTCGACCCGCCCTTCCAGCAAGCAGAAGGTCGCTTGGGCTTGCGGCCGCGACTCCGCGATCGAGATCAGGTTGGAAGCCAGTTCGCGCGACGGGAAAGGGGTGTCCGCCGCCGCGACCAGCACAGTCTCGAAGGGCGAGGCGACCAATCCTGCGAGCAGACCTCCCAGGGGCCCGGTAACCCCCACCACGTCCTGTACCACATCGCAGTCAAGGTCGAACCCGGTACGGCCCGCGACGATGCAATGGCCAGTCAGGGGGCGCAGTTGGTCGTGAGCTCGCTGCACCAACGGAGGGTCGGCCGGCCCCGGGAACGGAAGTGATGCCTTGTCGCGCCCCATACGCCGACTGGCCCCTCCGGCCAGGATGAGCAGACTGATCCTGGGGGGGGCCATCATCCGCCGCCGGCCGAGTGGAGCGTCGAGGCCGCAGCGGAGCTCAGCCGTTCAGGGTGGGTGTAGACGTTGCAGCTGCGGCCTCTCAGGAAGCCGACCAAGGTCACCCCCAAGGTCTCTGCCGTCAGGACCGCCATCGACGAGGGCGCCGAAATCGATGCCACCACCGCGATCTGAGCGGCGGCGGCCTTCTGGACAATCTCGAAGCCCGCCCGACCGCTGACGACCAGGCAGGAATTGGAAAGCGGCAGGCGCTGCTCCAATAGCGCTCTCCCGATCAGCTTGTCGACGGCATTGTGCCTGCCCACGTCCTCTGCCACCATCATCTCGCGCGCCTCAAATGCCAGGAGTCCGGCGGCATGCAGGCCGCCGGTAGCGTTGAACACCGGCTGAGAGGCCGCCAGCAGGTCCGGAAGGCTGAAAAGGCGGTCAACATTCCAAACCAGGGTTCCCTTCACCGGCTGGTGGAACCGGTGGATAGCCTCGAGGGTCGTCGTTCCGCAGAGCCCACAGGCGCTGCTTGAGGGCAGGGCTCGCTGCCAGCCGACCGTCCCTTCTGGCAAGGGGGTTAGCAGGTGTATGTCCACCAGGTTCTCGGTCTCGGGTTGCAGGTGGATCTGCCATCTGGTTGCGGGGATCTGAGCCTGCCCGCTGGGGGCCAGCCGCACGAAGTCGATTTCCGACAGATCCTTCACCACCCCTTCCGAGTGCATCAAACCCAGAGCCAGCTCCAGGTCATCACCCGGGGTCCTGAGCAAGATCGCGAGCGGTCTGCCGTTGATCATGAGCTGCAGAGCGTCCTCGCGAGCGACCTTCTCCGAAGAAATCCCGGAGTTGCCGGAGTCGAACCTGGTTACTTCGAACCGCTGCTGCCCACCGCGGGCCCCGGGAGATGACTCAAGCATGGTGCGGATCGTAGCGCCGCTCGCTGGACGACTACTCGTCGTGAGGGCAACTACCGATCGGTTCTCCGTGGTGGCATCCGCATCGGTCGACCGTCTCCTCCAGGATGAGGTCGCCATCTGGGTAGGTGAGCCTCGGCCCGAGGGTCATGTCAACGGCTTCCACCCGGCGGACCCGCACGACGTAACAGAGCCGACCGCCGCAGGAGGTGGCTGCCAGCATATTGGGGTTTCCGGCACGCACCAGCCTCTCGGCCAGGACCACGGAATCCACCCGGTCGATCCGTCGGTGGCCTACAGATGTGTAGTAGGAGCCGGCCTCGAGGTCCATCGGCTGGCCGGGAGCGCCATCCAGGGCGCGGCGCATCACATCAGGGGTTTCCCTGGTGCCAACCTCCGTGACCCTACGAGTCAAGGTGCCGGTGGTGTCATCATCCTTCACCTCTACCTTGACCTGCGCGAGCAGGGGCCCGGCATCTATCCCCCGGGCAACCCGCTGAAAGCTGACGCCTGACTCCAGCTCCCCTTGAACTATTGCCCAATAGATCGGTTCAGGGCCACGGTAGCGGGGCAGCAGCGACGGGTGGATGTTCACCCAGCCCTTGGGGGGGATGGAGAGGGCCCTCTGCCCCAGGATCTGGTCGAAGCTCGCGACCACGAACATCTCCGACTTCAGCCGTTCCAGCGCCACCAAGGAGTCGTAGTCGTTCACCCGGGCCAGCCGAAGGAGGGGCACCCCGAGGTGATCGGCGATCTGGCTCAGAGCATTCTCCCCAGCGATCGCCGGGTTCGCCCCCAGGCTGGTGGCGATCCCGGTCAGCGAGACCCCGCTTCGGAGCAGGGACAGGAGCAGCGCCAGGCTGTAGTCGGATGGAAAGCCGGCGAAGCCGACTCGCGGGCCACCCGCTGGGGGTGTTGAGATCGGCGCCGAGAGGGGATCGGGGGAGAACGGAATTCGCAAATCCGGCACCATCCGGAACTCCGGTTTCTTCCACAGCCACTCCTCGACTTTGGCGAGATAAGTGCTGGCTGGGGGAAGTGCGCCGGGGTATGAGGTTGCCACGAGACCCCATGGTAGCTGGGCGTCGGATGACGGCTTCTGGCACTCCGTCACCATTTCGTTGACCGCGCGCTACGCGGATGCGGTCCCCGGCTGTCACACTGCCCACCAAATGTCAGTCGAAGGAAGGGTTGCGGGTTCCGGGAGTTCGGTGGCCCAGGGGATCGCGGACATGGCCCAGTCCTGGGTTCATCTGGCGCGGGATATGGCGCCCCAGGTCCCTGAGCTGCCCGGGATCATCCAGCAGCAGGTCGCCGCGTTAAACGGAACGGAGATCACCGAGGAGCGCCTCAACGAGGTGGCGCGCGCGATTACCAAGAGGGTCGATGACGCGGGCCATCCCGAGGCTGCAGCCACCCTCCTGCGCCGTATGGGGAGGGCGATGTATGAGCTCCTGCTCCTGTTGGCAACGGAGGAGGAGCTTCGGGCCATGGGGATGTTGATGGAGGTAGCCGCCGTACCGCCCCCGAAACCCCCTGCCCCACCCGAGTCGCCGCGACCCGTTTCAACCGCCCCGACCGCGCCGCCTCCGCCCGCCCAGCAAATCCAGAAGCGGCCCCAACCACCTGGCCAACCGCTTCCAGGGGTGTCGGTCTCGGGGCGGGCGGCTCCTCCCGCGCCAACCGTCCCCAAACCGCATGAGACTTCTCCGAAGGGTGTTCCCGCCATTAGGGCAACCGCCGCCGGCCGAGTGGAGGCCGGACGGGCGGACGCGCCGCCCTCGATAGAGCAAAGCCCCAGAGCGGCTCCGCCGTCCACTACAGCGCCGGTAGAGAAAGCCACGCAAGCTGCTGGACCGCCCGTTCCTCAGCCTTCACCGCCCCAGCAGGACAAGGGGCCCTCCCCAGCTAACGCTGTTGTGGAGAAGGACCAGGTGACTCCCCAAGCGAAAGTCGTCGAGGACAAGGAAACGGTGCCCAACATGAAAGCTCCTGCCGGATCGGCAGAGGAGGAGGCCGTTCTCTGGGGATTTGACCCAGCGGCAAGGGCGGTCGAGGAAGTCGTCAGCGCCTCGCTTGAGGCACAGACCAAAGTGCCGGAGGATGAGCGGCCCGAGCCGGCGCTCGCGGTCGAGTCGACCCCGGCCAGAGTGGCCTCAGCCCCTTCGGCGGGAGCTTCAGGCCTCCTGGGCCTGGGCAATCGCCGTGGTTGGACCGTGCGCCTGTCCCCACGTGCCGCGCAGGAGAGGGAGCGCCGCCTGGCCAAGCGGCTGGTGGAGCTACCAGCCTTGGTCGAGGAGATTTCCATTCAGGTTCACGAGCAGCGTCGGGCGGTCTCAGACCGGGGTACTGCCAAGCAGGCGGTCAGGGCCGCGGCAGAGCAGTCGGCCCCCTCGGACCTGCAGGTGGCCGGGAGCCGCATCGGAGACCTCTTGGAAGGGGGCCGGTTACCGGACGCGGCTGCACTGGCTCTGCGCGCGGCGGAAGCCTTCCCCGGGGAGGCGTCAGCCGCGCTGGCCTGCCTAGCCGGTGAGGCCAGTCGACACGGCAAGGACGACGAGCTGGCGACCCTCTGTTTCACGACTGCGGTGCTGGCGGCGCCCCCATGCGAAGCCGCCTGCTGGCAGCTCGCGGGGATGGCGCTGGAGCAGCGCGACCCAAGGCTGGCGCCAATCTGGATGGAGTTCCTTGCCCGGCTGCTGCGGGTGCGTGGGGCAGACGAGGATGCCGTGGTCGTTTACCGACAGCTGCTGAGTCTCACCCCAAGGCGGCAGGACGTCCGCGACATTCTTCGGCTCGCCTCTTTGACCGGCGTGCTTCCTGACTGAGGTGCGCTCAGGGCCGTCTTAGGATGCGGAGCCGGCGGCGGGGCCTGATTCGCCCCTTCGACTGCTTGGGGACGACACTGATGGATCCGTCGCTTTCCATCTCCACCAGCTCGCAGTCGCCAACCCCGGAGACGCCATGCTCCCGTAATGCCATTTCAGCCTCACCAAGATCGATGCCCTCCTTCTCGAGGGCACCCGGGACCCAGGCGCCGGCGCTGGCGAGGACCCGTGGAGGGGACTCCAAGGCCCTGCCTATAAGGCCGTTGTGCAGACGTCCCCAGTTGACTGCCCAGTTGAGAAGGAAAAGGGTGCCGATAATCAAGAGGCCACCCAGCAGAGAGCTGTCCGGTCCGGTCATGGCGGGCTGGACCGCGTTGGCAACCAGCAGCACCAGCACCAAATCAAAGATGGTCATTTGTCCCAGCTCCCGCTTCCCGAAGACGCGCAAGGCGATCATCAGGACCAGGTAGATTGAGGCGGAGCGAAGGACGAGATCCCATGGGGGGATCGCGAGATGGATGAGGTCCATGGTCTCTCTCCTTATTGAACCGGCTGGGGATCCATCGCCCCAGTCGCTGCGTCGACGGCAGCAATCCTGCGGCAAGAGACAGTCGTCGTGGTTAGCCCCCACTGGTTCGGGGCGCCCCGACACCTCTCGTGGGCTAGTGCTGGAGGGTGTGGGGTGACCATGGTTATAGCCCACCGAGGTGGGCGGGGCAAGGCCCGGGACAACTCCATCGAAGCCTTCGAGGAGGCGATCCGCGCGGGTGCCGACATGATCGAGTTCGATGTGAGGAGGACTGTGGACGGAGAGCTCATCGTGTTTCACGGCGAGAAATGTGGTCGCACTCCAATCTCGGCTGCAACCTTTTCTGAAGTCAGATCGGCCATCGGCTACTCACCGGCCACCCTGAGCGAGGTCGTCGAGGCGGTGGGGGGTCGGGTGGCTATGGACGTTGAGATCAAGGAGGCGGGATATGAACTTCAGGTGCTGAGTCAAGTCGCTCAGTTCAAGGCAGCTTGCCTGGTCATAACCTCCTTCAGCTCGGAGGTCCTTCAGGCGGTGGCCAACCTAGACCCCGGATGCAGGAGGGGCTACATCGTCGGCGCCAGATCACGGTCCAGTGGGGTGGTCGATCGGACGCTGGCGGCAGGGGCCACTCACCTTGTGATGCACCGAAGCCAGGTCGGTCAGGAGCTGTTGGGCAGAGCACGTGACGCCGGCCTTTCGGTCTTGGTGTGGACGGTCAACCGCAAAGTGGAGCTGGTCAGCATGCTGGCGGAGCCCCTCATAGCCGGTGTGATCACCGACCGAACCCAACTTGCGCTAAGGCTTAGGGACGCCATCTGAACCGTTCCTGGTTTCCAGCTTCTGCCCCTTCTCCACGATGGGAGGGAGACGCGGAACTCGGATCGGGCCGAAAGAAGTCGATCTCGGTCCGCAACCCGACGAACGGGAGCTGCGGAACGAACACAATGCGGTTGCCTCGACAGCTACCGCCAGACCCAGTGTGAGTGGTTGGCTCACTGCGGGCGGAGAGGGGAACGAGCTCGGTGCCCGGAGTCTTAGGACCCTCGAACGGCCGAACAAGGAGTACCCTCTGGCTGGATGTCCTAACCGAAGAGCGCGCTCCACCATCGCGGAGTGATTTTGGGGCAGTTGGTGTAGTCGAGCAGCTACGGAAGCACCGCCCAGACGCAGGAGGAGATCAAAGGTGGCCGCGACCCTCAAGATGACGCATAAAGCAATCGGAGCCGAGGTCCGGCGCGGCACGTACGACATAGTGGTCGACGGCCAGCGGGCCGGATCGGTCGAAATGAACGAAACGACCGAGATTCCAATCGAAGCTGGACGTCACACCCTGCAAATTCGCAGCGGCCGGAACTCCAGCCGCACTCTAACCTTTGAGGCCGCCGAGAACCGGGCAGTCTCCTTCCGGTGCACCGGAAAGAGCCCGCTTCCGATCTTCCTCGCTTCCTTTGTCGTCCCAAGTCTGGCACTCCATCTCCGCCGTGAAGCCGATGATGGGGCTCTGTAACGAAATCCTTGCCGGCCGGGATTGACCGTGATCCCGCATCCGGAAGCTCACGTGGATGGTGGCTCTGAACCGATCAGGGTCACCACGACCCCCGATGGCTCCAAGGGTGAACCCGCGCTAGTCGTCGAGCACTTGACCAAGCGCTTCGGGGAGCGCGTCGCCTTCGAGGACGTTTCGTTCGAGGTCGGGTACGGGGAGGTGTTCG
>DAHVDN010000270.1 GCA_027313505.1 Candidatus Dormiibacterota bacterium
CCAAAGCGCTATATCGTCGACCCTGCGCTTGCTGCAAATTCGGCACACGTGGGTCTCCAAGGTATTCTTGGCGACTCGGACCTCCTTGGAAGAACGCTCGATACCTTCATTACGGCCCAACTGCGCCCCCTGTGGAGTTTGACCGCAACAAGGCTGAAGCCGTACCACTTGAGGACAAAGGGCGGTAGACAGGAGATCGACCTTCTCCTTGAAACTGAGGACAAGAAGGTTCTGGCCTTTGAATTCAAGGCGTCCTCGGCGCCATCGGCTCACGATGCCAGGCATTTGCTTTGGTTGCGAAGTCTCTTGGAGGACCGGTTGGTCGCGGGTGCCGTAATGCATACCGGTCCAGACGTCTTTCGGTTGTCGGATCGGGTTCTTGCGCTGCCCATCAGTACGATTTGGGGCGCCTGAACTCAACCTCAGCACCAACCTTGCAACTCTCTTTGCAACAACCCTGGTGGAGGCGCCGGGAATCGAACCCGGGTCCGAAGACGCGTCT
>DAHVDN010000271.1 GCA_027313505.1 Candidatus Dormiibacterota bacterium
CGTCGGTCTGGGCAACCCGGCAAGGTGGCCGCTCGCCAGGGCGGAGCCCAAAGCGCCACCTTGGTGCATTGACACACCACTTTCTTGATTTTTACACTTTTTGATCTCAGCCGGCTCGAACGCCGAGATCGGGACCTAAGCTGCCCTACCGAGCGATCCAAGGCGGCGGAGCTTGCCCGTCCCGACTCGGTGCTCCGGGCCGACCCTTCTCTGTGGACAGCCCGAGAGATTGCCTCTTGGCCCCCAGGATCTCATACTGCCGTCCATGCCATTGGGGCGGCGCGAGCAAGGATCCGTCAACACCGCGGTGACGGTACAGGCTGCCCCGACCGAAGCGGAGGCTGGCCATGTGCCAGTGGCCTCCTCGGTCGGGGCGCAAGACCCCGGAGCCAAGTGGACCCGTTCAGCCAACTGGCGCGGGGGCGTGCGCAATCAAATTGCGCGACTTGAGCAAGACCTCGCTCGGGTCCCTCAACCATATCCCGACGAGGAAGGCATCAAG
>DAHVDN010000272.1:0-240 GCA_027313505.1 Candidatus Dormiibacterota bacterium
GTCCGACAACCCGGCCAGGACTCTCATAGGTGTGGGCCAAGGAACGGGGTACAGGTCATCTGGACTGACAAACGGGGTCCCCTCACATCGATCTCACCAAGGAGGTACCGCTCTTGGCGCATCGCCACACTGAGGCTGACTGGGTCTCCCGTTTAGCGGATGAGGTAGTCGCCACAGCAGAGCGTCGCGCTCTGGGCAGACCCATCGTCGTCGCATCGGGCCTCAGCCCGTCGGGCCCGA
>DAHVDN010000272.1:250-502 GCA_027313505.1 Candidatus Dormiibacterota bacterium
CGGCAACTCGCGCGAGGTCATGACCTCGCACCTCGTGGCCGACGAGGTCAGGCGCCGGGGCCTCGAGTGCGTCCACATCTTGTCATGGGACGACTACGACCGCTTTCGCAGAGTCCCTGCTGGGGTCGATTCGTCGTGGTCCACACACATAGGCAAGCCCCTGACCTCGGTGCCACCGCCGCGCGGCAGTCGGTACGCTAACTGGGCCGACCACTACAAGGCGCCGATGCTGGGGGCACTGGACCAGCTCGG
>DAHVDN010000273.1 GCA_027313505.1 Candidatus Dormiibacterota bacterium
CATTCTCGGCCGTGTTGTCATCCGCTGGTGGCGGCTTTGAGTTGTGCGGCGGTGAACTGGAGGATGGTGTCGTATTTCCCGGTGGGTGTGGCCCGGACGACGATGAAGGGGCCGAACACGTTGTGGTACTTGTCGAAGTAGAAGGGGCCGCTGGCGCCGATGTAGGTGATGTGCTTCCCGGCGGCGAGGTCGGCCTTTCCCTGGGCGTAGCTGTAGACCACGGTGCCGCCGGGTGCGGTGATCTTGGGGATCTCGGCGTTGACTGCCGGGCCGCTGGTGGAGTGGGCGGCGTCCATCGCCAGCGCGGCGATGATCACGCCGTCGTACATCGCCGGCGAGGCGGGCAGCGGCGTCCTCGTGTGCCAGACCTTCTGGTAGGCGTTCAAGAAGGCGGTGTTCGACTGCGCGTAGGCAGGCGGAGCCGCCATCCCCGACATCCACTGGGTGGCCGAGGAGAGCCCGAAGGCCTGCGCGAGCTGGATCGACGCGCCCGTGTCGCCCG
>DAHVDN010000274.1:0-252 GCA_027313505.1 Candidatus Dormiibacterota bacterium
CGACGCAATGGGCACAGCCAGAACTTTCGTCTGGCTTCAGGGGAACATGGAAGTCGTGGCCTATTTCAGTCTCTGTCCCCACCAGGTAAGGCGGGATGAAGTTCCGTCCCATCTGGGGCACGGGGCACCCGACGCAATCCCGGCAGTTCTGTTGGCGCGGCTGGCACTCAGCGTTTCGCTCCATCGCCAAAAGCTCGGTGGCGACCTTCTTACCGATGCATTGGCGCGAGCCGTGGACGGAGTACACGCCGT
>DAHVDN010000274.1:262-501 GCA_027313505.1 Candidatus Dormiibacterota bacterium
TGGGAGACTAATTGTCGTGGACGCTATAAGCGATGAGGCAGGAGCTTTCTACAAACACTTCGGTTTTCAATCCGTTGCCGACACGCCACATCGTCTCTTCCGCAAAGCATCTGATGTGGAAGCTGCACTTCGCGGCTCTCACCTGGGACGGCGCTAAGCAACCCAAGTAAGCAAAACGCCCGGAGATTGCTCTCCGGGCGTCTGCTTCGCGAAAGTCGCAAGCGTTTTGCGACTTATTC
>DAHVDN010000275.1 GCA_027313505.1 Candidatus Dormiibacterota bacterium
CGCACCGACCTGACATGGTGGCCACCCGGTTTGGCAAGGTCAACACCTTTGCCGGAGGCGTCGCCCTGGCGGGCTCGTCGCTGCTGGTCCTGGCAGGGATGCCGACCCTCATCTTCGACCTGGTGCTGGGGGTGATCCTGGGGGCGACCGCGGCGGGCCAGGTGGTGAGCCTGGCCCGCCGCACCCTCGCCGCCTGAGGCGGCCCGTCGCCCCCCTGTCCGCAGCGGAAGGGTGGGCGGTCTCGATGTCCGCCGGGGCCTCGCTCCGCGGACCTTTGCTTCCAGTTCAGGCCGGGGGCGCCTGGTCGCGGGCCCGGGCTGAGGGAGGCCCCTGCTGGAGCCGCCAGGCGCCCAAGGTCAGCTGCGGCTGATCTCCACGATCGCCTCTGGGGCGACGAGCCAGTGGAGCGCGGCGTGGGCCGGTCCCAGTAGGGTGCCCATCTGACCGCACTGGAAGAGCCTCCGGTAGGCCCGGCGGACCGTGGCCTCCGCCAGATGTAC
>DAHVDN010000276.1 GCA_027313505.1 Candidatus Dormiibacterota bacterium
CCTGCGCCGCTGGCCCCTCGTGACGAGTGGGGGCCTGGCCCTCATCGTCGTCGCCCACGGGGTGGTGCTGGCCCGGCAACAGGAGCGCTCTTCCAGGGCGGCGGCGTGGAGGAGGGCGGCACAGAGCTGGGTGGCCCTGGTGCGCCAGCGGCCGGCGTCCTCCAGGCCTCGGCCGGTGCCGACGGCGAGCGCGTCCTCCCGCCGGGGGGCGGTTTCCGAGGCGCAGCAGCCGGACATCGGGGACCAGACCAGCAGCCGGACGCCGGGAGGTAGGTGATCCACGACGCCGAGGGGGTCGAAGACCCAGACGGTACCCATCTGGGCGCTCCGGGCCCAGGTGGCGTCGAGGATGTCGCGACGGGTGGAGGTGACCACGACCGCGACACCGCAGACGGCGTTGGGGATGATGACGCCGCTGGTCTTGCCGCTGCGGGGCGGGCCCAGGACCGCGATCTGCCCTGGCGCGCTCACCCAGCCCCGGTAGTCACGGCCGCAGCAGA
>DAHVDN010000277.1 GCA_027313505.1 Candidatus Dormiibacterota bacterium
ATGTGGTACGACTCCGCCACCCTCCAAAGCGCCCGCAATGTCCAAGCAGTGGCCGAGGCCGCCAAGCTAAAACTTCTACTCCACGGCCACTGGCACCAGTTCCAGCAGGTCCGGCTTCCAGGGCAAGACACCGAGGTGATCGGGCCGTCCACCGACAGCTCACGCAGGAGTTGGATGGTCCTTGATCTGCCGGGGTTGGGGATCACGCGTGAGCTAGTCGGGGCGGCGGCGGCTATCTGAGGGCGTGGCTGCCGAAGTACTCGAATGTCAGCGCTGCCTGAGCCTTGCTGTGGCTCCCGCACAGGGGGACGGGTCGCTTGATCCCGTCACCACCCCAGGTTCCGCCGAACTCAGTCCAGCCCTGTACCTGTCTATTCCCATAGGGCCAGTACACTCTCCACCTCTGGCCCGCTATGGACCTCTCCCTCACCGGAACATCCGACTCACGCAACTCTGCTGCTCCCTGGTCAAACAGCGCGAGCGCTAACACCTGGTAGGGT
>DAHVDN010000027.1 GCA_027313505.1 Candidatus Dormiibacterota bacterium
AAGGTCCTCGGGGGCTGCGGAGGATAGTCGCCGGAGAAGCACGAAGATGTTAGCCTCGTGGGAGGAGGGCGAAGTGTTCGAAGCAGACGACATCCGCGAGTGGATTGGCCTTGATGTCGTCGACGAGGGCAACGACAAGATCGGTGAGTTGGAGTCGATCTACTACGACACGGCCAGCGACGAGCCCTCCTTTGCGACTATCAAAGTGGGTCTACTGTCGCACCGTCTGGTCTTTGTTCCGCTTCAGGGTGCCAAGGTAGGTCCGGGATCCCTTAAGGTGGCCTACTCCAAGAGATTGGTCCAGAGCGCGCCGTCGATTGAGACCGATGGCGGTTTGCTGGCTACCGACGAACGGCCGGTTTTTGAGCACTACGGCTTGAAGTACGATCCGGGGACAAGCGGAGAACGCCGCCTCGCTCGTCGCTGACGGGCCGACCTGAGCTCCAGACACGGTAACGGGGATCCCCGACTTTCTTCAGGATGCACTAGGGCCAGGTAAAGGGCCGGTGCCGTGCGGGGGTTCGGGACGGCCACGACCAGCATTGCTGGGGTTGCCTTGCCTGCATGCCAGACCAGTATCCAACGCCCGCCGATTGGCGCCTAGCGAATTGGGCTCAAGAGCGGAGAAGGGATGGTGCGCGCCGGTGAGTTGAGCGTTCAGACAGGGGCTGACTCTGGTGTCCGTACAGCCCGTACCGGGTGTGGCCAGATGTCGGGGGCGGAGCGTGGGACCGACATTGCGCACTCTATCCCGCTATGCCGCCAGGCCCCCTGGCCCCGACATCACTTCCCAGGAGCTCGGTACGCCGAAAGGTTGGAGCACGCCACGCAAACCTCGGGTGGAATCAGCCCCATGCGCATCAGCACGGTGAAGATTCGGCAACCGACACAAAACGCGAAGGCCGACTCCAGGGTCGCAGCCACCAGCAGTACGGCAAGCAGAATGTAGGTGGCCAGGTCGGCATGCCACAGAAGTGTGAGGAGGGTAGCCGAGACCGTGATCACCGCCCCAATTCCCTGTGCGAAGCGTTTTGGAGGACCTGCCACGAGCTTGGGGCGAGAAGACAATCGGGGAGCCACCATTTTGGTGGCCAGCTGCCCCAGCGGGCTTAGGGTGGGACCACTGGCCACACGCGCCAGAAACCCGTAGGCGAGGACCGCGCTGAGCCACGGCTGCTGAGTCAGGATGGCCGAGGCTGCGATCACGGCTACCCCGCCGGCCACCACCCTGCTGGCGGTCTCGTTGACCGGATTGGGGAAGGGCAGCAGGTTGCCGGGCACTGAGGTCTCCTGATGGCGATAGACGGTACCCCATACCATACAACCCGCAGTGGTTGTATGGTGTATCCCCTAAGCCGTGCCCAGCAGCTGGGGCGGGTGCCCGTCCCGTTCGCGCTTCAACTCAAAGAGATATGGGCGCCTCGCCATGCGCATCACGTCGCTCAGCAGACCGCGGGCCTCATCGTCGGTCGGGACCTCGGTTATCACCGGCCCGAACAGGCCCGGGCCCTTCCCCCCATCCAGAACGAGCGTCGGCACACCGAAAGCCTCACAGGAGACCACCGCGGCCTGGTGGTCGGCCACAACCTCCCGCCACAGCGAGGGGTCTTCCATGGCCGAGGCCCGTTGTGTGGGGTCCATCCCAGACGCCTTCATCGCTGTTTCAAGCACCGTCTCCCAGGATTCGGGTGAGGGCGGGGACCCGGCGGCGTGGATGAGCCGACCAAGCTCGGTGTACAGGGCGGCGACCAGGCTATTGCCTCCCAGTCGGCGTGCCAAGGCCAAAAGCTGAAGCGCCGGCCCGCTGTAACCCACAGGTCCGTCGGTGGGGTCCTGGCCGGGTTCCAGGTGGACCATTCCGAGAGAGAAGAACCGCCAGTTGATCCCGACTTCACCGAGTTCTACCAGCCGGGTCGCCCACCGCGAGGTGAGCCATGCCCAGGGACACACCGGGTCAAAGTGAAAATTTATCTCTTCCAACGATTCTCCAATTGGTGGTCGCAGCCCAGACGGGAGCCCGGTCCCCATGGGGTGGTCCCGGGAACCGGACTTCCGTCTTCACGATCCTGATCTACTTCTTGGTTTCCCAGAAGATTCGGGCGAATTCGTCAACCTTGGTGCGCAGCTCGGCCGCCTTCTCAGGGTCGATGGACTGCTTACAGGCTGATGCCGCCTTGACCGTCTTCCATGCGAGGTCGTGCAGTTCCGGGAACTTCTCGAGGTGTTCTGGCTTGAAGTAGTCACCCCAGATGATGAGCACCTCGCGCTTGACCTTCTCCGCATGGAGTTCCTTGACCTCGACCATGCGTACAAAGGAGTTGCGGCTGGCCTCGGAGGTCGAGTCTGGCAGAGCCCGGATCTTCGTCACCATGGTCTCCACCGTCTGGGCGGCAATCTGAGCCTCATGGGGATCGTAGATCCCGCAGGGAACGTCGCAGTGGCCGTGCACCACCCGGCGGGGGCTTATGCGGGCCTTGATCGTGCCGAACATGCTGATCTCCCTCCATATAGGACGTGGACCAGGCCAAAGGCTGGCCGTGGCTGTGTGATCAAACTACCATCACCTGGTGACAAGCGGCAAACTCGCTCATCTGCTCCCCAGTCGGCTGCCCCAACTTGTACTGGTTGAGGGGCCGAGCATGGAGCCCCTCCTGCCCAACGGAGCTTGGGCTGTGCTCTTGCCACGACCTGGCCGGATGCCCAGGGTGGGGCAAGTAGTCGTGGCGGAGTACCCCGGCCGGGCTGGGTTCGAGATGGTCAAGCGGGTGTCCGCGGTCAGCGAAACCCGAGGGCTGGTGTGGTTGGCTGGTGACAATCGTGAGCAGAGCACGGACAGTGAACAGTTTGGGCCGATCTCCAGACGGCTCGTTGTGGGTCCGGTGATCGCTGTGGTTCGCCCTGGTAGGCCGAAGGTGGTCCGGATCAATGCCCAAAAGCTGTGGTGAGGCACTCCCTGTCCGCCCACAGGGCACTCAAAACTGGCACCATAGGGGTATGAGCGAATCTGAACTGCCGACCCCACCGCCGCGCAACCCGGACCCTCCCCGGGACCTTCTAGGCCCCACCCCCCAACCAAAGCAAAAGAAGCACAAGAAGAAGGTCTCCAGGGAACCTCCGCGCGGTCGCGGACGGGGAGGACGCTGATCCGTTCTGGCGATCTTGGGAACACCCTTTGAGGGGCGCGCTGCCGGATTTGGACCTCGCGCTGGCTCTGGCCACGGCGCGGTATGCCGCCCAGGCTGGGGGGGCGCTGGTGCGAGCCTCCGGACTAGGCGCTCACATCACCGAGACCAAGGGCCCAGGTGACTATGTAACTGCGGTGGACCGTCAGAGCGAGGAGGTCATCGTGCGTGTCCTGAGCTCGGCGTTTCCAGAGCTGCCGATACTCGCGGAGGAGGGGGGAGGCGAGCGCCAGCCGACCGGCTGGGTGGTTGACCCGATAGACGGAACCACCAATTTCAGTCGGGGGTTTCCCCTAGTCGGTGTTTCGGTCGCTCTCCTGGTGGACGGGCAGCCGGCGGTGGGCTGCGTCCACGCCCCGTTCCTGGGCTGGACATACAGTGCTCGGCGGGGCATGGGGGCTTTTGACGGATCGGGGAGGAGGCTGACCCTTGGGGATCCATCCCCCGAGACCTCATTGGTCACCACCGGCTTCCCGTTCAAGGCTCCGGAACGGATCCCTCGTTTGCTAGCCGCCCTGGACGGGGTCCTGGATCGGTTCGAAGACGCGCGCCGAACCGGGGCCGCCAGCCTCGATTTGGCGTTCACGGCCTCCGGGGTGTTCGATGGGTACTTTGAGCTGGGACTCAAGGTCTGGGACATCGCGGCAGGCGCCCTGCTCGTGACGGAGGCCGGAGGAGTCGTTTCCGACTGGGATGGAGCTCAGCGTCACCTGGAAACCGGCGACATTGTTGCTGGTTCGCCGAGGGTTCATGCAGCCCTGCTCCGGGCGACCGCCACCCATTCAGGAGCGCACCAGAATGTCGCCTCGGACCCGGTCCCCTACCGTCCGCTTTAGCACCTTCGGCGCCACCGCGAGACCGTAGTTACCAGGGTGAAGTGGAACAACTGAGATCACCACGGGGATGGTGGAGTTGGTCTCGAGAATGCCCCCGCAGGACTCGCCGTCCTTCCACGGGGTGCCATGCGAACCCAAAAACGTCACCTTGACCACTTTGAACTCCGGGGTCAGGTTTGCCCCGATGCAGGCTGGCGACATCGCGGCTCCGGAGGCGAGGTACAAGCTGAAGGTGAGGCGCGATTCCTGCCCGACTGTCATTTGTACGCCACCCAGGACCCCACCCAACTGAGCCTTCGGAGGACCTGCGTTCTTACCGAGGGAACCGAAGCTGGTCAGCACGTCGACGAAGGCGGAGACCGTCAGAAAGGCGATCACCCCAACGGCCAGGAGCTGCCCGGCGCTTAACCTTGGTAACCAGTGAGGAGCGGCATTCAAGCTCTCCTGAGAGTAGCGGCTCGTTGGGATCTACCCCGACTGGCAAATTTGGAGGTGGCTCATGACCTTCATCGAGCAGGTGGAAGCGGAGGAGATCCTGGACTCCCGGGGCAACCCCACCCTTGCAGTGGAGGTTGGGTTGATAGGCGGCGAGGTCGGGCGCGCGGCGGTTCCATCCGGAGCCTCCACCGGCCACCGGGAGGCCGTGGAGCTGCGCGACGGTGACCCCGCTCGATATTGGGGCAAGGGCGTCCTCCGCGCTGTCGAGAACGTCAACGACCTTCTAGGCCCGTCCGTTTTGGGGCTGGACGCCCTGGATCAGCGCACGGTGGATGGTCGCCTTTGCGAGGTGGACGGGACCTCCAACAAGGGAAGGCTGGGAGCGAACGCCATCCTCGGGGTGAGCCTGGCCGTGGCTCACGCGGCGGCGCAGGCACAGGAGCTCCCGCTCTACCGCTACCTCGGGGGCGTTGGGGCGAGGCAGCTCCCAGTTCCCCAGTTCAACATTCTCAATGGCGGGGCGCATGCCCAGACATCTGTCGACTTCCAGGAGTTCATGGTCATGCCGGTCGGGGCTCCGACATTCGCCGAGGCGCTTCGGATGGGCTCGGAGATCTTCCATGCCCTGCGAGGTGTGCTGGCGGGTCGCGGGTTGACCACCGGCCAAGGTGATGAAGGCGGCTTTGCTCCGGGGCTGCAGAGCAACGTGGAAGCGGTGGAACTGGTGGTCGAAGCGATCGAGAAGGCGGGATTTTCAGCCCCTGACCAGGTCGCCATAGCCCTTGATCCGGCCGCAAGCCAGCTCTTCGAAGACGGGCTGTACAACCTGCGCGGTGAGGGGCGAAAGCTGACCGCGGAACAGATGGTGTCGTTGTGGGAGGACTGGATCCGGCAGTATCCCATCGTCTCCCTGGAGGATGGCATGGCCGAGGATGACTGGGCCGGTTGGGCCGAGCTCACCGCCAAGCTAGGCCGCATGGTTCAGCTGGTGGGAGACGACAACTTCGTGACCAATCCGGAGTTTCTCGGGCGAGGCATCCGCGAAGGAGTGGCCAACTCGATTCTGATCAAGCTCAACCAGATCGGGACGCTCAGCGAGACGATCGACGTCGTCGAGATGGCGCAGCGCAACGGCTACGGGACGGTTATCAGTCACCGGTCCGGAGAGACCGAGGACACCACAATCGCCGATCTGGCGGTTGGCCTGGGGGCGGGCCAGATGAAGTCAGGAGCTCCTTCGCGCAGCGAGCGGGTTGCCAAATACAACCGGCTTCTGCGCATCGAGCGTGAGCTTGGTCCGATGGCCTCCTTCAGGGGTGGGGAGGTCCTGAGCAGGTCGCGCGGCTGACCCCGCATTCCCAACTGCCGCAGGCCGACATAGCAGAGGGCCATCTGTCAGCGGGCCAGACCGTCTTGGATGGCAGCAGCGGCATCACCGAGGTCGCGCATGCCATTGGTGGCCAAGCTGGGTATCCCGTCTGAGGGTGATGATTGCCGCCGACGTCAGCCGTGAGCGCAGCGGGTCATGGAAGCGTATGGGGCACAGTTGGTGCGACCCGCAGGAGGGGCTGGATGGAGCAACCCCCAGGTGGTGTGAACTGAGGGCCGACCCTCCCTAGACCCATGTCTAGCCTGACCAGTCCAACACTCTCGCCAATTGGATTGCCCACTACTGAGGGACCGGGGTCCAGATCTGGGCCCAGACCGCTGGCGGTGTGCCCCATTTACTCGCCGGGATGGGAACCAGCGGGACATTCGTGCTGAAGGTCAGCCCGCTCAAGAGGAGAACCCGAACAGTACCTGCGTGAGCCTGGAAGCCCACGACCCGGTCAGTGGGCCGGAGGGTCGGAGCCCCATGGAGTTCACGATTGTCCCTGGGGGCTACCTCCCCTCGGTCGCCGACAGGCAGATGCTCGGTTGCACCGATGAGGCTTATGATCTGGCGCGGTGGTCGGCGCGTCAGGAGGGCATACTGGTCAGCCACTCAACCAGCCGGGCGCTCTGGGGAGTTGCTGAACGTCACGGAGAGTGGCGGGCGCGAGGGGAGCGCAGTGGTGGTCTGCCCAGAGGGCGGTGCACTCTATATGAGCGACGGTAGATGGTAAGGGAGCATGATCAAGGTGGCTGGGACGGGATTGACCTTCAGCGCGAGGCTTTTCGATCAGATGCGTGAATTCTCGGAACGTGCCTATCCCTACGAGGGTTGCGGGGTCCTGGTGGGTCGTCCCAGCGCCCATGACGTCGAGGTCACCGAGGTCATCGAGGGGAGCAACCTGGTCACCGATCGCCGACGCGACAGATACGAACTGGACCCCAAGGACATCATCAGAGCGGAGCGGACGGCACGTGCGAGAGGGGAGGAGGTGGTCGGCTTCTATCACACCCACCCCAATCATCCCGCCCGTCCCAGCCAGTTCGACACCGACAGGGCGTGGCCGGGATACCGTTACGTCGTCATCTCAGTCCACGCCGGTCGGCAGCTGGCAGCCACCGCATGGCAGCTGGAGGAAGGGGTGCACCCTACTCGCTTCCGGGAGACTGAACTCGAGATTTCTCAAACGGAGGACCATGGCTATAATCCGCCGGGTCTTGTGGCGGAGGTTTCGTGAAGACAGCGATCACAACCCTGGAAGTGGTGCTGGCAATCCTGCTGGTGATAACCATTCTGCTGCAGACCCCAAAGTCCAGCGGCCTTGGCGGCACCATCGGCGGGGGGACGGACATGGGTGGCGGCTATCGCACCCGCAGGGGACTGGAGCGGGTGCTTTTCCGCACCTCGATCTGGCTCACCGTCGCGTTCGCGCTGGTGGCGATAGTCCAAATCCGGGTGGGCTAGGCCTTCGTCGGAGGCCAGTAGTCGACCTCCTCCGACCAAGTCGGCACCCACTGCGCTTTGCATCCGTGGCGGGAAGCCTGGTTCTGCTTCTGTTGGGCGCGGGCTTCGTCGGACTATCAGCCCGCTCGATGGCCACCAACCAGGTCTATCAGGAGGCGCTAGTCGCTCCGACAGGCCCGTCTCCTCTCAGCTCACTGTTGGATCCTTCGAACCCAATCTCTCAGGCCGTCGGCGCACTGGTGCAGCCAGGTCTCATGCGGGCAGGTCCGCAGGGGAATGCTGTGCCCGCGCTGGCGGCCAGCTGGAAATCCTCAAACGGGGGCTCGCGATACACGTTCACCTTGCCCCGCGACGGTCGATGGTCCGATGGTCAACCGATCACCACAAGGGACGTGGGTTTCACCCTGGCCGTCCTCCAGTCGCCCAACTTTCCTCAACCGGCCGTGGCTGCCCCTTGGCGGGGAATTTCTCTCTACGCGACGTCATTCTGGTCTGGGACCTTTGTCCTCCCTGCGGCGGCTCCCAACTTTCCCATGACCGCCGAAGTGCCGCTCCTGCCATCGGCCGCCTACCACGACCGGCCGCAGCAGTTCCTGGCTGGGGACCAGCGGACCACGGCACTGTTTCCACCCAGCGCAGGTCCATTCACGGTAGCCGCGAACACACCGGATCAGGTGGCTCTGACCCGCAATCCCTTTTTTCGTCCGACGCCGCTTCTCGCAGGCTTCGACATTGACTTGGAGCCCAGTCCTGCCGCGGTGGCGGGCCTCTTGGCCAAGGGCCGGGTCGACGGTTGGTTGGCGGCCACTCCGCAGGATCTTGTGGGCTTACCTTCGGGATTGGTCGAGCAGCGCATCCTCTCCTACTCATTTGTGGAGTTGCTGATGAACGAGGCGGCCGGACCACTTAACAATGTGGTGGTGAGGCGCGCCATCGCTGCGGCCGTGAACCGGACGCAGTTGATCTCCACTGGCCTGGACGGGCTCGCTCTCCCAGAATACGGTCCGCTTCCTGAGTCGATCGGATGGGCGAGGTTGGGCAGGGCATCACTGGGCCCACTGCCAAGCACCCAGCAGTCGCTGCAGTCCCAGGGCTACCGCCGCCCTCCTCCGCTCGGAGTCTTCGAGAAGGACGGGCAGCGTCTCGCGCTCACCATCAGCGTTCCTAACCTCGAGCCCCTTCCTCAAGCGGCGACAGAGATTGCCAAGATGCTGGACTCCGAAGGGTTGGCCGTCACCGTGTCGCTCAGGGCCGCAGCCGACTTCGTCTCCAGCACCCTGGGGGCGGAGGATTTCCAGCTGGCTCTGGTGGGATTTGACAACGGCCCAGATCCCAACTTGACCTCTTTCTGGGGATCAGGCGCGCCGGTCGGTCAGTCCCTCAACTTCAGCCAGGCGCCGGTCGATGCTCTGTTGAACCACGAGCTGGATCTGCTGGCGACGGCTTCGACGGTAGCTGCCAGGCAGACTGCCTACAGCGCGGTCACCTTGAGGCTAGCTCAGGACATGCCGGCGGTCTTCCTGTACACCCCAGTCGAGGTTTACGTGCACCTCAGCTCCGTCCATGTTCCCGGAATTCCGGCGGCAGGCGACCCCATACAGCGCTTCGCAGACGTCACCGGCTGGAGCACTTGAGCGGCACCCAGTCGGCTGGTGAGAAGCACCAGGTGAGGTAGCATTCTCTGTCTCAGGGCCGGGATGGTGAAATGGTAGACACGCAGCGTTCAGGGCGCTGTGCAGGTCACTGCGTGCGGGTTCGAGTCCCGCTCCCGGCACCAATTGAGTGCCCGTCCGCCCTGAGCCCCCTGCCCAGAGCGCCAGGAGTCTCAGTTGGCTATGCTGACTTCGGGCGGCATCCCGCGATAGTGGAAGTTCCCGAATGTTAGGTCGCCCGCTCCATGGAGATGACCCGACGGATACCACACCCTCTTCCGACGAAGGCTCCCTCGAAAACACCAGGGTGCCATTGCCATGGTTGCCTCCAGCGCCACCCTCTGCTGGCGAGACAGGGGATCTATTTGGGGGCGACCTCGATCCGCCTTTACCCCCTGCCCAGGAGGATGCCGACCGAACTGCCCGAGGCAGGGGCTGGCGCGGCGCGCTGGCGGGCGTGGTGATCGTCGGGTTGGCCCTCGGAACCGGATTTTTAGCGGCCGCAATAAGCCATCCTTTGCAGGTTGCGCATACCACCAAGCGTCAACACTCGTTCAGCGTCACTCCCAGCAGCACGCCGACGCCGGCAGCGCAGAGCCTGGCACAGGTGGCGGCCTACGACCTGCCCGAGATCGTCACCATAGTCGCCATAGGGCGCCAGACCGAGGAGCTGGGAACCGGATGGCCGATCGACACCCAGGGTGACTTCATCACCAACGACCATGTGGTGCGCGCCGGACTGAGCTTCCATGCGCTGACCGCCTCCGGCGCCGAGTACGCCGCCCAGGTGATCAACGTCGACAGCTCGTTGGACCTTGCCGAGGTCCGAGTGGTCGGCTTGCGGGAGCAGCCATTCCCACTTGACCAGCTCCCAGCGGCCGTGGGCGAGCCGATCGTGGTCCTGGCCTCAGAAGGTGCCACCGGGAAGCCCCCAGTGACCGACTCGGTGATCAATGGCCTTGGCGAGCGGGCCACGGTGGAGCACGCCCAGCCGGGTCAGCTGAGCAACTATTCGGACCTGATCCGTATCCCCGCTCGAATTTTCCCTGGCAACAGCGGGGGTCCGGTGCTGACCGCCGACGGACAGGTAGTTGGAATCCTGACTTTGGCCGCCGCGAATGGGTCCGGAGCATTCGCCATACCACTCGCAGAGGTTGACTCGGTCATCCAACAGTGGCTGCAGGGCTGAAAGCGATAGCGGAATCTCAGGGGTTGAACAGGACGGTCATTTGACGCTCCTGGTCCGCATCTGCCACCATGCCTGTAAGGTTCCCCCATTACCGCTAACCGTAGCCGCGCGTCCATGACGCGGGTTTTCCGTAGGAGTAGAGCATGAGCGCCTCAAACGGCCGTTCCGGGTTGACGGTCATGGTCCTCGGAGCCGACGGATACATCGGATGGCCGATGGCGATGCATCTGTCAAGGCTCGGCCATCGGGTTGTGGCGGTGGACAACCTGGCCCGGCGCCGCTGGGACCGAGAGGGCGGAACTTACAGTCTGGTACCCCTGAGGTCGATGGGTCAGCGGGTGCGTCGGTGGGAGGCGGTCACCGGAAATCAGATCGTCTGGCGGCGTGCGGACCTGCGCAACGCACCGGCGGTCAACGCCCTGTTTCAAGAGTTCAGGCCGCATGCGCTGGTCCATTTCGCGGAGCAGCGGAGTGCCCCGTTCTCCATGGTCGATCGCCGGCATGCCGAGCTAACTCAGGTCAACAATCTTGTGGGGACACTCAACCTGCTCTTTGCCATCCGAGATCAGGTGCCGGACTGTCACCTGATCAAGCTTGGCACCATGGGCGAATACGGGACACCCAACATCGATATCGAGGAGGGCTACATCGATATCGAGCACAATGGGCGCCGAGACCGGCTGCCCTTCCCCAAGGTGCCGGGCAGCTTCTACCACCTATCCAAGGTCCACGACAGCAACAACATCCATTTCGCGACCAGGGCCTGGGGGGTGCGGGCCACGGACCTGAATCAGGGAGTGGTGTATGGCTTCGAGACCGACGATACCGTCCTCCACCCCGATCTCAATACTCGGTTTGACTTCGACTCCATCTGGGGTACGGCGCTCAATCGTTTCTGCGTGCAGGCCGCGGTGGGGCAGCCCCTCACGGTCTACGGGAAGGGCGGGCAGACCAGAGGTTTCCTGGATATCCGCGACACCATGGCATGCATAAC
The DNA here is from genome assembly GCA_027313505.1 of Candidatus Dormiibacterota bacterium. Lineage (GTDB taxonomy): Bacteria > Chloroflexota > Dormibacteria > Aeolococcales > Bog-877 > AG-12. The sequence continues at coordinate 11,128 of DAHVDN010000027.1, forward strand.
CCTGGCGCTGGAGAACCCCGCGGATCGGGGAGAGTGCAGGGTCTTCAATCAGTTCACTGAGCAATTCAGCGTCTTGCAACTGGCCGAGCTCATCGCCAAGGGTCGTAAGGCCCATGGGCTGGACACCACCATTGCTCACGTGCCCAATCCCCGCATCGAACTTGAGGAGCATTACTACAATGCCAAGCATCAGCACCTCCTCGATCTAGGGCTGCAGCCTCACCTCTTGGCCGACACCCTACTGGACTCTGTGATCGCCATGGTGGAGAAGCGCAGTGACAAGGTGGATGCGGTCTTGTTGGAGCAACCGAGCGTGAGTTGGAAAACCGGTGGCAATGAGGTCTGGGACCGTTACTCCACCCACAAGACTGCAGGCCCCCCGAGGGCGGTCCGTGGAGAAGAGGCCCCCCAGAAAGCTCGCTGAGTCCTCCTGGTTACCGGATGCTCCGTTCGCCTCTCGGCTGAGTGGCCCCGACCGCGGCTGGGTAGAATCGAACTCATAGAGGCCAAAATGCCGGGGAACCCACTGTGAAGTCAAGAGAATATGAGATCGCCATCGTGGGCGCCGGTCCCGCCGGTTTGACGGCTGCTCTCTATGCGGGGCGGGCGCTCAAGAGGACAGTTTTGCTGGAGGCGGGGATTCCGGGAGGCGAGCTCCTCAACACTGAAACCATTGAGGACTACCCGGGATTCGCCTCCATCACCGGTCCCGACCTCGCCAGCAAGATGACCGAGCACGCGCTCACCTTTGGCGCGGAGATGATTCCTGCTCGGGTCACCTCAATCTCGGTCCAGCCAGACGGGACCAAGAGGATATCGGTGGAGGACGGGGAGCCGTACTTCGCCAAGGCGGTGATTCTGACCGCCGGAGGTCAACCGCGAAAGCTGGACGTGCCAGGCGAGCTGGAGTATGCGGGCCGGGGGGTCTCCTACTGCGCGGTGTGCGACGGAGCCTTCTTCAAGGGAGAGCATCTGGCTGTCATCGGCGGCGGCGACGCTGCGCTGGAGGAGGCTGGCTTCCTGACCCGTTACGCCTCCAGGGTCACGCTCATTCACCGCCGCAGGGACTTCCGGGCGCAGCCGGTCTTGGTCGAGCGGGCCAGAACCAACCCCAAGTTGGATTTCGTGATGGATTCGGTGGTCGATGAGATCACCGGAGACGGACAGAGGGTGGAGGGGCTGCGCCTGCGGCACCTTCCTGGGGATGAGGTGAGCGCTCTCCCGGTTGGCGGCGTCTTCATCTTCATCGGCTTCCTTCCCAATAGTGGGTTGCTCTCGATGCATGCTGACCATGACTCCCAGGGTTACTACCTGACCGATTCGAACATGCAGACCTCTGTCCCAGGCGTCTACGCAGCAGGAGATGTCCGAGCGCAGCTCACTCGCCAGGTGACGACTGCCGTTGGGGATGCCACCACCGCCGCGATGGCGGCCACCAAGCTGGTCGAATTGCCGCTTGAAGTGCCGTCTCAGTCTTGAGCAGCATCGTCACTAGAGGAGGGGACGGGGGGGAGACCAACCTGCTGTATGGCGGGCGCGTACCGAAGGACGATCCCCACACCGAGGCCTATGGGGCGCTGGATGAGGCGATCTCCGTCATGGGGTTGGCACGTTCGCTGGCCGTCAACGACCAGGTCGCCCAGACCCTGCTGGACCTCCAGCGCGAGTGCTTCACCGTGGGAGCAGAGCTTGCCACTGCCGGTGAGGACAGGTCCAAGCTCCAGCGTCACTTCCCGACCCTGGAAACCGCCGCGGTGGACAAGCTGGAGGCTGAGGTCCACCGGCTGGAGAGGGAGGTGGGTATGCCCACCGGATTCGTTCTCCCGGGCGGGACACCAGCCGCGGCGGCGATTGACATCGCGCGCACCCTGGTGCGTCGCGCCGAGCGACGAGCGGTTGCCGTAGCGCGAGCAGACGAGCTGTCCAATCCTGAAGTGGTGAGATATCTGAATCGGCTGTCAGACCTTCTCTTCATGCTCGCGCGTCAGGAGGAGGCCGGCGCGACCACCCTAAAGTGACCAGCGCACGAGTCCTCGCTAGTCTGGTGGTGATGCCCTCCCCATCTCCAACCACTGGCGGTGCAGTCGTCGCCCGACGTTGCCAGGTCTCGGGGCGAGTTCAGATGGTTGGATTTCGTGCCTTTGTGCTGGACCAGGCTCGCAGTCTGGGCGTGGTCGGCTGGGTGCGGAACCTCGCGGACGGGTCCGTCGAGGCGCTGATTCAGGGTCCCCCGGAGGCCGTGGGCCGGTTGCAGCGGTCGCTCGGACGGGGACCTGCGGCTGCGCGGGTCGATCGGGTGACGGCGCTCGACGTTCACCCGTCAGAAGATCTTCGTAGTTTCAACCTTGTTCCCTGAGCTCGGTAGAGTGCCTCTCCCTGTGAAATCATCCAACGGCCTCGGTCCGGGTCAGGCTGGTAGCGGCTGGTGAGCGCTGGCCAGCTGGACCCGATTCTGCTGCGCTCCCGCGACCGTGTCGCTCAGCTCGTGGCTCAGGGCCAACCCAAACTTGCGGAGGCAGCTTCGAGGGTGAATCCTCCTCGACCATTCGCATCCGCGTTGGCTGGCCCAAAAGTGAAGGTGATCGCGGAGATGAAACGCCGGTCTCCGTCCGCGGGAGAATTGCGGCCCGACCTCGACGTGGTGACCATGGCTTCGGAGTTCACGAAAGGAGGAGCGTCAGCCATCTCTGTCTTGACTGAGCCGGAGAGCTTCGGGGGATGCCTCGCCGATCTGACTCTGGTGGCCGGAGCGTCGCCGCTGCCGGTTCTGCGCAAGGACTTTGTCGTGGACCCCATTCAAATCCTGGAGGCACGTGCTGCGGGGGCTGACGCGATCCTCCTGATAGTGAGGGCCCTTGGTCCGGAGCTACTCGCACGCTGCATGGGAGCAGCCACTGAGCTGGGAATGGAGTCGCTGGTTGAGGTCCACGATGAGCTAGAGCTGGAGGCAGCTGCCCATCTTGGCGCAAGGCTGATTGGCATCAACAATCGTGACCTGGACCTGCTTGTAACTGATCTCTCCACAACTGAGAGGCTGGCCGGCATGGCTCCATCCGGCTGTACTTTGATCTCCGAATCCGGGATCCGAGACAGTCAGGACATGGACCGTCTGGAAAGAGTCGGAATTTCGGCGGTGCTGATAGGGGAGGCCCTGATGCGATCCCCGAGCCCGCGGGCGAAGTTGACCAACCTGCTCTCCGGCACCGGGTGAGGGCTGCAGTGAGGGTGAAGGTCTGCGGCATCACCAGCCTTGAGGATGCGGAGGTCGCCCTCGATGCGGGCGCCGACGCGATTGGGCTGGTCTTCCATCCATCCAGTCCGCGGCGGGTTCTGGAGCCCAGGGCGCTGTCGATCTCCCGAATGGTCCGGAAGCGGGCTGACTGCGTGGGGGTCTTGGTTGACGGTTCCTTGCCGCAGCTGGCGGAGTTGGTGGACAGATTCGAGTTGAGCGCACTGCAGTTGAATGTCCGGAGCTGCTCACCTGACCTGGCGCAGGAGGTGGGGGTTCCGGTCTGGCCGTTCATGGGCCTGGGAGCAGGGGTCAGATCCCTAAGGGTGGAGTGGTGGGCCGATCAGCCGGTATTCGTCGACTCGGTAGGCGATGACGGCGCCGGTGGCACCGGCCTGGTCCCCGATCTGGAGATGGCGATGGCCCTTTCAGCGCACCGGCCGGTCTGGCTTGCGGGGGGCCTCGGCCCGGAGAACGTCGCCATGGCCATTGCGCGGGTGAGGCCGTTTGGGGTTGATGCCAGCTCTCGGCTGGAGCGGTCTCCGGGTATCAAGGATCGGAAGCTGGTGACGGCCTTTGTCGCCGCTGCCCGGGAGGCAAGCGTGGTGGCCGACAATGGCGGGTACCCGTGAACTACCCAGGCCGCTTGCTGATAACCCCCCCGCCCCCTGGCGGCAGGTATGGGGCCTTCGGTGGGACCTATGTGCCAGAGACGGTGATGCCGGCTCTGGTGGAGTTGGCGGACGAGGCTCGGGTGGCCTTTGCGGACTCCGAGTTTTTGAGCGAGCTGGCGGAGCTGCAGCGCGACTATGCAGGTAGGCCGACTCCAATCTACAGGGCGGCTCGACTTTCGGCGCATGCGGGCACCGAGGTCTGGCTCAAGCGCGAGGACCTACTCCACACCGGGGCCCACAAGTTGAACAACGCCCTGGGCCAGCTGCTGCTGGCGCGGCGGATGGGCAAGAGGAGGATCGTCGCCGAGACCGGTGCCGGTCAGCATGGTCTGGCCACAGCAACCGCCTGCGCCCTGCTGGGGCTGCCATGCGTGGTCTTCATGGGTTCCGAGGACATGAGGCGCCAGGCGGTGAACGTTGCCAAGATGGAGCTTCTGGGAGCCAGGGTGGAGGCTGTGGAGAGCGGCTCTCGAACGCTCAAGGACGCCACCTCGGAAGCCATCCGAGACTGGGTCACCAACGTTCGTGACACCCACTACGTGATTGGCTCGGCTGTGGGACCACATCCATATCCGTGGCTGGTGCGGACCCTCCAGTCGGTTATCGGGGTCGAGGCTCGCCAGCAGATGCTGGAGCAGGCTGGTAGTCTGCCGGCCGTCGTCGTGGCCTGTGTGGGTGGCGGGAGCAATGCGATCGGGATGTTCGCGGGGTTCCTTGACGACCCCATGGTCAGGCTGGTGGGTGTGGAGGCCGGCGGCCGGGGCCGTGCCCAGGGCGAACATGGAGCCAGCCTTAGCCTCGGCAGTCCCGGCGTTCTGCACGGGGCCAACTCTTTCCTGCTTCAGGATGAGGACGGCCAGGTCGCTGCCACGCATAGCATTTCCGCCGGGCTCGATTACCCGGGAGTCGGCCCCGAGCACGCCATGCTGCGGGAATCTGGAAGAGCTGAATATGCCATCGTGGACGACGTCGGCGCGTTGGAAACCTTTCATCTCCTCTCGGAGCTGGAGGGGATAATCCCTGCTCTGGAGTCGGCGCACGCAATTCGGTGGGCGGTGGAGCACGGGCCATCTGAGCCCGGGCCCATCCTGGTCTGCCTCAGCGGACGGGGAGATAAGGATCTGGACACCGTTCTCGCCGCCGGTCCACCACCTTGACCGAGGTCCGCGAACTCCCCAATCGGGTCAGGTCAGTGCTGCAGGGCGGTGGAGCGGCTCCTCATCTGGTGCCCTACCTGATGGCCGGATTCCCCAAGCTCGCTGACACCGTCGGCCTGCTCTTGGCCGCAGAGGCGGCCGGAGCCACCCTGGTCGAGCTCGGGATCCCGTACTCGGACCCCCTTGCGGATGGGCCGACGATTCAGGCGGCGGGCCAGAGGGCGCTCGCCCAAGGTATGACGGTCCGATTGGCTCTGGAGCAGGTGGCGGAAGCCCGCGCGGCGGGCCTTCAAATCCCACTTGTGGTTATGACGTACCTCAACCCGGTTCTACGCATGGGGCTGATGGAGTTCGCAGAGCGAGCTGCCAGGTCAGGTGTGGACGGCCTTTTGCTGCCAGACCTGCCACTTGAGGAGATGGCTGAGTTGAGTTCGTCAGCGGCGGAATTCGGGCTGGCTCTGAACACGATGGTAGCGCCGACCACCCCTGACCAGAGGATCGTGCGCGCGGCCCAGGTCAGCAGCGGATTCCTTTACTGCGTTTCCCGAACGGGCGTCACCGGGTCCAAATCTGGAGGAGGGGATGAGGCAACGTCGCTCCTGACCCGGTCACGCGCCCTCACCCCTATCCCATTGGCCCTTGGATTCGGGGTTCGGCGCCGGCAGCAGATCCAGGAGCTGGCGGGCCTAGCTGACGCTGTGGTGGTTGGGAGTCTGCTTCTCGAGGTGGCCGATGCGGCTCCGGACCCCGCCGTCGCGATTTTCGAAGCGGTGAGCGCACTAGCCGCCTAGACAGTCGGTCAGGCGGATAGGCCGCCGTCGACCACCAGGACCTCGCCGGTGATGAAGGAGGCGGCTGGGCTACACAAAAAGGCCACCGCGGCTGCGATCTCATCGGCAGTTCCCGCCCGTCGGAGCGGTGTCATCTTGATCAGTCCTTCCAGGATCTCCTGGGTCATGGATTTTGCAGTCAGCTCGGTGAGAACGTATCCGGGGGCAACGGCGTTGCAGGTGATCCCTCTCGACCCCAGCTCCTTGGCGACCGACTTGGTCAGGCCGACCAATCCTGCCTTGGCGGCTGCGTAATTCGCCTGGCCCGGGTTGCCTCCCAAACCAACGATCGAGGTCACATTTACGATGCGTCCCCAGCGCTGCTTCATCATGTGCGGAATTGCCGCCTTGGTGACGTGGAAGCTGGCGCTAAGGTCGGTGCGGATCACCGAGTCCCAGTCGTCAGCGGTCATCCGGAGAAGGAGCCGGTCGCGCAGCATTCCGGCGTTGTTGACGACAATGTCGAAGGGGCCGGTTACCGAGAACATTTGAGTCACCTGGTCAGGGTCGCCCACGTCAGCCCTGTAGGTACGAGCCGATGGCCATGAGGCTGCGGTGGCGTCAGCGGAGGCCTGGTCGGAGCGGAAGTTGATCACCACTTCCGCTCCCATTCCGGCGAGCTGGGTCGCGATGGCAGCGCCGATACCCTTGCCCCCGCCGGTCACGAGGGCCCGGCGTCCGGAGAGGTTCAGGTCCACCCTCAGCGACCCTGCTCGTCGACCAGCAGTTCGTCGGCATTCCAGGTGACGACGCCGGTCATGTGCTTGGCGGCCAGGCTGGCCAGGACTCTGCCAGGGCCGAGTTCAACCACAGTCGCCACCCGCATACGCTGCATCGCAGCCATGGTCCGTGCCCAAAGCACCGGTCGCAGAAGGTGACCCACCAGTTCGGAGCGTACCGCGTTCACGGAGTGCAGGACAAAGCCCGTCCCGTTGGCGATGAGCGGGATCTGAGGGGTGCGCAGCGGCAGAGCTCGGACGGTCTCGGCAAGCTTCGAGGCCGCGCGGCTCATGAGCGGGGAGTGGGCTCCCAGCGGGATGTCCAGCACCACCACCCGGCGGGCATTGGCGGCTGTGGCCAGCCTTTCAGCGGCCGCTATCGCTGATGCCTCGCCGCTCAGGATGAACTGGTTCGGTGAGTTGAGGTTGGCCAGCCAGATGCCTCCGGCAGCGCTGGCCTGGCACCGAATGTCCTCCACCTGCACCTCCGTAAGGCCCACGATCGCCAGCATGCGACCAGGGTTGGTGAAGGCAGCCTCGGCCATGAGACGTCCCCGCTCACGCACCAGCAATAGGGCGTCCTCCCAGGAGATGGCCCCCGAGGCGGCACAGGCGCTGATCTCTCCCAGGCTGTGGCCGGCAACCACCGCGATCTGGCTGGTGTCGTACCGCTGGCTGAACGCTTCGAAGGCAGCGTAAGAGACTGCGACCAGACACGGCTGGATGTTCTCCGTTCTCAAAAGCTCGTCCACGGGACCTTCAAAGCAGAGTCTGCGCAGGGGCATCTGCAAAATCTCCTCAGCTCGGGAGATCGCCCGATCCGCCTCGGGAAAGAGCCGGGTCAGTTCGACCCCCATCCCGGGACGCTGGACCCCCTGGCCCGGGAAGAGGAGAGCCACTGGCGGGATGAGGGCTGCGGTCACGACGTTCGGATGAAGGGTCAAACGGGACCTCGATGTGCCTCAAGGTAGGTCCAAAGGTCGCCGACCATCTTCATCTGCTCCAGCTCCTCTGGAGGAAGGGCTACCTGGTAGCGGTCCTCGATGGCCATGATGAGCTCCACCAGGTCGAGGGAGTCGGCGGCCAGATCCCTGGCGAAGCTCACGTTCATTTGAACTCGGTCAGGTTCCACGCCCAGGATCTCAGCGGCGATCTTCTGGAGCTCGGCGAAATCGAAGTTGTCGTCGGTCGGGGTTGTATCCGGCAAGCTGGTTACTCCTAGCGGTCGGTTCAGACTGGTGCCGGCCCGAGCGCGAGACTGGCGTTGTGGCCTCCGAACCCAAAGGAGTTCGAGAGGGCTGCTCGGATCGTGGCGGGCCGGGCCACATTGGCAACGTAATCCAGATCGCACCTGGGATCCTGGTTCTCAAGGTTGATGGTTGGTGGGATCAAGCCCCTCTGCATCGCCAGAAGGGAGGCGGCTGCCTCCAGAGCCCCGGCGGCGCCGAGCAGGTGTCCCGTCATGGACTTGGTTGAACTCACGGCCACCTTCTCCGCGTGATCCCCCATCACCTCCCGTATGGCGAGCGTCTCAGCGATGTCGCCAAGGGAGGTGGAGGTGCCGTGGGCGTTGATGTAATCAACCTGGTCAGCGTCGAGACCCGCACGCCTCAGCGCCTGGTGCATCGCCCGTGCGGCTCCCCTTCCCTCGGGGTCGGGGGCGGTGAAGTGGTACATGTCCGCGCTCGCGCCGGCACCCAGTATCTCGCCCCATATGTGAGCGCCGCGAGCCTGGGCATGCCCCATCTCTTCGAGCACCATGACCACTGCCCCCTCCGACATCACAAATCCGTCGCGGTCGATGTCAAAGGGTCGGCAGGCCCTCTGCGGATCTTCGTTGCGACGACTCATCGCACTCATCTGGCAGAAGGCTCCCATGAGCAGGGGGGTGATCCCGGCCTCAGCGCCGCCGGCGATCATCGCTACGGCATCTCCTCGCCTGATCACCTCAGAGGCGTCTGCCAGGGCATGAGACCCGCTGGCGCAGGCGCTCACCACCGCGTAGTTCGGCCCGCCCGCATGGAGCTCAATTGCGATCAGGCCCGCGGCCATGTCGGTGATCATCATCGGCGCCATGAACGGGCTTATCCGGGAGACCCCCCTCTCGATGAGGGTTTGGTGAGCTCGCTCGATCTCCTCCATCCCACCGGCCGCGGAGCTTACAACCACTCCGACCTGGTCCGGCTCCAACTTGGAGGGATCCAGCCCGGAGTCGTCGACCGCCATTCGCGCTGCTGCCAGGGCGAATTGACAGTACCTGGCGACGTGCCTGGCTGTTTTGCGATCCATGAACAACTCGGGGTCGAAGTTGGGAACCTCGCCGGCGATTCGGGTCGGGTAGCCGGTGGTGTCGAAATGGGAGATCAGGCCAATCCCAGAGCGACCGGAGATCAGGGCCTGCCAAACCTCATCTACGCCAATTCCCAGCGGAGTAACCATCCCCATTCCGGTTACGGCCACCCGCCTTCCCACCCTGCTCGAGTCGTTCACTCTCCTCGTAGCTTACGGACAATCTGTTGCTATTGCATCGGCCTGGAAGGATGATCGGTAACTCCCTCCCTGGGACACAATGTCCTAAATCAGCTCCCGAGGTGCAGCCTCAGCCCATGCCCTGCGACAGTTGTCTGAGGTCGGTGTCCGGGCGGGCGAGGATCTGGGAGTCCACCACCATCCTCTGCCCGATAAGGCGCCGCGCCGCCGTCAAATCCGCGAAGCGATTGACCGCAAGGCACGCTGTGATGAATGGTCCCTGCAGGTACAGGATCGAGAAGTTGAATGTAAGAGGATCTCCGCGGATCACCTGGGGCTGGCCTGGGGCCGGGATCCCCACCATCTGCAGAGTGCTGTCGTACTGTTCTGACCAGAAGTAGGGCAAGCGTCGGAATGGAGCCCGACTACCGAGCATCGCGGCTGCAGCGTGCAGTCCCTGGTGTTGAGCGTTGTCCCAGTGCTCGAGCCGGATTCGGCGCCTCAGTCCCGGATACCAGAAGCGGGCCACGTCGCCCGCCGCGAAGATGGCGGGGTCCGAGGTCTGGCCGTGACGGTTGACCAGAATGCCGTCGGAAACCCGCAGCCCGGCAGCTACACCCAGCTCGGCCCGAGGGAGGGCCCCCACGCAGACCAAGGCCAGATCGCACTGGACCCGTGTCCCGTCGCTCAATGAGGCGGCTTCAACCCTGCGATCTCCGTGGAAGCGGAGGACCGAAGTTGAGAATCGGATCTCAACTCCCCGCTCGCGGTGCAGCTGGGTGACGGAGGCGCCGGCCTCTTTGCCCATTCCGGTCACCGCAGCCGGACCGGCCTCGAGCAGGGCTACCTGGCAGCCTCGTTGCCGGGCCACCGCGGCCAGCTCACAACCCAGGAATCCCCCCCCGATCACCAGAACCTTCGGGCCTCTCAGCAGCCGGTCGCGTAGGGTCTCAGCCTCACTCAATTTGCGTAAGGTCTCGACCCCGTCCAGCGCGGATCCGGGCACCCTTAGAGTGACTGCCTCTGATCCGGTGGTCAACAGGAGCTTTAGGTAGGGGGCCACGGTCCCGTCCGAGAGCACCAGGCGCCGCTCGCCCGGGCGGATCTCGACGGCGCTGACTCCTCGACGCCACTCGACGGCCTGGTCACTGAAAAAGGTCTCCGGCAAAAGGCGGAGCTTGGATCTGTCCGTCCGCCCGAGCAGATATGCCTTCGACAGCGGCGGTCGGTCGTAGGGTTCCTCGTCCTCCTCTCCCAGCAGCATCAACCTGCCATCGAAGCCGGCCTTCCGCAGAGCGGAGACCGCTCGGCTGCCCGCGAGGCCAGCCCCGACGATGCAGATAGGCTCTGGCTGACTCATCACCCTCAGATTAGGGCCGCACCGGACTCCGTAGGCGGACAGGTATGCTTGCTGGCCATGCCATCTCCGGTAAGACCGGCCCCCATGCCTAGCGTGGCGGGACGGGAGCGGGTTCTGGTGATTTCACGCTCCCGGGCTCTAGAGGGTGGCTCATGGCATGGAATCAGGCGCGGGGGGGTCGAGAGGCTGCTGGCCGAGATTGCTGCCTCGGGCAGTTTTCTGCCCCGGTCTGAGGTTGAGAGCGAACCCGGGTGGCAGCAGATCATTCCACACTTGGTGGTGGTGGCCGACGGCGCGGTGCTGGCGATGCGGCGCCTGCAAGGGGGGACAGAGCGCAGGCTCCGAGGGCAGGTGACAATCGGGGTCGGCGGCCACATCAATGCTGAGGATGGCGAACCGCCGACCGCATGGCGCTCGGGATGTCAAAGGGAGTGGAGCGAGGAGGTCATCTGCGACCGCTCACTGGTCGGTCGACCGGTGGGACTGATCAAGGACGACGCAGGGGCAGTCGGCCAGGTGCACCTTGGCGTTCTGATCATGGTGGATGCCTCCTCGGCGGTGGTCGGGGTCCGTGAGCGCGAAAAGCTCCAGGGAAGGCTCACTCCCCTGGAGGAGCTGTCGGTCTTCTATCTGGAGATGGAAACGTGGTCTCAGTTCGTGTACGACGCATTGCTCTCCGGGGGCCTCGATTGGACCTGTGCGAAAGAACTGGAGATCGATCTGCCGGCGGCTCCATCTGCCGCTTTCTGACTGTTAGACTCGCTGCGTGAGCTACCAACCGGAGCCAGAGACCGGCCGAAACCCCCCGCCACTTTGGGTTACCACTGGGACCGAGTTCGACGGGTACAAGGTGGTGCGCCAGCTGGGGGTCGTTCGGGGTCTGATGGTTCGGTCTCGGTCGGTGGTCGGAAATCTCGGAGCCGGCCTTCAGCAGTTCGTGGGGGGCCGCCAGACATTCTTCATGAAGATGAGCGACCATGCCCGGCAGGAGGCGTACGACCTCATGGTCCAGCACGCCGCCGCACTGGGGGGCAACGCCGTGATCGCCATGCGCTACGACTCCAATGAGCTGGCTCAGGGGGTCAGCGAGATCTTGGCCTACGGCACGGCAGTGGTCATTGCGCCATCAGATCAGGTGACCGGTCCGGGCCAAGCGCCACCTGCTGCTGGCTGAGGGTTCGAACCGGGCCGGAGACCTAGCCAGAGGTCGCCCCGTCCTGGTCATCGGGGCCGGAATCTCCGGACTGATCGCGGCCAAGACGCTTGCGGACCACGGGCACAGAGTGCTCGTGGTGGATCGGGCCGCCACCGTCGGAGGGCGGGTTCACAGCATCGCACTTGGGACTACGCCTGTGGATGCGGGCGCTAGCCACGTCTGGAGTTTCTACTCCAGGACCAGGTGGTGGATCCAGAGGTTGGGGCTGGGTGCGGCCCTCGTCCCAGCGGGCGGACTAGGATCCCTCGGGATCGCAGCGACCGACCTGCCCGGGATTGTCAGAGCTGGCCTGGACGTGGCCCGCCTCTGGCGACGGCTGGACTTCCGATCTCCACAGCGTGCTGCCCCTTTCGACCGGGCATCGATCAGGGATTACGCAAGCCGCCATCTCAGTGCCCAGCTGACCTCGAGCGCTGTGGTCCCCTCCTTCGAATGGAATGCCTTCTGTTCACTGTCGGAGATGAGCCAGGTGCTCCTGCTCCAGGGAGGGCGACTGTTCCTGCGGGCGCGGCCCTACCGGATGAGAGGGGGACTGCAACTGTTTCCGGAGGCGCTGGCCCGAGGGCTCGACCTGCGCCTGGGGTCGCGGTTTGCCACCAGAAGTCTGGCTTTTGGTCCAGGTGGAGCCGTCGCCAAGCTGGCGGATGGGTCTTCAATACTCTGTGCTGCAGTAGTCGTGGCGACCGGTCCGGGGGAGGCTGCGGACTTGGCGGAGTTCGCTCCTTCGCTTGACCGGTTTCTCCGAGGGGTCGCCCACTCCACGGTGGTGCGGGAGTGGTGGAATCTGCCGGGCCGGCGAGCCTTCAGGAACGAACCCCTCCGTCTGTCCTTTGGAGTCAGCAGCGAAGGAGTGGCGGTGGCACGACCCGCAGGTGACGCTCTGTTCCTCTCGCTCGCCCTCTACGGCCGAGCCGTCAGGGAAATGGGCTCGGAGGAGGTTGATTCTGCGATGGAACAGTTGAGGATCGGGCTGCTTCTGGGCTCAACTCCCGGCCAGCCCATGACGCGGGCTCGGTTCCGGTGGGACTCGGCGGTCACCATCTTTGCGCCCGGTCATTTTCGGCAGCTGGACCAGCTTGTGCCCAGCCGGCCACAGGGGCGTGTGGTGCTGGCTGGTGACTACCTTGTCAGCCCCACAGTGGAGGGTGCCGTGCTGAGTGGGGAGCGGGCGGCGGCCGAAGTGATGCGTTTGCCTATACTTGAAAGGTGATGGAAGTCGTCGATTGAGCGTTCGGGTCAGGGTCCCCAGTCCTCTGCGTCAGCTAACCGGAGGAGCTTCCGAGGTTGAGGCGGAAGGGTCCACCGTCGGCGAGGCCTTGCATGGGCTGGAGCACAGCTTCCCTGGCTTTGAGGCGCGACTTTTCGAGGCCGGAGGCGGTCTACGCCATTTCGTGAACGTCTACCGTAACGACGAGGACATCCGTGGCGCGGGCGGCCTCGATGCAGCGCTGCAAGCTGGCGACGATCTCAGCATCGTTCCGGCGGTGGCCGGCGGATGGTCCCCCGCAAGCGCGGACTGACGTCAATTACGCGGCAAGGCTCTCTACTGCGACCGATGGGGTTGGGCTCTGTGGCGCGGCGTCGGGTAAGGCAGCAGGAGCTGAATCGGTTGTGGCAATGACCTACGGTTCCCAATGACCACAATTCCTTCCACCGACCTGGTCGGACCTAGGGTTGGCCCGGGCTGGTGTCGCCTCGGCCCCGGGGCGGTGGTGGCCGTGGCCATGAGCGGAGGCGTCGACAGCTCCGTTGCTGCCGCCCTGTGCGCGGCGGCCGGCGTCGAGACCGTGGGCGTCACCATGCGCCTTTGGGCTTCTGAAGAGATGGAGCAAGCAGAAGGCGGGTGCTGCTCCGCGGATGCTGCCGAAGATGCCCGAAGGGTCTGCGCGCAGCTGGGGATTCCCCACTACGTGCTCAACCTGCGTGATCACTTCCAGCGAACGGTCGTTGAGGACTTCTTGCAGGAGTACGGCTCGGGGCGGACGCCGAACCCATGCATCCGTTGTAACGAGAAAGTCAAATTTGACGAGTTGCTCCGTCGGGCCGAGGCGGTGGGAGCCACTCACATCGCCACTGGGCACTATGCGCGGATCACCAGCACCGGCGGTGGGCGCTTCAGTCTTCGGCGCGGCGTTGACCTGCGCAAGGATCAGTCGTACACCCTTTATCGGTGTGGCCAATCGCTCCTGAGGCGCACGGTCCTACCGCTTGGTGACTTGGAGAAGCGGGAGGTGCGTCACCTGGCCGGTGAGCTCGGCTTTGGGGTCGCCACCAAGCCAGACAGCCAGGAGCTGTGCTTCGTGGGTGGAATTGATCATCGAGCCGTTCTGGCACGCGAATTGGCCGGCCGCTTTACGGCAGGGCCGATTGAGGACCTGTGCGGGACGGTCATTGGGCGGCACCGGGGCATCCCCTTCTATACGGTAGGTCAGCGGCAGGGGCTGGGCATCTCGGTGTCCACTCCGGACTCGGAGCCACTTTACGTCGTGGACGTGGTTCCCGAGCGCAACGCCCTGGTGGTCGGCCCCTGGCGGGCCCTCCTCAGCGCTGGCTGCACCTTGTCGTCGTGTGTGTACCCCGAAGGGACTCCTGCACTGGGGCCCCTGTTAGGTCAGGCTCAATTGCGGGCGCACGCCCGGACCGCTGCAGCCGTTTGGCACGTCCTCCCAGACGGACGAGCCAGGGTTGACTTCGAACAGCCGCAGACCGGAGTTGCCCCTGGACAGTCGCTGGTCCTCTACGATGACGATAGGGTTGTGGCGGGTGGGGAAGTAGTCGCTGCCGGCAGTAAAGGGACCGTTTGATGGTTTGGCCGTTGGAGGCGTTTTTGCTCATACTGGCCCTGGTCGGCTGCTGGGCGGCGGCATCCGGGATCCAGGCGGGGCTGACCTACCGTAGCTGGCCGCTGGGGCTCTGTGGAGCCGCGATCGTGGTAAGCCTGGCGTCCGAGATCGGAACCCTAAACGGCGATTTTGGCGGGTCTGTAGGGGCCGGGGTTGGGACCCTCACCGTAATCTTCGCGGGAGCCGCGGTGGCAGCACTGGCGGTATATCTGCTCTTGCCCCCGCCCGAGCGGGTGCCGGCCGTGTCGGCCCATCTGACCGGACCAGCTGCTGATCCCGACAGCGAGGCCTGACCGGTGATCGCAGCAGTCGTCTTGGGGGCCTTGGTGGCGGCAGCCTTGGTGGCTATTGGCGCCCGTCTTTCCCCTCCAGAGATGATCTTGTCTCTGACCAGCCGCAGCCGAGCCGACGGCCGGCTTCTAGCGGCGCTTGGAGGGCCGGTGGCGGTGACCCTTCTCATCGGCGTGATACTCGGAGCTTCGGCGCCGCAGGCCGGCCCGATGCTGGTCGCGGTGGTGGTGGCACTGATCCTCTTGGCCGGCGCGGCCTCCGGATGGGCGTGGCTGCTCCTGAGCCGCTCCACCTGATGTCAACCAATCCGCGATCGACCGCGGTAGAGGAAACTCCATCTCCTGGCTGGCCAGGTGAGCTGATGGCCGTGCCCTCCACCGAGCGACGGACCGCCGAGGTGGTCTCCAGTCTAGGCTGGACCGGTGCCGTCGGCCCTGAGGCGCACCAGCTGGGCCTTCCGGCGCGATTGACCCTGAGGGCGGCGGAGTCCAGGCACGGTGATGGGATGGGCGCGATCAAGGCCGCCGCGGCCGCGGAGCTGACCCAACGAGCCCTTGAATGGCACGCCGCTGCCGCAGATGGCCGCCAGTCGGTAGGTCTGGGGACCCTGGCCGGTGACTACTGCTTGGCCCAGGCAGCGTCGTCGCTCTCGCGGTACTCCGACGTGGACCTTGAGGCGGCGCTAGCCGACGGTCTGACCGCCGCCGGAAGTACTCTGGCTGCGACCGGTAGCGCGGAGCTGGCGGCCCGGCGTCTACTTCCGGCATGCGGCCTCTCCGGTGCGCGTGCTGCCAGGCTCTCAGCTTCCGACCAGGCCCGGTGGTGGCGGGCTGGTCGTCTCCTGGCGGGAGACAGCCCCGATCCGGCGCCCGGAAGGACTTTGTCGCTGGCCCAGCTACTGGCCGCCAAGGACCCGGTCGAGCACCGGTTGGGTCAGTTGCTGGCCAGCGACCCGGCCACGGTGGCAGAGCCGATGGCAACCCTGCTCACCGCGGGCGGGAAACGCATGCGCGCCCGACTCCTACTTCTGGCTGGCGAGATAGGTGGTCGCTTCCGGCCCGATCATCTCCTACAAGGCGCTGCGGCCATGGAGTTGCTGCATGCCGCCACCCTCTGCCACGACGACTTGGTCGATGGAGCCGCGTCGCGAAGAGGAGCTCCCACTGTCTCGGCGCTCGCCGGTCCTCTAGCTGCGCTGGGCGTGGGCGACTACTACCTGGGACGGTCATCCGGGCTGATCGCCCGGCTGGGTGATCCTCGGATCTCACGACACTTCGCAGACGCCCTGGTGGAGATTGCCGATGGCCAGCTGCGGGAACTGGAGCGCCGTTCGGTTTGGTCCGGCGATCTAGCCCCCTACATCAGGGTCGCGCAGTTGAAGACGGGGGCGCTGTTGGCTGCCTGCTGCGCCATAGGAGCTGTGGTGGGGGGGGCGTCTGGCCGCCAGACCCAGGCGGTCACCCGCTTTGCGCGGCGATTGGGCCTCGCGTTTCAGGGTATCGATGATTGCCTCGACTTCAGTGACCCGGCTAGGACAGGAAAGCCAGCCGGCACAGATCTTGCCCAGGGGATATGCGGGCTCCCACTGGTCTGTGCACTCAGGGGTCCTCAGCGCAGGTCGGTCCTGGCCCTCCTGCAGCGAATGGACCAAGCCGGAGCCGATGATGCCGCGGTTATCCGCCACCAAGTGCTGGAGTTGGTGCGCACCAGCGGCGCCCTGGCCACCGCTCGTACAGTAGCGGACGGCTGGAGTTCCGAAGCTCTGGCCAGCCTTCACACGCTGCCCACACCGGTCCGATTGAGAATGGAGCGCTTTGCCGACCGCTTGACCCTTCGCGACCGCTGATCGAGTCCTCGCGCGGAGGGGGAGATCTCACTCCCATAAAATGACCGGCCGTGCCCTGTTCGTCCGTCCGTCACCATGTTCAGCGGCGGCTGAGCCGCCCCAACGGCGCGTTTCGAAGGAGATCGGGATGATCGCGGTCGCGATTCTTGGCGGAGTCGCTCTGGGGGCGGCGTTGCTGCTGGTGGTCCACCGCGAGCGGGGCCTTCAACTGATGGCGCTGGGGCTGCTCGCCCTTGTGCTCACGGTCGTATTCTTGGTGGTGGGAGCTCCGGTTCCGGCGCTGGGGATGATTCTCTTGGGGGGAATATCGACCCTTCTCCTGCTCGCGCCCGTGAGCCAGGAGCCGCGGAACAAGGACTCGGTCGAAGCTCGCTCACGGCGGTTGTCCCCGGTTGCTCTGGCGGTGGAGGCAGCAGGGGCTCTGGCGGTGGTGACGGTCCTCCTATTCGTCGGGACGGCTAGCTGGTCGGAGCTTCATAGCGCTCGGGTGCAACAGCCGTCTCCGGCACTGGTTGGGCGCCATCTTCTCCTCGGGACTGGAGTGTCAGTGCTTGGCCTCATCTTGCTCACCGCCACGGTTGTGATCGGCATGACTGCGCTGGTCCGGCGGGATCGCCGAGAGCTCGCTGAGGATCAGGCGGAAGCGACCAGGCGCCGTCGAGCCGCGGAGCAGCAACGGCGAGCCCGGCAACGAGAGGCGGCCCGCGAAGCTGCGCGTCAGGCCCGGCGGCGGGATCTCCGGTGATCCAGAGCTCCGGGGCGCTCGAAATCTTGGCCGCATGCCTGCTGGGGGTTGCCCTCTTCACCCTGATTCATCGACGCGACGCCTTCGGTGCCATATTGGCCGGGGCATTGGGCTTCGCTGCCGTCTCGACATCACTGGTGGGCTTCGCCGGCGTAGCTCCGACCAGGGATGGCGCCGCTCAGCTGCAGGCTTTTGCGGTCGTCGCCGAAGTGGTTGGTGTCTTGACCGTGGCAGTTGGGGTTAGCCTCGCAGCGGTCCTCAGGCGCCGAACCGGCTCCGATCTTCTGGCCAACCCTTCTACCTTTTTGGGTGGGGGTGCGGTCGGTGGCGCTGCAAACCGACAGCCTGGTGGGGGCTCGCCGACCGCAGATGAGACCAGCTCAGAGGTCTCCGAGAGCTTGAGCGAGGCCCAAGCCCCCAGCACGGACGGGGGGGACTGAGGTGCACCTGGTAGATGCCGCCTGGGCTGTGCTCCTGCTGCCGGTGGCCGGAGTTGGAGCGAGCTATTTAACGGAGACAAGACGCGGAGCGGCCACGGCGGTGGTCGGAGGCTCCTGGTTGACATTGGTGGCCGCCCTGCTGGTTCTCGCTGGAGCGGTCGCCAAGTCCCCCGAAATTCATCAGGCGACAGTGACTCTCTGGAGTTTCCCGGTGACCCAGTCCCCTTTCAATGCCGCGTCGAGCACCCTGCTGGCCGCCAACTTTGAGGTGGGGTTCGGCTATGCCGCGACCCCGGTGGCTGCTGCTCTGGTGGCGACGGTAACCCTGGCAGTCCTGCTTGGCCAAAGCCAGATCATGAGTCAACTCCGCAGCGATCCCCGGCTCCCTTCCCTGATGCGTCTGACCGCGTTGCTGGCCTTCGGTGCCATCGCAGTGATAATGGCACCGGGGCTGTTTCAGGTCGTGCTGGGTTTCGAGCTCTGCGGACTCGCGGCCGCACTGTTGATCGGCTCCTCGTCCCGGGCGGGTACGGGGAGGGTGGCCCGACGCGTCTATGTTGGCTGGCGGCTCGGAGCCTTGTCCCTGCTTTTGGCGACTGTCTTCATCTACGTCAAATTCGCCGGTCAGGTCGAGGCGGTCGCCACCAGCACCGTTCACAAGGGGGTGACTCCCAATCCATACGGGTTGAACTTCTCCGCACTCGAATCGATATGGGCGGCCGCCGCCCATGGTCAGGTGCACGGGGTCGGGGGACGAACCCTGACCTTGGCCGCGGTACTGATCGTCGTCGCAGCCGCCAGCGCCTGCGGAATCCTTCCTCTCCAAGGACTCTGGAGGGGGCTTGTTCGCGCTCCCGGAGCCTCCGCGGCGGTGGTGCTCCCGGTGGTCGGAGTCGCAATCGGCACCTCACTTCTCGCGCAGACCTATGCCCTCCTGACGGTCGCCTCAGCCGTTCTGCCGATCCTTACCGTGTTGGCCTCGACCTCCGCAGTCGTCATGGCGGGGCTGGCGCTTCGTGAGCGGCGGGTGATGCGTCTGGCGGCCCTGACCTCTGGCAGCCTGGCCAGCAGCTCGGTGGTGGGCTTCGGCCTGGGGTCCTCTGCGGGTGGGGTGGCTTTCGCCGTATCGGGGATCCTGGTTGTCGGCGTTTTGGCCGGGACTGCCACGCACCTGAGCCGGGACCTCCGGGTCGACACTCTGGCTCGGCTTGGGCCCGCCTGGCGGCTCGCCAGGACCTCCGTGCTCCTTCTGCTTGGTGCCCTGGGCGCCGCAGCGGGCGTTGTTGGAGTCGGCACCTTCTTCGGGCGCTCCGCTGTGCTTTCGGCTGCGCTCTCCGGACCGGGCGAGGGCTTGGCCGACCCCGGGTGGTTGGCGCGGCTGGTTGGTGGGTGTGGACTGCTCGCTGCTGGATTCCTTCTCGCGGTGACCTTCGGCCGCGTCGTGAGGGCCGCTACGAGCGGTGTGGAGTCCTCCGACCCGCGTGAGGCGCGGGCTGCGCGCCGCCATCTGTCGCAGGCGCGCCCAGGGAACCAGGTGGTCATTCTCAGGATTGGGCTGGCTCTGGCACTTCTGAGCGGACTCTTGAGCTTACCGGGCCTTCACTATGGGCTCGGCTCGTTCCTCTCCACCCATCGGGCCGCCAACGCCCTGGGCTTCAACTGGGTCGCTCTGGGCCTCACTCTCCTGCTCCCCCTGGCTGGGACGGCGATCGGGTTTGCCGTCTTCCCGATTGTTGACCCCGATCGTCAGCAAATCAGAAGGTGGGCGGACTGGCTGGACGGGTCGGCGGCGGCGGACTTGGCGGAGAGGGTCGCAATCGGTTGGCCCGGGAGGGCTGTGGCGTTTGTGACTCAGGCGGTGATGGAACCTCTCTCGGACTCGGCCACCCAGGCGATCACTCGCACCTTCGATCCCAATTGGCCGGCTTCCGACCAGCCGACGAGTTGGGGTCTGCGTTCCGCCGCGGCCACCCTGGCAGCGGTAGCAATCGGCGTTGGGATCCTGGTGTGGGTGGCGGTGGCGCACCCCGGCGGGGTGGGGGCCCCGTAGATGCCGTCTGACATCAGCCTCAGCCTCATCGTCTTCATTCCCGCGCTGGCGGCGTGCCTGGTCCTGGTTCTACCGGTGCGTTCGGATCTGGAGCGGTTTCGGGTCAGGACTGCGGCCTTGTTTGGCACCCTGCTCTCGCTCTTGATTGCGATCTTTGACCTGCTTGGAGAGGTCGGCAATCCGTCTCAGGGGGCGCTGCCTCAACCTTCCCTGGACGCCCCCTGGCTCAGGCACTTCTTCTTTCAGATGGACTACCACCTGGGGACCGATGGTCTGAACCTGATGCTCCTCTTTGGGGTGACCGCGGTTTATCCGGCGCTGGTCCTGGCCAGCTGGCGGCAGCGCGAACGGTACCGCACCTACTTCGCCCTGCTTCTGCTGACTGAGGTCGCTCTGACCGGCGCTCTGGCCACCCAGGACCTCCTTCTTTTCGCGATCTTCTTCGCACTTCCGGTGGTGCCCCTGGCGCTCCTGGTGGCCTTCGGGGAGGACGGGTCCGGGGCCGGCAGAAGGGTGCTCTGGTCTCAGTCTCTCTCCGTGGCCGCGTTGCTGGCGGCCATCCTTCTCATGCTGCTTCGAAGCGGCAACAGAACCTTCGACTTCCTCACTCTCTCGACCGTCAACCCCGTGAAGGGTGCCCCGGGGCTCATAGTCGCCGTCTTGATGCTGTTCGCGTTCGGCAGCAGAATGGCCATTTTCCCTCTGCAGAGATGGTTCGTAGACGGGGTGTCTGCGGCCCCCACCCCAGTGGGGATGCTGCTATCCATCTCGTCGTTACCGCTGGGCACCTACGGGATGGTGCGAGTGCTGCTGGACATGGACCCTGCGGCTGCGATTCAGTTGGTGGTCCCCCTTCTGGCGCTGTCTCTCGTCACCCTCTTCTGGGGCGGGCTGGCGGCCCGTGGTAGCCGGGAACCTCGCCGGATTGTGGCCTACTGCCTGGTAGCGTTGGCGGGACCGGTTCTGCTGGGGGTGGCCGCCTTTTCCGAGACCTCGATCGCCGGAGCTCTGGGGATGGCGTTTGCGGTCACACTACTCGGCCCGCTTCTGCTCTTGGTTGTCGGGGCGGTTGCGGATCGCGGCGGACATGAGCGGCTTAGGGAGCTGCTGGCAGCGGGTGGATCATCGCCGAGGCTTCAGCTGCTCTACGCAATCGCTGCCGCCAGCCTGCTGGGGGTCCCATTTCTGGCTGGTTTCCCCGCCATGTTTCAAATTTTGGTGGGTAGTTTTGTCGCCCACCGGTTCGTCACGGCGCTTACGGTGATCGGCCTTCTGGTCCTAACCTCCGGAGTCTGGCGCTTGGGATCGGGCCTGTTCTGGCGCCGCGATCGCTCAGCGGGGCCGGAGGTTGCCGAGGTTGCGGACGCCCATGGCTCGGAGTTCTACGCTGGGTGGCTGCTGGCTGGTCTTCTCATCATTTTCGGGATCTCGGCGGGCTACTTTGTGCCGTACACAGTTCACGGGACCGATTTGGTTGCGGCAAGGATCTCCAGCTATGCGCCGCCGCCACCACCTGCTGGTGGCCATCGATGAATCTGGCCTTTCTTCAGGACCTCGCCCCGATAGGCATCCTTGCCTTGGGGGCCGCGAGCTGTGTCGCATTGGATCTCCGAGACCAGCACCCGGGCTTCTGGGGGCGCCCCCTGAGTCGCTGGGTGACGTTGGCGGCGCTGGCCCTGGCATTCCTGGCGAGTGTGGGATTCTGGCGCAGCTCCTATGGCGCTGCCCCTCCCGACATCGAGCACGGCAGTTTTCTGATTGACAGGTTTGCTCTCTTCTTTTACCCGGCAGGGATCGCCGCAGCGGGCGCCGTACTGCTCTGTGGGGCGGATTCCGAGACCGAGCTCGACCCCCATGTCGGGGTCTACCACGCCCTTCTGCTGGTGGCGACCGGTGGTGTTCTTTTCACCGCTTCGGCGGCGGACCTTGTCAGCCTCGCGGTTGGGTTGGCGATGACCTCGTTACCGCTCTCCCTGGCCCTTGGACTGCGAAAGACCGACCCCGGCGGCACTCGCACTGCGCTGCGGGCGCTCTCGATCAGCGCGGCGCTGCTCGCCGTATTCATAGGGGGTGAGGCGGTCCTCGCCGGAGTGACGGGGGCCACAAGTCTCAGATCGATCGCCGCTCAGCCGCTTCCGGTTGACGCCCTGCTTGCGCTGTCCTCCCTTTTGATCCTGATTGGGGCGGCCGGGCAGATTGGCATTTTCCCCATGGGGGCATGGAAAGTGGATGAGGTCTTGTCCGGGCCCCTTTTGCCCGCCGTAGCGCGAACGGTCCTCATGGCGTTGGCGGCCACCGCCGCCCTCCTGCGGCTGCTTCCTGGAGCCATGGCTTCGGCCCCGGGCGACTGGACCGTAACAATCTCCGTGCTGGCCGGAGGCACCCTTGTCGGGGCTCCGCTGATGGCACTTCGTGCGCGTCGACTCGTAGCCGTGGTGCACTACCTCCTGGTGGCCCAGGTGGCGCTGACCCTGGTTGCAATGACAGCGGTATCCGCGACCGCCGTCGCCGGCATCCTCTATCTGCTCTTGGGGTTCGTACCGGCGGGGGCGGCGGCGCTTGGGCTCCTAGGAGCGTTTCGGATCGCGGGAGAACGCGACGACGCGCCCGGCGTCAGGGGGCTTTGGGCCCGTTCACCCGTGTTGTCCGGGTTGCTCGTCCTACTCCTGGCGGCGACGGCGGGGGTGCCGCCGCTGGTGGGTTTCTTCAGCCGCCTGTTCTCTCTGGAGGCGGCCACGAGAGGTGGGTTCGGGTGGTTGGTCTGGGTCGCTCTGGTCTCCGGCGTGCTGTCATCTGTGGCCGCCTTCCGCTGGATTTTGCTGCTGTTTGACAGCAGGGTGGATGGAGCTGAGCTGGAGCTACCGAGCCGCACAGTGATGATCGGAGTCGGTCTCTGCGCGGCGACGTTCCTGGGATTCGTAGTCGCGCTCGGTCCGATCATGGGAATAGCCGCACGGGCAGCCCTCCCGCCGCTGTTCGGCCCCTGACCGTCGCGCGGTCAGCCGCCCGACCCGTATCCCGCCAGGAGGCCGTGGACCTTGGCGGTCATGGCTAGGGCCTCTTCCATGGGGCGCTGCCACATGTTCCGGCCGAAGATGAATCCAGTCGCCCCAGCCGCCATGCAGTCGTCGATTCGTCTCAGCAGTGAAGCGTCGTCGAGCTTGCTACCGCCCGCGAAGATGACCAGAGACCGACCTCCGGAGTGGATCACCCTGGCAAGCATCTCCCTGCGGTCCTCGACAAGTGAGTCGTAGGGGGCAGGAGATGCCGCATCTGCCGGGCCGTGGTCGCGGGGAATGTTGATCTTGATCACGTCTGCACCCATCTCGGCGGCAACCCGGGCCGCGTAGTCGATGGCGTAAAGGCTGTCCTGTCCCCCTTTCTGGGCCACCGCTGAACCTCTTGGGTAGGACCAGCAGATCAGGGGCATTCCGAAGCGCTCGCAGTCGCGCCGCACCTCGTTCATCTGACGAAGGTCGCGATCCTGCGCAGGCGAGCCCACGTAGCAGGTATAGCCCACCGCAACCGCTCCCAGACGCACGGCATCTTCGACCGAGGATGTGAGTGGTGAGAACGCCTGGTCGGAGCTGGGCACGGTGGTCCTGCCGTTGACCTTCAAGACCAGCGGCAGCCGTCCGGCATATGTGGACAGATACTTGCTCGCGAGTCCGATCTGTAGTGCGATCCCCGAGTAGTTGCCCTCCAGCGCGAGCCGGCATTGGAACTCTGGCTCCTTGGAGGGGGGGTTGGAGAAGAAGTCGACCGGTCCGTGCTCCAGCCCCTGGTCCAAGGGTAGCAACAGCAAAGTACCGTTGCCCGGCCCGTGGTCATAGAGGAGGGTGTGCAGGCGCGCTCGCTTACCCTGGGATAGATTCAGGTCGTCGAGATGAGGACGGGTCGGCACCGAACGCTCAGACGAGGTGTTTGTGGTCATCCCCCGAGGTTACAACGTCGCATCGACCGATGTGAGAAATTCGGTGGGCGTGATAATCGGCACTGTGGCAGCCGACCTTCCCGTTCCAGATGCGGTCGTCTTCGAAGGCATCGGTAAGACATTCGAGGACCGGGTGGCGGTGGGCCAGTTGGACATGTCGATCCGGCCCGGCGAACTGTTTGGGCTGATCGGTCCCAACGGCGCGGGCAAGACCACCACGATCAAGATGGCGGTCGGCCTGTTGAGGCCCTCAGTGGGCAGGGTGCTGATCTGCGGGTACGATATCCAGCGAGACGGCACGGAGGCGCGGCGCCGCCTCGGCTACGTTCCGGACAGCGCACCTCTTTACGACAAGTTGACCGGCCTGGAGATGCTGGAGTTGGCGGCAGACCTTCATGGGATCAGCAAGGAGCGGCGCCGCCGGAGAATACCGGCGCTCCTTGCGGCGCTGGCTCTGGAGCCCTCGGCCAGCCAATTGGTGCAATCCTATTCAAGAGGGATGCGGCAGAAGCTGGCGCTCTGTGCCGCTCTGATACACGACCCCCCAGTCCTCTTCCTGGACGAACCGACTGTGGGGCTGGACCCGCAGTCCGCGCGGCAGCTCAAGGTGATGCTTCGCAGCCTCTGCGAGACAGGGCATACGGTGTTTCTCAGCACCCATGCGCTGGAGATTGCCAGCGCGCTGTGTGATCGGGTTGGCATCTTCAATGAGGGCCGCTTGGTTGCAATCGGTACCGTGCCCGAGTTGGAGCGCGGGGCTGGCTTAGGAACCGGCGCCACGGGTGCTCTGGAGAGTGCATTCCTGAAGGTGACAGGGGGTCAAGATCAGGAGACTTCAGGACTCATCTCCGCTTTGAGTGCATGACCGTCCCATGGTGAGGTCGGCGCCGCTTCTCGGATCCCACGGCCGGCTCCCCACCGCAACAGCGCAGCTGCTGGGGCTGGCGGTCGCTGGCTTGCGCAGTGCCAGGAACTCCTGCTGGCGCAGCGGCAGCGCGCGTCGATTGGCCACGATGGGCGCACCTGGGGTCGGCGTTTTGGTATGGGTCGCGGCAACCCCGATTGTGGAACAACTCCTCAGGCATTCTGATCTTCAGCGGGGGAGCCATCTGCTCGGGATACTGTCCGCCCTGATGGTGGTCTTGGTTGCCTTCACCCTCGGCACTTCGGTGAGCTTCGCCCTGGCAGCCGTCTACTTCGCTCGGGATGTGGAATGGCTGCTGGTGACCCCAATCAGCCCTCGGCTCTTCCTGGCACATAGGCTCCTATCTCAACTCCTCTTAGGAGTGTGCATCGGGGCCGCCGTTGGCGGCCCGGTCGTTTTGGGAGCCGCGGTGGTGTTCCACAGCCCGGGCCTAATCCCCATGACGCTGGTGGTCCTGTGCTCACTCCTGGTAGTTCCAATGGCCCTGGCTCTGCTTGCGGTGGTCTCCCTGGTTCGTGTGGTGCCGGCAAGTCGGGTGAAGGACGCAGCCGCCATCCTGGTCGGCTTGGTCGGCTTTGGAGTCGCCGCCGTGGACATAGGTGCCACGGTTGGGAGCGGCGCTGCCCCAGGCTTTGGGGTCGGCGCCTTGGCGCAAGGGATACACACCGCGTCCTGGCTTCCTTCCACATGGGCAGCCACCAGCCTCCTCGACTCGGCTCGCGGCCAGTGGGAACCGGCGATACTCCTTATGACGGCCCAGGTGGCGCTGGCGGTCGCGGTTGCCGCGGGCGCTATTTGGGTCGCCGGGCCGATGCTGCGCGAGGGTTGGTTTCGCTCTCAGATGGCGGGTCGCCGCCGTTCTGGTCGGACTCCCAACTTCATCCGCCTACCGCCGGCCTTAGCGGTGGTCCGCAAGGACTGGCGCACGCTGCGGCGAGATCCGGCTCAGTTGATCCAGCTGCTTTTGCCGATAGGCCTTTTTGGGGTCTACCTGTTGGCGCCGAGGAACGGAGGAGTGGGCCTGGGCGCGTTCCACAGCTTTCCGATCTGGTACGGGCCCCTCGTCACCTCCGCCTTCGCGGCGCTCTTTGCGGCCAGCGGCCTCGGATTGCGTGCAGTCGGTTCTGAGGGCCGGCAATTCTGGTGCCTCAGGACGGCCCCACTTCCCTCGCGGACCCTGCTGTTGGGCAAGCTGGCGCTGCCTGCCTTGGTGGCCACCGGTGCCAGTCTGGTCCTTATGATCACCACCGAGGTGAGGGTCGGCGCCACCCTCGGCCAGATGGCTTTTTCGGCCATCCTGCTGGCGGTCTGTGTGCTCGGTCTCAGCTCTCTGTCCACCGGATTGGGCGCGGTGTGGCCCCGTCTCGATTGGACGGATCCAAGGCGGGCTGTGGGGATCTGGATGGCAATCCTCTTCATGGTGGTTGGCGCCGCCTACATCGCGGTATGCGTGGTGGCACTCACCCTGGGACTTTTGATCACCAGCCATGCCACCTTTCAGTCCGAGGCGCTGGCGCTGCTGACCTGCGGATTTGTCGCCGGGGTAGTGTCGCTGGCCGCTTTGAGGGCAGGGAATCGCAGCCTGGGCAGGATGGACATCTGAGCCCGGTTGTGGTATAACGCCACTTCCAGGAGCCTGATCTGGGATGCTGGACTGGTGGACGACTCTCCCGAGGAGATGAATCGGCGCTGGTGGGATGAGCGTGCGGGGATTCATGCCACCTCAGCGCTCTATGACCTTCCGAGCTTTCGGGCGGGACGGTCCACACTGCTTCCGTTCGAATTGGAGGAGTTGGGTGAGGTCGCCGACCTCACCCTTCTGCATCTTCAGTGCCACATCGGGCTGGACACCCTCTCCTGGTCACGGCTGGGTGCCGCCGTGACTGGACTGGATTTCTCTCCCCCTGCGATCGCCTTGGCGCGACAGGTTGCTGCAGAGCTGGACCTGGAAGCTGAGTTTGTGCTGGCCACAGTAGAAGAGGCGCCGCACGTTCTCGGCAGGCAGTTCGACATCGTCTATTCCGGCCGGGGAGCCCTGTGCTGGTTGCCATCAGTTCAGAGGTGGGCCGAGGTGGTTGGTCAGCTGCTCCGACCCGGAGGGCGACTCTACTTGGCGGAGTTCCATCCCCTGACGGATGCTATGGCTGGTGACGAGCCGCGTTTCGAAGTGGATTATCGGGAGGGGTCTGTTGTCACGGACTCCAGTCCCGGGGACTACACAGACCGAGACCTGGAAACGGTGAACAACGACACATTTGAGTGGGTACACCCTCTGGGCTCAGTGGTGACGGCGCTGTTCCAGGCTGGGTTGGTGGTGGAGCAGTTGGTGGAGCGGGAAGAGACCTACTTCCAACGGTTTCCGGGGCTGGTGGCCGCCAGCCCGGGCGTTTGGCAGTTTCCCTCGGATCGGCCCCAAATTCCCCTCTCGTACTCCCTGAGAGCCAGCAAGCCCACCAGGTGATGATGTGAGGGTGGCACCGGGATGCCGGTGCGCTAGAATCTGCCTGATCGCGCTAGACGGGGAGTTAGCGGTGCCCTGTACCCGCAATCCGCTACAGCGGGGTCGAACTCCCCTCCGAGGGGGGGTGTCATCGGGTCGGCTCCTCATTACCGGGCGTTGAAATCCGGGTCCGGCGCAGCCAATCACCGCCAACCCCGTCAGGTCCGGAAGGAAGCAGCGGTACGCGGAGCGACTGGAGTGTCGTCGGGCTCCCCGGGTCTAGCTCGGGGTGGGGTAAGCGCCGGGGATGTCTCAACGAAGAGGGGTGCGCGATCATCTTGAGCAACATGAACTCGGTGCGACAGAGCCTATATCTGAAATACCGCCCTCAGCGCTTTGGCGACCTGGTCGGCCAGGAGGTGGTGGCGAGAACTCTGCGCAATGCTGTTCGTGAGGGCCGGTTCGCGCACGCCTACCTGTTCACCGGTATCCGGGGAACCGGGAAGACTTCGGCGGCGAGGATCCTGGCCCGTGCGATCAACTGTGTGACGCCGGATGACGGCGAGCCCTGCGGGCGATGCAGCCCCTGTGAGTCGGTGGCCGCGGGACGCAGCCTTGACGTGATCGAGATCGACGCTGCCACCAACCGCGGGATCGACGAGATTCGGGACCTGCGGGAGCGCGCGCAGTTTCTGCCCAGCGAGCTGCGCATGAAGGTCTACATCATCGACGAGGCCCACATGCTGACGGCGGACGCAGGAAATGCCTTCCTCAAAACCCTTGAGGAGCCGCCGGAGCATGCCTGTTTCATTCTGGCGACCACCGAGCCCCATCGCTTGACGGAGACTGTCCTGTCCCGTTGCCAGCGATTCGACTTTCGCCGGATACCCGTCGAGGCGATGGCGGGGCACCTGGGGAGTATCTGCGCCCAGGAGGGAGTCCCGACCTCGCCGGAGGTCATGAACCTGGTGGCGCAAGCTGGGAGCGGCTCACTTCGAGATGCGGAGTCGCTGCTTGACCGCTTGATCGGGTCCGACGAGGGTGTAGCCGATCTTGGAATGGTGCGCACGGCGCTTGGAATGGCGGAACCCGAAAAGCTGAGCACTCTTGCAGATGCCCTCTCCAAGGGTGAGCTGGGGGTCGCCTGGAAGGAGTTGCATCAGCTCGCTGGGGCCGGTGTTGAGCCCCGCCAGCTCTTGCGCTCCCTCGCCTGGCTCGCTCGGGACCGCCAGTGGGCCGAGCTGGAGAGCGGTCGCACTGGCCGGCACTTCTGGCTAGACCTGATGGACGCCTGCGCCCACGGAGTTAACCAACTTCGGAGAGCCGACGACCCTTGGATGGTCCTCGAGGTGATTCTGCTCAAGGTCGGTGCAGCGTACTCACTGACAGCCGCTGTCGCGCCGACGGCAGCTGCCCCCGGTACGCCTTCCCCACGGCCATCGTCGAGTGCCCCCGTCCCCTCGACCAAGGTGGGCGTCGCACAAAATACCTCCTCAAAGCAGCCACCCGCGTACGCTGAGCCAGCGCCCGCCGGTCAGCCAGAGTTCCCCAATGGAGAGCCAGGATCAGTGCTCGTCATTGCAGCGGAAGACGAACCGGAAGTGGCCCCGCAGTCGCTGACCGCTGCGGCCACGACTTTGAGCGGCATTCCTGCACCCGCCTGGCAGCGGCGCTGGCCCGAGGTGATTCAGTGGGCCCAGCAGCACCATCACGGTCCCTTTGCCGCCCTGGCGCGGGAGACCAGGTCGAGCGCGTTGAGCGACGACCGTCTCACAGTTGAGGTGCGCTACCCGTGGCATTTGGGGCAGCTCAAGCTACCGGCCAATCTGGTGATTCTGGAGCAGGCGTGCCGAGAGGTTCTCGGAGGCGGATACAAGGTCAACCTTGTACTGGCTGGTGAGGCCGCGGCCGAGCCTCCCCCCGACGAGGGCGCACCCAGCGCGTTGGGTATGGCACTTAAACACTTTCCCGGAAGCGTCGTTCGCAAGGTGGACTTTCATGAACCCGGGGGGCAGGCTCCGGCTGCGCCCTAGAATGGACGGGATCAGCAGTGGGGGAGACAGGTGCCGCAATTCAATCCGAAACAGGTACGCCAGCTGCAGCAGAACCTCGCCCGTCAATGGGAACAAGCTCAGCAGAGCCTGGCGACCCAGGAGGTCGAGGGCTCAGCCGGCGGGGGTGCCGTCCTGGTCCGTTGCAATGGTCAGCAAAGAGTGACGGCCGTCACCGTTGATTCCGCGGTCCTGGAAGAGGGCAGCGAGTTGATTGCCGATCTGGTACAGGCGGCGGTCAACGATGCCCTGGATCGCTCCCGAGAGCTGGCCGCTCGCTCAATGGAGGCGATCATGCCGCCGGGAATGCTACCCCCGGGGATGTTCTGATCCGGCTCTCAATGACCGGCCTCTAGCGATGGCGCTACTGCCCGGCCCCGTGGAGCGGTTGGCGGAGGAGTTTGCGCGCTTCCCTGGAATTGGCCCCAAGACGGCTCAACGGATGGCCTTCCAAGCTTGTCGATGGCCCGAGCCCGCGCTCCAGGCGCTGTCTGGGACCATCCGGCTGATGGCCGAGGCCATTGGAAACTGCCCCATTTGCTTTTTCATAAGTGACCGCGGCGAACTCTGCTCCATCTGCCGACAGCAGGGTCGGCAGGAAGAGTTGATCTGCGTGGTCGAGGATCCCAGCGATGTCCTGGCGATCGAGCGCACCGGGGAATTCCGGGGCCTCTATCATGTGTTGGGAGCCGCGCTGTCTCCCCTGGACGGGATCGGCCCATCCGAGATCCACGCCGACGAGTTGGTGGCTCGGGTCAGCGGGGGCACTGTGGAGGAGGTGATCCTGGCCACGGACTCGGACGTCGAGGGAGAGGCGACGGCGGGGTACCTGGTCCGGCGGCTCGAAGGCACCCCCCCGAAGGTCACCCGGCTGGCGCACGGGCTCCCGGTCGGCGGCGAGCTGGCGTATGCGGATGATCGCACCGTCGCCCGGGCTTTTTCCGGTCGGCAGCTCCTCTGACGGGTGGTTCGGCCTGCTCTGAGATCAACCTTGACCTCAGCCCAGGTCAGGGCTATACTTCACAGTCCGCGCCAAGCCCTCGGGTAGAGCGCCGTTCCTCCCTTCCGGGAGGGGCCGTCCGTACCTTGACAATTGAAGAGTGGAGACGATTCTGTATCCACATGCCCCTCGGGAAGGGGCCCAAACAAATTCTTTGCCACCTTCTCGGCTTCGGCCGAGTTGGTAATGACGGAGAGTTTGATCCTGGCTCAGGATTAACGCTGGCGGCGTGCCTGACACATGCAAGTCGAACGAGGCCGCAAGGCCTAGTGGCGGACGGGTGAGTAACACGTGACCAACCAACCTCGAAGTTGGGAATAGCTCTGCGAAAGCAGGGGTAATACCGAATGTGGCCCGGAGCGGACATCCGCACCGGTCTAAAGATTTATCGCTTCGAGACGGGGTCGCGGCCTATTAGCTTGTTGGTGGGGTAACGGCCTACCAAGGCGATGATGGGTAGCTGGTCTGAGAGGACGACCAGCCACACTGGGACTGAGACACGGCCCAGACTCCTACGGGAGGCAGCAGTGAGGAATCTTCCGCAATGGGCGAAAGCCTGACGGAGCAACGCCGCGTGTGGGATGAAGACTTTAGGGTTGTAAACCACTGTCGGAGGGGACGATCGTGACGGTACCCTCCAAGAAAGCCCCGGCTAACTACGTGCCAGCAGCCGCGGTAATACGTAGGGGGCGAG
>DAHVDN010000028.1 GCA_027313505.1 Candidatus Dormiibacterota bacterium
AGCACCGCTTCCCGAAGCAGTTCGCCCTCGATGCTGAGGCCGACGCGAGCGAGGTGATGCGAGCGTTACTCCACCTGCTCGAGGACGAGCCCAGCCTCGCCTCCACAGTCCGAGCAAGGCTCCCCCGGGCCGGCCCCCGATGGCAGACCGCCTCCGCTCCCCACGCCCTCCCAGCTCCGACCGAGCGCCGGCAGCTCCCCAGGTGGTGCAGCTGACCAAGAGCCGCGTGACGGGCGCACTCGGTGGCAGGGGCTCCCAGACCCTGGGACTCGCAACCAACTGGCCCGGGTTCCTCTCTGGAACGTGCAGGCCAGGGTGGTGGGCAGCCTCGCCGGTTTCGACATGTCCGCCGGGCAGGTCCCAGGCGTCGGGGTACCAGCGCCGCGTGGGCGTACGGTGCACCAGCAGCGCCCGCTCAGCTTCGTCTCGCGACCGACGCCGGCCCCAGCTCCGAGATGGACCCATGCCCGCTGAGGCCGAGGGTCAGGTCGAGCTCTGCGAGCAGGCACCGCAGCACATGTCGCACCCCATCCTCGCCGGCGAGCGCCAGTCCATAGATGTAAGGACGCCCCAGCAGCACCGCCTTGGCTCCAAGCGCCAGCGCCTTCACCACGTCCGAACCGGAGCGGACACCCGAGTCCAGCAGGACGGTCATCTCGCCGCTGGCCGCCACAACCTCGGGCAGGCAGTCCAGTGAGGCCCGCGCGCCATCGATCTGTCTGCCTCCGTGGTTCGACACCACTACTCCGTCCAGTCCCACCTCCAGCGCCGCGCGGGCGTCGTCGGCATGGCACACTCCCTTGACCAGGATCGGCAGGGAGGTCTGCTCGCGCAACCAGCGCAGGTCGGCCAGGCGCAGGCTGGGGTAGCCGAAGATCTGGGTCCACAGAGCGATGGCCGCCTCTGGGTCCTCTTCGGGAGATCGCGCCAACCGGGAACCAAAAACGGGGTCTGACAGGTAGTTGGCAAGTCCCGCCCCGGTGAGGAACGGGAGGTAGCCATTCGCCAGGTCCCTGGGCCGCCAGGACAAAGTCCAGGTGTCGAGGGTCACCACCACCGCTCCATAGCCGGCGGCCTCCGCCCGGCGCACCAGGCTCAGAGCCAGCTCCCTGTCGGAGGGCCAGTAGAGCTGGAACCAGCCGCTGCCGCCAGCTACCGAGGTCAGCTCGCTGGCAACCAGCTCTAGGGGAGTCGAGGAGACTGTGGAGAGGACCATCGGCACCCCAAGGGAGGCCGCGACCCGCGCCACGGACAACTCGGCGTCCTTTCGCACGATGCTCATCGCTCCGATGGGGGCCAGGAGGACCGGTGTGGGAAGCTCCTTGCCGAAGAGATGGATGGACAGGTCACGCTCGGGCACTCCACGAAGGTGCCTGGGCACTATCTCCCACCGTTCGAAGGCCAGTCGATTGCCCCGCTCTGTGGATTCCAGGCCGGCTGAACCCGCGACGTAACCGTAGGCGCGAGCGGTCATCTCCTGCCGGGCAGCCCTCTCGACTTCGGGGGCGGTCATCGGCAGCGCTGGACAATCACCGGTGACACCGGCCCGATATATCTCGGATTGGAAGTCGGCGAAACCCGGCATCGCCACAGACTAACCACCCCTACCCAGGCGCCGTCGGTCTCACCCCGCGGTGGGCGCCTCGGCGAGAGCGGATGACGGCCCCGCTGAGGGGTGATAGGCCGCCGGGACGCTCCGCCCAACCTGGGACTTCCAAATTGAGCGGTGACCGATGGGACCTCGGGCTCAGCAAACCGGCTCAGACACCCAGTGTCACCAGCTCCCCTCCGGCGGCGCTCATCCTGGCGCCCTCGATAACCCGCAGGACAGAGGCGGCCTCCTGCGGAGCGACCGGCACCTCGGCCTCCCCGCGCACGGCCCCCGCCATGGTCTCGTAGAAGGTGGCGTAGCTTCCGGCTGGGAGAGGGAGCAACTTGCCGGTCCCAGGTCGTCCGCCATTTTCGATCAGCTCGGCTGACTGGTCCCGCCCGGGCTGGCCGAACCCGAATTGGCCCGGGCGAAGGCCACCTACGAGCTGGCTCTCCTGGGGGTCCAGCCCCCAGACCTCCAGCGCTGCGGAGTCGCCGGAGATCCGAAACCTCGGTCCAGCACCTGGGGCCACAGCGCTCATCCAGAGGTGTGCCGACATCCCTCCCTCAAAGCTGAGAGCGATGAAGCAATCGTCGTCGGCCCGGGCTCTCCGCCGGCGGGTGGCGATCTCGGCGTAAACGGCCAGCGGTCGGCCGAATAGCAGCAGGGCCTGGTCGATGAGGTGGCTGCCCAGGTCCAGCAGCAGCCCCCCACCCTCTTCGGGTGTGCGCTCCTCGCGCCAGGACCCGGGGCGCAACTCGGGTCGCCAGCGCTCGAAGCGGCTCTCGAAGTGACGGACCGTCTCAATCCGGTGGTCCGCGATCAGCTGGCGCACCAGCAGGTAGTCGTTGTCGAAGCGTCGGTTTTGGAAGACGCTCAGCAGCCGACCGCTGCGCTGGGCGACTGCGATCATCGCGGAAGCCTCCGAACTGCTCAATGCCATCGGCTTGTCGACCACCACATGAAGTCCATGAGCCAGAGCCGCCGTGGCTTGCCACAGGTGCATGTGGTTGGGAGTTGCGATCACCACCAGGCCGATGTCGGCGGTGTCGTCGAGGAGTCGCTCCAGTGTCGGAACAGATCGGACCTGTGGAAAATCCTGCTCGACCTGAAGTTTCCGCTGAGGGTCGTTGGTGACCACAGCGCGCAGGCGCAGTCCCTGGGTCGTGGCTATGAGCGGAGCGTGGAAGATGGACCCCGCCAACCCGTAGCCCACGAGCGCAACGCCGATCTCCTCCATGGGCACGGAGTGTAAGTGAGGGTCAAGGGGCGAAGGGCTCTCCCGGGCGGCCGAGGACCAGCTTGTGGTCCGGTTGAATCAAAACCTCAGGAGGCCGGGGTCGTCCGTTGTAGTTGGAGAACATCGCGGAGGCGTAGGCGCCGGTCATCGTAAGTGCCACCAGGTCTCCTCTTCTCAGAGGTGGCAGTTCATGGACGCCGAAGGTGTCGGTGCTCTCGCAGACCCCGCCTTCGACCTCCGTCGCGCTCCTGGCGGCGGATGGGGCTCCCGAGAGGTCCAGGGCGATCACTTCGTGATGAGCGCCGTAAAGGGCCGGCCGGATGAGCTCCGACATGCTGGCGTCGACCACGACCTGGGGACCACTTTGCCCTTGGCGCACGTGCAGGACCCTGGCGAGCAGCCAACCGGAGGCAGCGACCAGGCACCTGCCCGGCTCGACCGCCGTTCTAGTGGGTAGCTCCGCCCCGGCCATGGCCAGCCGCTGCTCCAGCCGTGATCGAAAATCAGAGAGAGGGGGTGTGGGGCCGGCGGGGAAGCCGCCGCCAAAGTCAACTGTGTCCATCTCCTCAAAGTCGACGGCCAGCTCTGCCAGCAGCAGAGCCGCTCTCAGCCCTCCCTCCGCCCATCCCTCCGTCGCCGCCAACTGTGACCCCACATGGACGTGGATGCCTCGAATCGAAAGCCCGGAGGAGGTCTCCGCGTGGCGTTGCACCAGCTCGCGCATCTCCCACTCGGGCATCCCGAATTTGCTGACCTTGGAACCCACCTGGAAGTCGGCCCGCGTCTCCGAGTCGACTGCGGGGTTGAGCCTGAGCAGGACCTTAAGCGAACTCTGGGAGCCGCCGAGACCGGCAGCCTTGGCCAGCTTCTCCAGTGCGCTCATCTCCTCTTTCGACTCGACGGTCACCCATCGCAGCGGCTTCCCATTGACCGCCGCCATGACCGCCAGCTGGAGCTCAGAATCGGTCTTGCCTATCCCTTCAAGGCTGATGAGATGGTTGGGAACGCCCGCCTTGGTGGCCGCCGCCCACTCTCCCGCCGAGACCACGTTGGAGCCGACACCCATGGCGGCGAGTCGCGCCACCACGGCTGGAAGCGGGTTGGCCTTCAGGGAGAACTGGCGGATCCAGGGGTCAGGGAAGGCGCGCCGGAGCTTCGTGGCGGCGCTATCGAGCGCAGCGAGGTCGGTGACGTAGCAGGGAGTCCCAAAGCAGGCGGCAGCTTCCACCAAGGTCGAAAGGAGCAACTCTGAGGATCCTGCGGGATCAGGCGACACCGCTCTCCAAGAGGGTCAGGGTCCCCTGAGTCGCGTCGAGACGGGCGCGAGCTCCCAGCGGCAGGGTCGCGATGTGGCGCCCGTGACCGATTGGGAGATGGTAGATCGTGGGCACCCCGAGGGGCCTGATCAGGTCGCGGAAGATCTGCTCCAGGCCAAGGGTGGGACCAGGGCGTTTTGGTCCGCAGTTGGCGTGCTCGCCGATGACGATCCCCGCGCATCCGCGAAGGGTTCCTGCGGCCAGCAGCTGGCTCAGGTACCGCTCTATCGCGTAGGGCTCTTCATCGGTGTCCTCAAAAAAGAGGATGCGTCCCCTAACATCCAACTGCCAGGGGCTCCCTACCAGGGTGGCGAGGAGGGTGAGGCATCCCCCGACCAGCTCCCCCTCGGCGACCCCTGGGACCACCGTCTCCACGTAGGGATCGTCTGGATCGGGCTCCACCTGGAAACCCTCAGCACTCATCAAAGCTCGCCGAAATGCTGCCACGGTGTAGTCGGTCGGGTGGGCCAGTGAGATGACCATGGGTCCGTAGAACGTGACCCAGTCCACCGCCCGTGCGAGTACCGAATGGATGACGGTGATGTCGGAGTACCCGACGAACACCTTTGGGGCGAGCTCGGAGAGCCCTTTCACTCGAGTGGGATCCAACGCCAGAGCTGTGCGCAGTGCGCCGGCGCCTCCACGCAGGCAGATGATCCCTCCGAGGTCGGGCCGCTCCAGCATGGTCAGGAGATCGTCGGCACGGTCTCGGTCACTTCCGGAGAGGTGTCCGTAAATATCGGAGGTGTGGGCTGCCAGTTCGACCTCAAAGCCCATTCGCTGCAGGGCGGTGACACCGCGAGCGGTCTCCGACTGTTCCAGGGTGGACCCGCTGGGGGCCACCACACCCAGCCGCATTCCGGGGCGTAGCGCTGGGGGCCGCCGCCGCTGCCCGTTCAAGCTGAAGGCGCCGAGAGGAGCTCAAACATTTGGGGCCGATCTTAGCAGTGGTAGTCCTCCGCATCCCGGGACTCGGCGGCCGCGGTTCGCGGCAGAGGCGCCGAGCTGCCGCGCTAACATGCCCGCAGATGGAGGAGCAACTGTCGGACCGCGCGGCCCGGCGGATGCGGCGCCTCTGCTCATCGGCTCAGAGCGCGGGCCGCCTGCCTAGCCTGGTGGTCGCCGTCGGCCGCCACGGGCGGATCCTGAACTCGGTTTGCCTGGGATCCGCCGACCTTTCGGCCGCGACACCACCTGGCCTGGACGTCCAGTACCGAGTCGGCTCTATTACCAAGACCTTCACGGCGGTCGCCGTGATGCAGATCGTTGCGGAGGGGTTGGCCGACCTCGCGGATCCGATTGGAAGGCATTGGGCCGGCGCCCCGCACCCTGAGCTGACAATCGGGGCGCTGCTCACCCACACCTCCGGCCTGCAGCGGGAGCGAGCGGCAGAGGCTGGGGGTCCGACCGCCCTGCCTGCCCGCGGCGAGCTTGCCCAGAATCTCGCCAAGGCACGCCTGCTTTACCCCTCGGGGCACTGGTGGCACTACTCCAACCTGGGTTTCGCTGTGCTCGGTGAGGTCGTCGCGCAGGTCCGCGGAGAGAGTTGGGAGCTCCAGGTGACCGAGCGGATACTGAGACCACTCGGGATGAGTCGTACCTCCCTTTTCGCCGAGGCGCCCTCGGCGCAAGGTTATTCGGTCCAGCCCTTCTCCGACGCGGTAAAGCTGGAGCTCCCGACGGACAGCGGCGCGATTGCCCCTGCAGGCCAGCTCTGGAGCACCGCAATCGACCTAACCAAGTGGGTTGGCTTTTTGATTCAGGGCGATCCCAGGGTTCTGCCGCAGGACCAGCTGGAGCTCATGAGGGCTCCTCGAGTCATCGCCGATCTTGAGCACTGGACCACCGCATTTGGCCTGGGGGTGGCGCTCCGAAGGCGAGGTGAACGGACGTTTGTGGGGCATACCGGCGGGATGCCGGGGTTTCTTGCCGTGGCATACGGCTCGCCAGCCACCGGCAACAGTGTGGTGGTCTTCACCAACTCCACCGCGGGCCTGGATGTCGGCGATTTCGGAGCGCAGCTGTTGGAGCTGGCCGACGAGGACACCATCGATTCGACGATCTGGGAAGCGGGGGGGGCCCCCCCGACCGA
Organism: Candidatus Dormiibacterota bacterium; assembly: GCA_027313505.1. Classification (GTDB taxonomy): domain Bacteria; phylum Chloroflexota; class Dormibacteria; order Aeolococcales; family Bog-877; genus AG-12. The sequence continues at coordinate 6,240 of DAHVDN010000028.1, forward strand.
ATATGCCACTGTGCTGGGCAGCTGGTGGTCCGAGTGGAGCGAGACCATCTTCACTTGGCGGGGTGGGCTGTTGCAGTCGTCACCCGCCGACGCTCCACCTGGCACTCCCCCGGACCGATATCGGAGGGTTGGCGCAGACCTCTTCATCACCGCCACCGGCTCGGAGCGTGGCGAGGAACTGCAGCTGGTGCGGGACGAAGGCGGGACCGTGGTGAAGATGTACCACGCCACCTACCCCCTCACCCGAATGGCGGCAGGCTCGGCCGACGAGCAAGGGGGGTGAGTGCCATCGCGGGTCTTGACGGCCCCGCCGAATCTGATCTATGGAGGTGAATCTGTGTCCCTGATGGGATTGTCGGGCGAGCGGTCGGCCGCGGAGGAATTGCTGCACAACTCGCCCCTCATCGACGGGCACAATGACCTTCCCTGGGAGGCCCGGGAGCAGGTGGGGTACGACCTGGATCGTATGGACCTCTCTCTCCCGGTTGCCAGCACCGACACCGACCTCCCCCGCCTGAGGCGCGGCGGGGTGGGAGGCCAATTCTGGTCGGTGTGGGTCCCCTCCTCATGGGAGGGTGGCAGAGCTGTCGTCGGAACCCTAGAACAGATCGACTTTGTATATGCCATGTTGGCGCGCTATCCGGACCAGCTGGGGATTGCCACCAGTGCGGATGAGGTCGTGGGCCAGTTCAGGGCCGGACGCATCGCCTGTTTGCTCGGCGCCGAGGGCGGTCACTCGATCAACTCCTCCATGGGAGCGCTGCGGGCCCTGTACCGGCTGGGCGTTCGCTACATGACCCTCACCCACAACGACAACACCCCGTGGGCCGACTCGGCCACAGACAGTCCGCGATCGGGTGGGCTCAGCCCCTTCGGGAAGCAGGTGGTGAGGGAGATGCAGAGGCTGGGAATGCTGGTCGACCTCTCCCACGTGGCCGCCACCACCATGCAGGATGCCCTCGACGTCAGTCGCGCGCCGGTGATCTTCTCGCACTCCTCGGCCAGAGCACTCTGCGATCACCCGCGCAACGTCCCCGATGACATCCTCGGACAGCTGAAGGGCAACGGGGGTGTCTGCATGGTCACCTTTGTTCCCCAGTTCGTCTCGGTGAGCTGTCGCCAGTGGGAGCTGCGTTCCGAGGCGGAGCTGTACGCTCGCGGCCTGGACCTCAGCGACTCTGGTCTGGTCGAGGCGGCGCTGGACGAGTGGAGCCAGACCGATCCCCGGCCCCAGGCGGTGCTGGCGGACGTGGTGGCGCATCTCAACCACGTCCGCGAGGTCGCGGGGTTGGAGCACGTTGGCATCGGTGGCGACTTTGACGGTTCGCCATACATGCCCCGGGGGCTGAGCGACGTGACGGGCTATCCGAGCCTCTTCGCGGCGCTGCTGGAATCGGGTTGGAGCCAATCCGACTGCATCGCCCTGGCCGGTGGGAACATCCTTAGGGTGCTCCGGTCCGCCGAGAGGGTGGCCGAAGAGCTGTCAGCCTCCGAAAGCCCATCTCTGGCCACCATCGACGAACTTGACGCAGGCCCTGCCCAGCCAGTTCTCGGTGACAGTTGAGGCGGTGGTCGGGATAGGTATGGGATGCCGCCACCGTGCTTGACGTCCTGGTCAGCGGGGGAGTTGTCTACGACGGCTCAGGGGATGAGGGACGGCGTGTGGATGTGGGAGTCCAGGGTGACCGGATAGTCGCCATCGGAGCACTTTCCGACTCGGAAGCCAGGCTGCGGCTGGTGGCCGAGGACCGCGCCGTCTGCCCCGGCTTCGTGAACATTCTCAGCCATTCGTACTTGAGCATTCTGCACGATCCCCGCTCCATGGGGGAGCTCTCGCAGGGGGTGACCACCCAGGTGTTCGGCGAAGGCATCTCCATGGGGCCTCTCACCTCGCCGACCCGCAAGGAGATAGAGGAGCTCGGTAGGGAGTGGGGGTTGGAGGTCAGCTGGACCAGCCTGGCGGAGTACCTGCACCACGTGGAGAGACGGGGATCGTCCCAGAACGTCGCCTCCTTCGTGGCTGCTGGGACGCTGCGTGCCAACGTGGTCGGCTACCAGGACCGACCGGCAACTGCCCGGGAGTTGGATCAGATGCGCTCCCTGGTCGAGGAGGCGATGGCCGATGGGGCAGTGGGGGTCAGCTCCGCCCTGATCTATCCACCGGGGAGCTACGCGGACACCGAGGAATTGACCGCCCTCTGCTCTGCCGCGGCTAAATTCGGCGGGGTGTACAGCTCCCATTTGCGCGATGAGGGGGCCGGTCTTCTTGGCGCCGCAGATGAGCTGATCCAAATCTGTAGGAGCGCAGGATTGCCGGGGGAGATCTACCACCTCAAGGCTGCCGGGATTGGGAACTGGCCCCTCATGGAGCAGGTCTTAGACAGCATCGAGGAGGCTCGCTCCGGCGGAGTCCCGGTATCAGCCGACGTATATCCCTACACCGCCAGCGCCACCGGCTTGACCAGTGTGATCCCCCAGCGCTTTCACGCTGGCGGTTCGGAGGCGCTGTACGACCGTCTCGGGGATCCCGCAGTCAGGGCCGAGATTCGCTCCGAGCTGGAGGCGGCAGGACGCTTCGGGGACGTGTCGGACGCGGAATCGGTGCTGATCCTCAACATGAGGACCAGCTCCGGGCGCCAGTATCAGGGATGCACCTTGGCAAAGGTCGCCGCCATGCGAGGTGAGGATCCCATCGAGGCGGCTTTCGGCCTCATCGCGGAGGATCGCACCAGGGTTGGAGCCGCCTTCTTCTCCATCTCAGAGGACAACCTGCGGTCCGCGCTGCTCCGCCCCTGGGTCGCTGTCTGCTCCGACGGCAGCTCCATGGCGCCGGAGGGACTGTTCCTCAAATCTCCCACTCACCCCAGGGAGTACGGAAGTTTTGCCAGGGTCCTGGGGCGTTATGTGCGGGAGCAGCGGCTACTTCCGCTCTCCGAGGCCATCCGCCGGATGAGTTGCCTGCCGGCCACCAAGCTCGGCCTGCGCGACCGGGGGACCCTAAAGGAGGGATCCTTCGCCGACATGGCGGTGTTTGACCCAACTACGGTCGCTGACCGCTCGACCTTTGCCAACCCCCACCAGCTCTCGGTCGGGGTGGACCATGTTCTGGTCAATGGTCAGCTCACCCTGAGCCACGGTCAGTTCACCGGCAAGCTGGCGGGGAGGGCATTGGCGGGTCCGGGGAAACTCGCGTGATGGAGGAGCTCCTCTCCAGAGGCGCCCAGCCCGGACTCTAAGTCTGAGCGGGCCGCAAGCGGCGTTCCCAGGCCAGGGCCGATCGACGACGAATCTCCCCCCTCGCGACCTCCTGATCGGCGAACCCCTCGGTGCATACCGAGAGGCAATAGGGGTCGGCGTCCGGTGGCCAAACCAGAGCGGTGTCGTGCAGAATCCCTTTGACCCAACCGGTCTTGTTCGCGACTCTGACCCCCGGGGGAAGCCCCGCGGGTATTTCCTCCCGATACGTCTGACGATCCAGTATCTCCACCATCCGGTCGCAGCTTTGCCTACTGGCCGCCGACCCGTTGGCGATTGCGCTCATCAGCCTTGACAGGTCGCCGGCAGTGACCAGGTTCTCCAACCCGGCGGCACGGGCGGGCCCATCGTCCAGCATCCTCTGCACCACCATGCCTCCACCCGCGAGTTCGGAGACAACTGCTGAGACTCCCTCGAACCCAGACAGTTGCAGGAGCAGGTTGGTCGCCTCGTTGCTGGAGATGGTGATCATCCGTTCAGCCAGGGAAAGGACCGAGACCACCTCCCCGGCCCGGGCGGCGAGCTCCGCATCCACGTCGTCGGGATCGATGGAGAAGGGAGTACCGTCCAGTCGTGAGCTGAAGGTGGTCGTCACCGTGACCGGGTCCTGCACCGAGGTGAGCCCGGCTTCGTGGCGGCGGAAGACGTCAATGAGTACCGCCACCTTCATGGTGCTGGCCGCGTAGAAGGTCCGGTCGGGCAGATGGCTGTCCAGAACCCTCCCTTTGAAGTCGGTCTGGCAGAAGGCGACCACCGATTGAGACGTCTCGACTGGCAATGTCCGGCTCCTTGGGAATTGGCCGACCCTCCCCGGGATCCCCTCCCGGCCTCGGGCCCAATGATAGGCGGCGCAGAGCGGCTGGGATGATGGCCGAGCTTATAGTGGGCCGCCCCCCAACCCGCGTCGCGTTCGGTCTCCTGAGCCCGACTGTATTGACTACCGTCGGCTCGCTGTGCGATTGTGTGACATCGATTTCATGAATCCACCTCCTAAGCGTGCCCGAATACGAATAGATGACGTAGCCAAGCTGGCAGGCGTCTCTCCCGCCACAGTCTCACGGGTCCTGAGCGGGTCGAGGCCGGTCTCCGCAGGTGTCCGCGACCGGGTGGTGGCGGCCGCTCTGCGGTTCGACTACAAGCCCAGCCAACTGGCTCGGAACCTGCGCAAGGGCCAGGCGGACACCGTTGGGGTCCTGGTGTCGGACCTCGAGAATCCTCATTTCTCGACAATGGTGAGAGAGATCGAGGAGGCGCTCTACGAACGGGGGACCAGGGTAATGCTCTGCGACACCGCCGAGGACACAGATCGCCAGGCCACCTACCTCGAAGTCATGGCCGCTGAGCGGGTCATGGGGGTGGTGATCTCGCCCACCGCAGATGGCGACTCCGCCGTCTCACACCTACTGGACCTTGGGGTTCCCGTGGTGGCCTTTGACCGCCCAGTCAAGGATCCCCGAGCCGACGCTGTGGTCACCGATAGCTTTGCCGCTATCGCCCGGGGAGCGCAGCTCCTGGTCGATTCCGGGCGAAGGCACATCGGCTTCGTCGGCGGCAATGAGTCGATCTGGACCGCTTCGGAGCGGCTCGCGGGTTATCGGGCCACTGTGGAGGCGGCGGGGCTTGTGCCGATGAGTAATTCTGGGGGCTTCACAGTGGACGGGGGGCGGGGAGCAACCGAGCTGCTGCTCACCGAGCACCCGGAGCTGGACGCCCTGGTGGTCGCCAACAATCAGATGACCATCGGGGCGCTGCAGGCGCTTCGCGCCAGAGGGGTTTCCCTTCCGGACCAGGTTGCGCTGGTGGCGTTCGACGACCCCCCGTGGGCCAGCCTGCTGACGCCCTCCCTGACCACCCTGGCCCAGCCGTTGCGGGAGATGTCTCGGGCTGCGGTGGACCGCTTGTTCCTGCGAATGGCCGACCGGGACCTCCCCCCAGAGCGGATCTTCTTTGACTGCCGACTTGAGATCCGGGAGTCCTCACGCGGGCTCCCGCAACCGATGGGGAGGTGATTCTTGGCTAGAGTCGGGCTGCTCAGTTTCTCGGATGGCCGAAGCTTCGTCAACCGGGACCTCCGGGAATTCGTTAGCACGGTCCAGCGGCAGATCGAGGGTCGCCTGCGGGCTGATGCGCATGAGGTGGTCACCGCCCAGGCCATAGTCGAGGACAACGAGCTGGCGTGCCGCGAGGCAAGGCGGGTGGCGGAGAGCCACCCTGACCTGACCATCTACAACTTCCCCGTCTGGGCGTTCCCCCACTTCTCGGAGCTGGCCGCGACCGAGACCGCCGGGCCGATCCTGCTCTTCTCCAACATCTCCCCCAAATACCCGGGGATGGTGGGGATGCTGGCGGCCGCCGGGGCGCTGGAGCAGACGGGCCGCCGCCACGGTCGGGCTTGGGGCGATATCACAGACCCGGCGGTCATGTCCCGGGTCAGCTCCTGGATAGCGGCGGGTTCAGCGCAGCGCAGACTCCGCGGAAGCACCTTCGGCAGGATCGGGGGTCGCCCCATGGGAATGTACACGGCGGTCGCCGACCCCGCTCAGTGGATGGCGAAGTTCGGGATCGACGTCGAGGAGATCGACCAGTGGGAGGTGGTGCGGCGATCGGAGCTGGTGAGTCCGGCTCGGGCGACCGCCGGCCGCGTCTGGCTGGAGCGGCACGCGGCCGAGGTCGGCTATGACGGTCGGCAGCTCACCCCCGAGCTTCTGGAGCGTCAGGTTCGCTCCTACCACGCGATGCGCGAGTTGATCGACGACTGGCACCTCGACTTCTCCGGCATCAAGGGCCAGCCCGAGCTCACCACCCACTTCGCCACCATGGACGTCACCGAGGCCTTCCTCAACGACCCCTACGACTGGGAGGGGCCGAAGCAGACCCACGTGTGTGCCACTGAGGCCGACATGGATGGTGCCCTGACCATGCAGGTCCTAAAGCAACTCAGCGGGACCCCGGTGCTCTTCGCCGACCTGCGTTGCTATGACCGAGACAACGACGTGTGGGACCTCTGCAACTCGGGCCAGCACGCCACCTGGTTCGCGGCTCGTTCGGCTGACCCACTGGAGAACATGAGGAAGGTCCATCTGCTTCCGGAGGGCTTCTACTTCCCGGCTGGTGGGGCCTCGATTCATCATGTGGCCGCTCCCGGAGAGATAACCCTGGCGCGGCTGACCCGCCCCGGCGGCCGTTATCGGATGCAGGTGCTGAAGGGGGAGATCGTCAACCTTGAGGACTCAACCGCGAGCCGGCTGATGCACGCCTCCACCTATGAGTGGCCGCACGCCTTCGTGCGCATGGACGCTCCTGCGGGCGAGGTCCTGGGTCGGTTCGGAGCCAACCACATTCATGCGATCCCGGGAGACCACGTGGAAGCGCTGTCAGCCTTCTGCCATCTTGCCGACGTCGATTTCGATGGGTTCGGCCAGCTGAGTTGACGGCCATCCTGCTGGGAGTCGATGTCGGCACGGCTTCCACAAAGGGGTGCCTGACCGACGAGAGCGGGCAGGTGCTGAGACGGGCGGAGCGGGCGCATTCCACCTCCAGCCCCAATCCTGGTTGGTTCGAGCATGACTCGGAGCTGATCTGGTGGGCGGACTTCGTCGCCATCTGCCGGGAGTTGCTCGACGGTGACCTACCAGCACCCGACGCAGTTTGCGTGAGTGGGATCGGCCCCTGCCTGCTGCCAACCGAGAGCGACGGGACGCCGCTGAGGCCAGCCATCCTGTACGGCGTCGACACCAGGGCAGGCAGCGAGATCGCTGAACTCAATAAGGAGTTCGGTCCGGACCAGCTCCTTTCCCGTGGTGGGTCCCCGCTCACCTCCCAGGCGGTAGGGCCGAAGCTACTCTGGCTGCGCCACCACGAGCCCGACGTGTGGCACCGCTGCCGGCGATTTTTCATGGCCAGCTCCCACCTGGTCTACCGGCTCACCGGGGAATACGTCCTGGATCACCAGTCCGCAAGTCAGTGCAACCCGATGTACGACCTCTACCGCCAAGAGTGGGCGTCCGACTGGGCAGCCACCATCGCTCCCCAGATCGAGCTCCCCAGGCTGTGCTTTCCGATGGATGAGGTGGGGCGGGTCACCGACTCAGCGGCAACCGCCACCGGCATCCGGCCGGGCACGCCGGTGGTTGCCGGGACCATCGATGCCTGGGCGGAGGCGGCTTCGGTCGAGGTCAGATCTCCAGGTGACCTCATGGTGATGTACGGGACCACGATGTTTCTGGTCCAGATTTCCAGCTCCGCAAAGCCCAGCGCCAACCTCTGGCTCACCAGAGGGATCTCCCCCGGCCAACTCACGCTGGCCGCGGGGATGGCCGCCTCCGGCGCCCTGACCGCCTGGTTTCGAGAGCTCTCCGGCACCGGTTTCGAGGAGCTCTTCGAGGCCGGTTCGAGGGTGCCCGCAGGTTCGGATGGCGTCCTGGTGCTCCCCTACTTCGCCGGGGAGAGGACCCCGATCTTCGACCCCGAAGCGCGCGGCGTAATCGCCGGCCTGACCCTTGGCCACGGTCGCGGTCACATCTTCCGGGCACTTCTGGAGGCGACCGCATTCGGCGTGCGCCACAACCTTGAGGAGATGGCGCAGGTTGCGGGGATGCCTACCACGGTGACCGCCGTCGGCGGCGGCACCAGGTCCGGCCTCTGGGTGCAGATTGTCTCCGACGTCTGCGGCATTGAGCAGCAGCTCCGACGGGAGTCGGTGGGTGCTTGCTTGGGAGACGCCTGGCTGGCCGGGGTCGGGACGGGCCTGGTGGATCCCGTCAGGGGGTGGAACCCCCTGGAGGACACCGTCTCCCCCGACCCAGCGGTCCGCGAAACCTACGACGCGATGTACTCCCTGTACCGACGGCTCCACCCAGCGACCGCCGCCATCACCCACCAGCTGAGCCGGATGGCGAGCGGCTGAAGAACCCTGTCCAGTTGGCGACTCCAGGATGCTCTGTGCCGGCTTGACCCTCAGCCGCGGGGCCTGCCTTCGACACGTTCAGGGCCAGCCCCGGGGAGCGCCTTAGTTCAACCTGATCTTGTCCTTCACCGCAGGACCGAAGTTAGGAACCGTTGCCGGCGGGCAGACTCCTTCAACCACAATGGGACGGCGGTCGGTCCTTGACAGCCCCCCGCTTCAATGCTACATTGCCACCAAGACGGTGGGCAATCGATTGCAAGCGTTGAAGCGGCAGTCGCCGTCCGGGCCATTGAAGGGAGAGGTAAATGAGGTTGGTGTCGAGACGATGGGGAGCCGTTTGGACGGCACTGGGTGCGGCGCTTCTGGTCACCGCCTGCAGCCCGGCGACCACCACCTCTGGTGGTACCACTCCAGTTCCGGGAGCCACTGTCACCTTCGCCCAACAGGTGGGCAACATTCCCAATTACATCTTCCCGATCACGGCGGTAAACGCCTTTGCGTCCGGGAACCTCTCCTTCCTCCAGCCGCTGTTGTTCCGACCGCTGTACTGGCTCGGCACCGGTGCCAGCCCGGTACTGAACTCCCAGCTGAGCCTCGCCAACCTCCCCACCTTCACAAATGGCGGCCGTACCGCAAACATCACCCTCAAGCGCTACGTTTGGTCCGACGGTACCCCCGTCACCAGCCGTGATGTGGAATTCTTTCTCAACCTGCTCAAGGCGGGGGAGCAGAACTGGGGCGGCTACGCGGTCGGTGACATTCCGGACAACATCGTCAGCTTCAAAGTCAACAGCCAATACAGCTTCAGCATCACCTTCAACAACTCCTACTCCTCGGCATGGTTGATGAACAACCAGCTGCCGCTCATCATTCCCCTGCCCCAGCAGGCCTGGGACAAGACCTCGACCGGTGGGGCGGTCGGCAACTATGACCAAACAGCTGCTGGTGCAACCGCGGTCTACAACTATCTCAACCAGCAGTCCATGTCACTTTCCACCTATGCCACCAACCCACTGTGGAAGGTGGTCGACGGGCCGTTTCAGCTCTCCTCGTACAACCCGACAACCAACTATGTCGCCTTCGTCCCCAACAAGCAGTATTCAGGCCCGGTGAAGGCCAAGATCGGCCACCTCATCGAGTTGCCCTTCACCAGCAACACCGCCGAGTTCAACGCGGTGCGGTCGGGCCAGGTTGACTACGGCTACCTCCCCACGACCGATCTCTCGCAGGGGAGCTACTTCACAGCGCACGGCTACGTCGTCCAACCATGGCCCGGCTACGGCATCAACTACCTGACCATCAACTGGAGCAATCCATCGGTCAGGCCGCTTTTTGAGCAGCTCTACATCCGCCAGGCGCTCCAGCTCACAGTGGACCAACCGCTCTGGATCAAGGACATCCTGAAGGGCTACGGATATCCGGTCGACGGACCGGTCCCCTTGGTCCCCAAGACCCCCTTCGTGAGTCCCCTCGAGGTCAAGAATCCCTACCCCTACGACCCGAGCCGCGCCGCCAGCCTGCTTTCAGCTCACGGTTGGAAGGTCGGCTCGAACGGAGTCGCGACCTGCACCAGGCCCGGGTCAGCCAGCAACGACTGCGGAGCCGGGATAGCCTCCGGAGCACCGCTCGCGTTCAACGCCCTCTACCCCTCGGGGGTCCAGTCCTTCACCGCTGAGTGGGAGGTCTGGAAGTCCAACGCCAGCAAGATAGGGATCGACCTGACCGTCATTCCAACCCCACTTCCGGGAATGGGCGTCTCAGTCCCCTGCACCGCTGGGGCGCCATGCACCAAGGACATGGTGAACTGGGAAGGCTGGGGATTCGGGTCGGCCTACCCCGATGGCAGCCAGGCCTTCTCACCCCCGGAGACAGGCGGCTACTACAGCTCCACCAACAACGCCAACATCAATGCCACTCACCTGAGTAACAGCCCGACAGCGATGTTCCAATACGAGAACTACCTGGCGACCCAGCTGCCGGTGATCTGGTGGCCGAATAGCCCAAGTCAAATATCCGTGATTCGCTCCAGCCTCCACGGGGTTGTGCAGAATGCGCTCGGCTCCTTCACCCCGGAATTCTGGTCGGTGACCAAATAGACGAACCTTCACAGTCCATGGTGATCTGACCGTAGCCGCGAAAGCGGGTGTTCGCTCGAGGAGGTCGCGGCGGATCTGATACTCAGAACTGGGGACCGGGGGCGGGAGTTGTTCCGCCCCCGGTCCCCAGCGCCTTTTTGAAGCAGGAGCTTTAATCCATGAGCGAATCTGAGGTGTCCTCGCGGGCCAGCCTCGGAGTCAACTTGCAGCTGGCGCTTGCGTCTGCGGCAGATGGGCGCCCCCTGGCCATCTGCGGTGGGATGGTGGCTGACGGCTCCGGCGGTCCGCTTCGTGCGGCCGACCTGCTGGTGATTGACGGAGTGATCGCTGACCTCCGTTCCCCTGGCGGCTTCGATGCCTCGCCGGGGCTGCGGCTGGACGCGGCGGGCCAGGTGGTGTGTCCCGGGTTCATCGATGTCCACTCCCACGCCGACAACGCCCCCCTGCTCGCCGAGGACGACCTGAGCAAGGTCCTCCAGGGTGTGACCACCGAAGTGGTTGGCAACTGCGGCTTCAGCCTGGCCCCAGTCAGCGCTGACCGCCAGGATGAGCTGCTGGGCCTTCTGGGACGGCTCTTCCCGCCGCTGGTGCCCGAGTGGTCCAGCTTCGCCGAGCTGCTCACGGTCACCGACGCCTGTGGCTACACCACCAACTACGCCCCGTTAATCGGTCACAACACACTGCGCGTGGCCGCCATGGGGATGGCCAGCCGCAGCCCTACAGCCGAAGAGCTGGCGCGTATGACCAAGGAGCTGGAAGCAGCGCTGGAGAGTGGAGTCTTCGGCCTTTCGACGGGGCTCGGCTACCCTCCCGGGATGCTCGCAGCTCCGGACGAACTGATCGCCCTGGCCAGCCGTCTGTCGCCGGGCAGGGTATACGCAACCCACATGAGGGACGAGGGATCCCAGCTTCTTACCAGCATTGCCGAGTCGGTGGCGGTCGCCGAGCAGGCCGGCTGTCGGGTGCAGGTGTCGCACCTCAAGATGGGCGGCAGGGCCAACTGGGGAAAGGTGGGCGCGGCGCTCGACCTTCTAAACCAAGCGAGAGCGCGGGGCCTGGCGATTGGGCAGGACGTATATCCGTACACCGCGGTCTCGACGATGCTGACAGCATGTCTGCCGTCGTGGTTCGAGGAGGGGGACAGCGAAGCGGTCATGGGCCGTCTGCAGGAACCTGGCTCCCTCGCTCGTGCCAGAGCGGAGGTGCGTGACGGCGCCGTCTTCAGGAGCGGCTCAGATGGGGTGCTGGTAGCCAGCACAGGCAGCCACCAATTTGAGGGCCTGACCCTGTCCGAGATCGCCGACCAGCTGGGGGTTGACCCTTTTGCCGCCCTGGTCCAAGTCCTCCGACAGGAGCGGCTGCGGGCGACCATGGTGGTGGTCTCCATGGACGAGACCGATGTGGACTCGGTGATCAGCGACCCGGCGACCATGGTGGGGTCGGATGGGCTGCCGCCCGGCCTCGGCGGCCGCCCACACCCGCGCCAGTACGGAACCTTTCCCAGGGTTCTGCAGCGTTACGTGAGGGAGCGTGGGACACTCAGCCTTCCGGAGGCGATCCGCAAGATGACCAGTCTGCCGGCGGACACCTTCGGCCTCAGGGGCAGGGGGCGCGTGGCCCAGGGAGCGAACGCCGATCTGGTCATCTTCGCCGCCGAAGAGATTCGAGAGGTGAGCACCTACGCCGACCCGGCCCGACCCCCCAGCGGATTGGCCGCCGTCTTGATGGGCGGGCGGCTGGTAGTTCATGGTGGCGTCTGGCTGGGAGTCCGCCGCGGGGTCCGCCTGACCGCCTGACCCCTCAACCTCGGCCGTGAAAAGGCCTCGGACCGAGGACCGCTATCGGCGCTGTAGCCGGACCTCGAAGGCGTCTCTGAGTGCGTCACCAACAAAGTTGAAGGCCACAACCGAGGCCACGATGCAGAACCCTGCCGGCCATATCAGCCACCAGTAGCCCGCGAACACATAGTTCACTCCCCCGGACAGCATTTCCCCCCAGTTTGAGGCCGGCGGGGGGACGCCCAGACCCAGGTAGCTGAGGTAGGCCAGGATGAGGATTGCGTCGGCGATCTGAAAGGTGGCGTTCACCACTATGGTGCCGACAGTGTTGGGGATGATGTGCCTCAGAACAGTTCGCATCCCGGTGCCGCCCATCATCCGCACCGCCTGGACGTACTCGCGCTCCCGCAATGTGAGGGTCTCAGCGCGCACCAGCCGGGCGGGAACCAGCCAGGCGACAAAGGCAATGATGAAGATCATCAGGGGTACCGAGGGGGTTACCACGCTGGCCAGGAAAAGCAGCAAAAACAGGGCGGGAATGGCCAGCAGGGCATCCACCAGCCGCATCATTATGGCGTCGGCGAGGCCACCGAGATACCCGGCGATCGCTCCCCAGACGACGCCCATGGTGGTACCGAGGATCGCGGCGGCCACCCCGACCAGCAAGGAGGTCTGTCCCCCCTGCATCAACCTTCCCAAAGTGTCGTAACCGACGTTGTCGGTTCCCAGCGGATGGGACAGGGACGGCCCCTGGTTGGCGCTGAAAAGGTCGGTCTGGACCTGATTGGTGTGGTAGAAGATAGGCCCGACCCAACAGAACAGAATGAAAAAGACGATGATTCCAAGGCCTACCACCGCCAGCCGATTGGAGGTGAACACCTCCACCATCGACCGCCAGCTGCTGCGTCCGGAGTCCAACACCTCGCCACCGGAAAAGTCCCCAGCGCCTCTCGGGATTATCGGCGGCTGTACCTGCTGCTCGATCACGATCGCCCCAGAGCGCCCGGGAAAATGGCGAATCTCATGAGTAGCGCACCCTGGGGTCGAGGACCGCATAGAGGATGTCCGCCAGCAACGAACCGAGGACCACTCCGACAGCGACCACCAAGGTCACCCCAATCTCAACTGGGAAGTCATCGCTCTGAGCGGCCTGCCAGAAGAGGTAACCAATACCTGGGTAGTTGAAGAGGGACTCGGTGACCAAGGCGCCGCTCAGGATTCCCGGAAGCGAAAGTCCGATCAGGGTCACGATCGGCAGGAGCGCGTTCCGGAGCACATGGACAAACAGGACGCGCCTTGGGGATACCCCCTTGGATTGCGCGGTGCGGACGTAGTCCTGCACCAGATTTTCCAGCGTCGCCGAGCGCATGTAACGGCTGAACAAGGCGATCGTCACCAGGCACAGGGTGGCGATCGGCAGCACCATGTTGGCCAGCTGGTTCCATAAAGGAACCTCGCCGGTGGGCCCATTCGCCGGGAACCAGCCGAGCACCGTGGTGAAAAGCAGAATCAGGATCAAACCGAGCAGGAAGGTGGGCATTGAGTAGAAGAGGAATGAAGCCCCGGTCAACGCGTAGTCGTCGAGCTTGTTGCGGCGCACCGCCTGGTAAACCCCCAGGGGCAAAGCGATCATTATCGCCAGGACCGCGGCGGTCCCGACCAGGGCCACGGTGCGCGGCAGATTGGCTGCCAGGAGGGTGTCGACGCTCTGGTTGAGCTTGTATGAGAACCCAAGGTTCCCGTGGAACACCTGTCCTAGCCAATCAAAGTACTGGACGGGTAGGGGCTTGAGCAACCCGTATTCGCGCTCGAAGGTGTGGATCGCCACCAGGGTCGCCTTGGGACCGAGGACGGCACGGGCCGGGCCGCCGGGGAGGATGTGGAGCATAGCGAAGACGACAACCGACACTCCGAACAGGACGACCAGTGCCTGCAGGACGCGGCCGACCAAGTAGCGGGTCATCTGCCAGGCAGCCCGGTCCCGCCTGCCGTCCGATCGCCCTTGACCGGCCAGCCGCTCCGGTCAGCCGAGCTAACGAAAAAGCTCCTGGGCTGGTAGATGACCGGTCCCTCCTTAGGCCGTTGGCGGAACGATTGTACAGGAGAGGGAAACCGTTTGCCCGACCGGGGACAGCTTGGCTTTCCCCCTCGTCCCGTTGCCGAGTGGCCGGCGGACAGGTATGTGGATCAGGGCGCAGATCCTTGAGGTGCGCGGTCCCTCGGGGAGTCGGAAGATCACCGCATTCGGCGTTGCCCGGCCGTTTGCGCCGGGCCATTGGAGCTGGCCCCTGGGCACCAGCGAAGAGCTTCGGTTGTTTGGCACCCAACGGCCCAGCCGGGGCCGTCAGGCCAACCGCCTTGCGGCCTAAGGAAAGGCTCTCAGAGCGAATGCGATGGTGCCCGCCACCAATCCCCAAGCGCCCAGGCCCACAAGTAGGCTGGGCCTGAAGGTCAGTCCAGAGCGAATGGACACGGTGACTCCCAGGAGGAAGGCAGCAACCGCCGGGACGGCCAGCAGTGAGGCCAAAGAAGCCCTAGCCACCACGTCGGACCCCTGGCTCGAGCCGAGAAAGTAGAAGCCACTCAGGGTGACCAAGGGTAGGAGGGCGGCTATCCCGGCCAGCTCCGGGCCGAGTCTCTGAGCCAATATCGGCAGGAACGCTACGATTAGCCCGCCAGCCAGAAACCGAATCAGGAATTCCATTTGGACACCTCCGCGGAATGGGCTGGACGTTCCGGTGCAACCGCCTGTCCTCGGTTTCCTGAGGTGGGGCTCACTCACAATGAGTAGCCGCTTGATCTCGCTTCCGGCAGCTCCCGGTCGGACCTGAGACCTCCGCGACGGCTCCCTCCGAGGCACACTTGACAGCGTGATCCATCACTGAAATACTAGCAAGCCATCAATGATCAGCTCAGCCAGACTTCTATGACGCACCAAGAAGGGGAGGGCCGAAGGCCGGCCGCGGCCTCCAAGTCCCGTTCTCTGGCGGATTCAGCCTACCGACGGATCAAGGACGAGATCGTGACCTGTGCCCTTGCCCCCGGAACCACCGTGACTGAGGGTGACCTCAGCGAACGGTTCGGCTTTGGCCGGACCCCGGTCCGAGACGCCCTGCGCCGTTTGGAGCAGGAGCAGCTGGTTCAGGTCCACCCTCGTCAGGGCTGCACCATCGCCCCCATCAACGTGAAGCAGGTGCAGGACGTCTTCGCGCTCCGCCTGCTCCTGGAGACAGAAGCTGCCTCCCTGGCAGCTGGCAAATTGACCGCCCCGATGATCGCCAAGCTGCAGGCGCTGTGCTCGGTGAAGTACGACCAGGAGGACTCTGCCAGCATGGCCGCCTTCCTTAGGGGCAATACCGAGTTCCATGTGACCGTGGCATATGCCGCCCACAACGATCGACTCGCCGAGATCGTCAGCAATCTGCTCGACAACATGGAGAGGCTCTTTCACGCCGGGCTCAAGATCGAGAACCGAAGCCACAGCATCGCGCACGAGCATTCGGACCTGCTGGAGGCTCTGATCTCGGGAGATTCTGAGAGTGCCCGCAGCATCACGGCGGCTCAGGTGCATAAGGCGCAGCGAATGATCATGTACGGCCTGATGGCGGACCCCGCCCTGCTAAGCGTCTCCTTGGCCCCGGAGCGCGATGGCGCCAGAGGGAGCTTCAGAGAGGCTCCATCTGGGCCCGAGCGGAAGGGACCCCGGGGGGGCTCGGCGCGTAGGTGACAAGACAGCAGAGCGGGTCGGCTGAGAAGTCAGCCTTCCGGCCAATCGGGGAGGACCGAAATTAGTGGTAGTTGGCACTCGGGAGCTAACGGGTTGGCCCACGGAGGTGGTGGGCATGGATGTGGAGGTTCCGCTGGCAGGTGGGGGCTTCGGAAGGTACATAAACCTTGACAATGCCGCCAGCACTCCTCCGCTGCGCACCGTCGCCGACGCCGTGAGTTCGTTCCTGCCGTGGTACTCAAGCGTTCATAGGGGGGCCGGGTACAAGTCCCTGGTCTCGACTGCGGCCTTCGAACAGGGGCGGCGCGACATTGGACGTTTTTTCGGGGTCGGTGCCGACCAGTCGGTCATCTTCACCAAGAGCACCACCGAAGGGCTCAATCGACTTGCGCGTCTGTTTGCCGCTCGGGGGGCGACCGTAATCGTCTCTCCCATGGAGCACCATGCCAACCTCTTGCCCTGGCGGAAGGAGGGTTGCACGGTTCAGTACCTCTCCTGCGACGGCGATGGGGTCCTCGACATGGACGACCTGAAAAGCCAGCTCCAGGAGGCGTTAGGTGAGGTGGTGGTTGCCCTGAGCGGCGCCTACAACGTCACCGGCTACTGTCCGCCCATTCACGAGATCGCTCGGCTGGCGCATCAATACCAAGCAGTCGTCGCGGTCGACGGCGCTCAGCTCGCTGCCCACAGGCAGATTCGCCTCGCAGGGACCGATGGCTTGGATCGAATTGATTACTTCGTCTGTTCCGCCCACAAGATCTATGCGCCGTTTGGAATCGGAGTGTTGATAGCTCCTTCCGATGCCCTGGCCGCCGCCACGCCCGATCTGGTCGGTGGTGGCGTGGCGGAGCTGGTTACCAGGACCGGCGAATGGTGGACAGGTCTTCCCGGCCGTGAGGAGGCGGGGTCTCCCAACGTCGTAGGGGTGGTCGCCCTGGCCGCGGCGTTGAACAGGCTTGAACAGCTGGGGATGGACAGCATCCGCCAGCACGAGGAGGAGCTGACCCTTCGTCTGAAGGAAGGGCTGGCCGCCTGTCCCGGGGTTCGGGTTCTGGCTTCTGGCAGCGGCTCAGCTGCCTGGAGCCAGGTGGGTGTGGTGAGCTTCACCACACCAGAGGTCCCTCACGAAGTGGTGGCCTCCCGCCTCGGCTATGAGTTCGGAATCGGAGTTCGGACCGGGAGGTTCTGTGCCCACCCTGCGGTCCTGCAGCTCCTCGGAGTTTCGGATGCGGACTCCCGCGCCGCGCTCGCCCGCCTCGCCGTCGGCCAGCCATCCGCCCTACCGGATGCCCTGCGTGCCAGCCTGGGTTTGGAGAACTGCACGGAAGATGTCGAGGCCCTGATCGCTGCGCTGCGCCAGATCACCGGTGAGGGACCGAGTCCTTTCGCCTACGTTCGCAACCCGGAAACCGGCGACCTTCAGCCTGAGGGTTGGGGGGCCAAGTGGCCCTCCAAGGTGCGCTGCACCGGGCCAGATGGCGACGCGAGTTCCGATGGCTCAACCAGGTGCTGACTCATCTAGGCCTCGTCCACGGTCCAGGGCGCTCAGCCTCGGGTGTCAAGGATCCGAAGCGGCATGGTCAGGCCGGCTCGCGAGCTTGGCGACTGATAGGTGCTGACGCGCAGACCAATTCCCAACAGCAACCGAGGAGAAACCAGCTCATCGCTAGTCCGGAGAGGAACCTCACATGACTGATGCATCTTCGACGAACTCCCCAAAAATGACGGGGATTGACCGGCTCCGCGCGGCGGCTAAGGGGGAGGCGGTGGACCGCACGCCGATCTCCTTTTGGCAACACTTCCCGACCGTCGACCAGAGTCCCCAAACCCTCACCGAAGCGCTGCTCGAATTCCAGAAGCGCTACCGGCTCGACCTGGTAAAGCTCATGCCAAGCGGGATGTACTCAGTTATTGACTACGGGGCGGTCACCGGCCCGCCCGACCCGGTCTCTGGGGCCCGCGGCTTGGCGTCGGGGCCGATTGACCGGCCGGAGTCCTTTGCATCGCTACCCCAAGCGGACCCCAGCCAGGGGTCACTCGCCGCGGAGCTCGAGGTGATTCGAGGTGTCCGTGCCGGCGTGCCCGCGACCACCCCTGTTCTGGAGACGTTGTTCAGCCCCTTGACCATGGCGGCCAAGCTTTCCGGTCTTAGTGCCCTGCAGTTGGCGGAGGTCGGCGGCGCGGCCCTGCACGTCGCTCTGGCGCAGTTCGCCGAAGACACCGTCCGCTACGCCAGGGAATGCCTCAAGGTTGGAGTCGACGGGTTCTTCTTCGCCACGCAGTGGGCCACCAAAGGAGCGCTGTCAGCGGCCGCGGGGATCGAGTTGGGGGCTGAGTACGATCTCCGCGTCCTGGAGCAACTACGCCCCACCTCCGATCTCCTCATGCTGCACCTGCATGGACCAGACCCTCTCTTTGAGCTGAGTGCCCAGTACCCGGTGGATTGGGTCAACTGGGAAGATGGGGAGACTCCGCCATCACTCGGGGAGGCATCCGGTCTCACGGATCGGGGCCTGGCCGGCGGCTTCGCCCGGACTCAGGCATGGTTGACGGGCGACCCCGGTCGCGCCATCGAACATATGCAAGCCTCCCTCTCGGCCACCGGGGGTCGGCGGTTTATGTTTGCCCCCGGGTGTGTCCTGCCCCAGAACACTGACGAGGGGGTGCTGTTGACCCTGCGTGAGGCGGTGGAGGAGCTCACCCCCAATGGCTGAAGGCTACGCAGCAGATTGGGATAGGCCGTCTCAGCCTGCCCAGCCCGCGGGCAACTCTGATCTGCGCCCATGAGCTTCTTCATCCAAGCGATTGGGTTTGGGCTGGTGACGGCTGCGGTGCTGGCCCTCGCAGGTGTCGGTCTCACCTTGCAGTTCGGAGTGACCAACTACGCGAATTTTGCCTACGGCGACATGATGACCCTGGGCGTCTACCTGACCTGGGTCTTCTTCGCCATCGCGCATTTGACATTTGTGCTGGCGCTTCTCCTGGCACTGGTCTGCATGGCTGCGATCTGCGTCGCCACCGCCGAGGTGATCATGAGACCCTTCGTCCTGAGGGGCTCGCCCCCGCTGATCCTGTTGATCGTCACCTTCGGGGTTTCGCTGATCCTGAACAGCATTATCCTGGCGATCTGGGGCGCGGGTTCCGAGGCCTTTCAGCTACCCGGAACTCAGCCCCTTGATCTGGGGCCGTTCCTGCTGACCCCGCTGCAGCTGCTGATCATCGGAACCAGCGTGGCGGCAATGTTCGTGGTCCATCTGTTGCTGACCCGAACCAGCATGGGCAAGCGCATGCGCGCGGTGTCGGACAATCGCGAGCTGGCCCGTGTCAGTGGCATCTCGCCGACCCCGGTGATACGCGCCACCTGGGCGCTGACGGGTGTCCTGGCGACCCTTGGTGGAGTTGCCCTGGCAGTCGACGCCTCCCAGTTCAGCCCCGGACTGGGGGAGGGGTTCCTGTTTGCGATCTTTGCCGTGGTCATCCTGGGCGGGGTGGGCAAGCCCTATGGCGCGATGCTCGGAGCCCTGGTGGTTGGGGTGGTCACCGAGGTCATCGGCCTGTGGATTCCCCAGTACAAGTTGGACGTTGCCTTTGTGGTGCTCATCGTCGTCCTGCTCTTCAGACCGGAAGGGCTGATCCGCTCAGCAGGGAAGGCTTGACATGAGTGCTGTGGTCGCCCTCCTAGCCGCCGCCCTGATGTACGTGATCATCTACGCCATCCTCAGCATTGGACTCAACCTGCAGTACGGCGTGACCGGCGTTGTGAACTTCACCTACTACAGCTTTGTGGCAATCGGGGCCTTCATCGCCGGTGTGACCAGCCTCGGTCATCCCCCTGCGGGGAGCGGGGAGACCTACATTTTGGGATGGACTCTGCCCTTCCCGATACCGATTGTGGCGGCGGCCATCGCGGCCGGGTTCTTCGGCGGTCTGCTGGCGCTGACCGCCTTCCGCCGGTTGCGCAGCGACTATCTCGCCATCACCACCTTGTGCGCCGGGACGGTCGCCTTCGACATCGTGAACAACACCACCGGGCTGTTCAATGGGCCCAACGGAATCTACGGTGTCGCCACGCCGCTGTCCGGTCAGCTGAACGTCCCCCCGCAGAACAACTTCTTGATCATGATCCCCATCGGCGCAGTTCTTCTGGCCGGGGTCTGGTGGCTGGCCCACTGCATCGACCTGTCCCCCTACGGCCGCTCGCTCCGAGCCGTCCGAGAATCGCGGGACGCCGCTGAGGCCTTTGGCAAGGACACCTTCTGGCTCCAACTCAAGGTGATGGTCTTGGGATGTGTCATCGCCGGGATCGGCGGCGCACTCACTGTTGAGTTTGTGGGGGCCTTCAATCCCAGTGCCTTCGAGACCGTGGAGACCTTCGTGGTCTTCTCGGCCGTGATCCTGGGCGGTCCCGGAAACAATCTCGGGGTCGTCCTAGGCGCGGTTCTGGTGCAAGGGATAATCATTCAGGGGTCGTTGTACCTTCCAGCCTTCGCAAACCAGGAGCTGGTGCCCGCGATTCGCAACAGTGTGATCGGGCTACTGGTCATCCTGGTCCTGTACTTCCGGCCTCAAGGGCTGGTCCCCGAGACTCGCCCGCGTATCGGGCTGATGCGCGGGCGCACCGGCAGCGGTCACAGTTCCACCCCGTCCGAATCCGCTGAGGTGGAGGTATGAACGTGGAGCCCGGCAACGCGCTTCTGACGGTGACCGAGGTGCGGAAGGCCTTCGGCGGTGTCCAGGCGGTGGCGGACTGCTCGCTCTCAGTCGGCGCTGGGGAAGTTTGTGGCCTCATCGGTCCGAACGGCGCGGGAAAGAGCACGGTAGTTGGCCTGGTCTCGGGGTCGGTCCGCCCGGATGGCGGACGGGTTTGGTTCGATGGAGTTGACGTCACCACTTGGCGGCCGAACCAGCGGGCCCGGCGGGGGCTGCTGCGAACCTTCCAGATATCGCAGGCGTGGCCCAGGCTGACCGTGATTGAGAACGTCATGGTGGCGGCTCCCGGTACCGATGGGGAGTCCTTGCTGGCGGTTCTCTTTCGCCGCCCAGCGATGCTGCGCAAAGAGAGGGAGCGCTGGCAAAGCGCGGAAGCGATCCTCGAGCAGTTCGGCCTGATTCAGCTTCGAGACTCGCCGGCTGGAATTCTCAGCGGTGGACAGAAGCGCCTCCTAGAGCTGGCCCGGATCACCATGGGCGGGGCAAAGTTGGCCCTGTTGGACGAGCCCATGGCCGGTATCAGCCCTGCCCTGCGTACAGCCGTCCTCGACCAGGTTCGATCGCTGCAAGCCAGCGGCGTCGCCTTCTTGGTGGTTGAGCACGATCTGGGAGTGGTGGCCGAATTATGCAGCCGGGTGGTGGTGATGGCACTGGGGCGGGTCCTCAGCGTTGGAACTCTAGAGGAGCTGCGGCAGCGTCAGGACGTGGTCGACGCCTATTTGGGGGTTAGCAACCAGTGAACGGTCTCGTGGCAGAGGGAGTGGCTGCTGGATACAACAAGAACCTGATCATCACGGATGTCTCCTCGCATGTGGAGGTGGGGAAGGTCACCGCGGTGGTTGGGCCAAACGGCGCCGGAAAGTCCACCTTTCTCAAAGCGGTGTTCGGACTGCTGCCGAATATGACCGGCACGGTGACCCTGGACGGCGTTTCGATCGCGCACCTGGAGCCCCACCTGATCGCCAAGATGGGAGTGGCCTACGTGCCTCAGGTGGACAACGTCTTTCCCAATCTTTCGGTGCGGGAAAACCTGGAGATGGGGGCTTTTGCGACCCAGAGCCCCATCCGGGAGGGCATGGAGTCGGTGTACGAGCTCTTCCCCGATCTCCAGCTGGCGCAGAAGCGCCCCGCGGGTCAACTGAGCGGCGGCCAGCGGATCATGCTCGCGCTCGGCCGAGGGCTGATGGCCCGGCCGAAGTTTCTGCTCTTGGATGAGCCCACCGCCGGATTGTCACCGAGCTACGCCTCCAAGGTGTGGAGCCTTATCCGACAGGTGGCCGACACCTCGAAGGGGCTCCTGGTGGTCGAGCAGAACGTCCGCCTGGCTCTGGCCGGCGCGGACCGAGTCCATGTGGTCATGGATGGCAAGGACCGGGTGCTCGACGATGCCAGCAGCATGACCGAGGAGGGACTGGGCCGGATTTTCCTGGGTTTGGACAGCTGACGGATTTGACATCAGTGAGTCGACGGGAGCTGGAAGGAGGGACGACATAGGGGATTGCGGCGGCACCGCTGAGGCGCGATTGCAACAGTTAGAAATGGGAGATGGAAATGGGCACAAATAGGGCCCTCTTTATGCGCGGTCTGGGGTTGGCCGTGATCGCAGTGGTCCTGGCTTCATGTGGGGCCGCGTCGACCACAACCCCCAAGGCAGGCAAGGTTACGATGGCGATTCTCGCGCCGCTGAGCGGGAGCTTCGCCTTCGTCGGCCAATGGATCGTCTACGGGGCCCAGGCGGGCGCGTATGAGGTCAACCACAACGGCGGCGTCATGGGGCAGAAGATCGGCACCATCGAAGCGGACACCGCTGGTGACCCGGTCGATGCCGTTCCCGCCTGGCACCAGCTGGAGGCGTCCCACCCGACTTTCGAGGTGGGGCCGACGGCATTGGAAATCGAGGCGGTCCTCAAACTCTACGATTCGGCGCACCTGCCTGACTTCACGATTGCGGGGACCACCGAGCTCGACAACATGAACCAGAAGTATGTCTTCCGCACCGGGCCATCGGATTCCACCCTGGCCAAGGCGATGGCCGCCTACGCCATCCACAAGAACCTGAAGAAGGCGCTCTTGATCTTCGACAACGGCGTCAGCTCCCAGACACTGGTGCCCCCGCTGGAGTCGGGATACACCAAGCACGGCGGCAAGATCGTCGCCAACCTGGTTTTGACCCCAGATCAGACCTCCTATCTGAGCGAGCTCAGCCAGGCCTTCAGTCAGCATCCAAACGTGATCCTGATGCAGCTCGGCCCCAAGACCTCAGCCACGGTCTTCGCCGACCTGCGCGAATTGGGTCACCTCAACATCCCGGTGATCGACACCGACAACGGCACCAACATTGCAGTCGCCCAGGGGATGGGATTGAGCACCGCGTCCCAGCTCCTCACCGGAATGCAGGCGGCGACTCCGAATGGACCGGCCTTCTCGGAGTTCCTCAAGGTCTACAACACCGTCCATCACACCACCAAGTACCTGCCCTCGTCGCCGTCCGTGTACGACGGGGTGGTGATCGCGGCGCTGGCCATGACGGCGGCCAAGTCCACAAACCCGACCGTTTGGATCAACTACGTCACCAAGGTGAGCAATCCGCCCGGAGTGCAGTGCTACACCTATGCATCCTGCGTTAAGGACCTCAACGCAGGCAAGAAGATCAACTACCAAGGGGCATCGGGACCCGAGGACTTCAACCAGTTCCACAACAGCTTTGGGTCTGGCTGGACTGTGGTCAAGTGGACCACTAGTGGCAATCTCACCCCGGTCTACACAGTTCCCCCGAGCGTCATCGCTCAGTACTGAGCTGAAGTAACCGTGGCTTGGGGAGGATCCCCGGCTAGATGCCGGGGATCCTCCCTTCCTTTGTGGGCGAGCTTGCTCGCCCCTGACCTTAATAGCTCTCACTTTGGGGATACTTGTGAATAGCAGAGAATCCGGCGTCGCAGTGGTGATCAACGACATGATCAAAGGTGGTCTGGAGCGTCGCGATGACCCCCACCACAACGCCCTGGTGCGGGCCTCCGGGGTGATTGACAAGACCCGGCAACTGGTGGACTCCGCTCGAGCGGCCGGAGTGCCGGTTATCTGGATTCGAGTGGAGCGGAGGCCAGACCGCCGGGACATCGTCGACAATGCGACAGACAGGCCCATGGGCTGGCACCTGCCGACGGTTGTTTCCGCAGACACCTGGGAAGCAGAGCAGGTTTCCGCTTTGCCAGTGTTGGAGTCGGATCAAGTAGTCCTCAAGCCCCGCCTCGACCCGTTTCAGGGAACCGATCTGGATCTTCAACTTAGAGCGCATGGGGTGCGGACCATCCTGCTGGGGGGACACTCAACCAACATGGGGGTTGAGAGCTGTGCCCGAACTGGACACGATCTCGGGTACGACGTTGTTGTGGTTCGCGACTGCTGCTTCAATGCCTCCGAGAAGCTCCATCGGTTCTCGTTGGAGGAAATTCTGCCCTTCTTCAGCCTGGTCCTATCGCTGGATGAGGTCGTGAGCAGGTTTCTCCCCGAGCTGGCCTGACCTCCGCGGCCGGGCCGAAAAGCTGACGGAGCGCACTCCCCCGACTCGGCCGGCCTACAGGTCGACCGACTTCATGTCCGGATACCGGTCGCCGATGGCAGCACCCACCGGGAAGAGTTCGCTGAGTCGGTCCAGCGTGGCTGGGGTAAGAGCGATCTGGGTGGCGGCTACGTTATCCCTGAGCCAGCTGCGGCGTTTGGTGCCGACGATTGGCACCACGTCGCGTCCCTGGTGCAGTACCCAAGCCAGCGCCAGCTGCGCGGGCGTGGTCCCGAGGTCCCCAGCCAGCTCGCGCAGCCGTTGGGCGAGGGCCAAGTTCTGGTTCAGATTCTCGGGGTAGAAGCGGGGATACCGGTCGGCGCGGGCATCGGAGCCACCCGTCTGGCCGCTCGCCTTATATTCAGTTGTCAACAGGCCGCGGCTCAACGGGCTATATGCCACAAAGCCGATTCCCAACGCCCGCAGCGCGGGAATGGTTTCGGCCGAAGGCTCCTGAGCCAGCAGGGAGAACTCCGTCTGCAGGGCTGTGAGGGGATGAACGCGGTGGGCTCTGGCCACCGTCTCCGGGCTGGCCTCGGACAGGCCGAGGTAGCGAACTTTGCCTTCGGCGACCAGCTCGCCCATCGCCCCCACCGTCTCTTCGATTGGGACGTGGGGGTCGACCCGGTGCAGATAGTAGAGGTCGATGTGGTCGATTCCCAGCCGTTCCAGCGACGCCGCACAGGCCCGGTGCACGTAATCCGGACGGCCGTTGATTCCCGCTGAGGAACCGTCCGGACGTCGTTCAATTCCAAACTTGGTGGCGATGGTGACGTCATCTCGCGCGTTGCAAAGCGCGCTGCCCACGAGGACCTCATTGTGGAACGGCCCGTAGGTGTCGGCGGTGTCGAAGAATGTGATTCCCAGCTCCAGGGCCAGCTGTATCGTGGCTACGGACTCGGCATCATCCCGAGGCCCGTACACCTGGGACATCCCCATGCAACCGAGCCCTATTGCCGAGACGGTCAGCCCCGTATTCCCCAGATCACGGCCTTCCAAAATGCGATTCTCCTTCGACGCCAACGGACAAAACCACGACTCAGCGGTGGAGCCGCATTGGGATGCAAATTCCCCACCGACCGCTCATCATAGATGGCCACCGCCACGGTCCTGAGATCGGAAGATCGTGAGTCGCCCCAAGATCGCCGTTGCCGCTTCGGCCAACTCGGGACCGTAGGGCTCGTCCCAGGCTGAGGTTCCCCAGGTGCCGGGCCCCGGGTGGCGCGACGACAAGGTGGTGAGTCGAGTGTGACAGACGGTGAAGAGAGCCTCCTCGACCACTGTGGCGGTGGGTATCCGTCCCTTTCGTCTGGAATGGCCCTCGAAGTTTAGGCGGCGAGCCGGTCCTCTTGACAATGCGTCCAACCCTTCATATTATATTGATCACTTCCGGACAGTTGCTATTGTTCGTTAGCGACCGATAGGGGGAGGTGCCTGTGGACCCGATCGTAATGGCAGCTTCGATGCTCGATATTGATCAACTACGGACGCGAGCTTCTAGTCACTCCTCGCGGCGAGCGAGTGAGCTGGCGATGAGCCCGGTTTCAGACGCTTCCGGTGACCTGATCGGGGCCGACGATCCGGTGGCCTACGAGGTGTTCGAATGGACCACCGGATCGTCCACGACAGATCTGCTTTGTGCGGTGACCGTGCTCTACCCAGGGCCAGATCCGGCGCGGCCCTTTCACACTCGTGGACACTTTCATCGCGACCCCGATGGGGGCGAGGTGGTGGTAGCCCTGCGGGGCAGCGGACGACTTGACCTGCTCTCCAGGGATGGCGATCTACGCCGAGTTCAGCTGGAAGCGCTCACATGGGAGAGGGTGTCCCCCGGTTGGGCTCACCGCGTCACAAACCTTGGTCTGGTGCCGCTCGTGTTTCTATCGATCTGCAGCGTAGCTGTGGGTCACGACTACGCCAATCTGCCCAAGGATACTTGGGCTACCGTTTCAGGAGGGGAGGAAAGGTGAGCACTGACGGGACGTCAAAGGCTGGAACGCTCGCGGCGGACTCTCTGGGGATGCCGCAGGTGATCTTCCAATCGATTTCAAACATGGCGCCGGGCCTTTCCGTGGTGGCCGGACTGACCGGGGTTGCGGCGTTCGCCGGTGGGGCCATGCCATTGGCCCTGGTCTTGGGGGTGGTGTTGGCCGCTCTGCTGGTGATTCCGGTGATCCAGTACGCGCGCCGAGTCGCCAGCGCCGGTGGATACTACACCTATGTGAGCCGCGGTCTCAACCCGAGGGCCGGTCTATATACGGGATGGATATATCTCCTCTATGAGGCGGCGAGCCTGTCCGGCACGGTTCTCTTCTTCGGATATCTTCTGCCGGGGCTGCTCAACATCGACTTTGGGCTCCACGTGACCAACTGGATGTGGTGGCCGGCCGCGATGATCTCCGCCGGATTCATCTGGTTCATGTCTTATCGTGGGATCCGCATCTCGCTCAACTATTCGTATGTGATGGGCGCACTGGAAATTCTGATATTTTTGGTTGTGGCAGTCTGGCTCCTGGCCTTGCACGCGCATCAGAGCACCGGTTCGGTGTTCACTACGAAGCTCTCTCCCACTGGGCTTGGAGGGGTGGCCCTCGGCGTCATCTTCTCCTTTCTCAGCCTGACCGGCTTCGGCGCGGCGGTGACCCTTGGAGAAGAAGCGCGCAATCCCCTTCGGACGATCACCCGCTCCGTGATTTTCGCGATCGTCGGCATCGGCGCCTTCTACATCTTCCTCGGTTATGTGTCCGTGGTCGCCTGGGGTCCCCACCACATGGCCACCTATGCCTCATCAACTGTCCCGTTTGTGACATTGGTACAGCACAACCTGAGTTCGGTGTGGGTATGGTTCCTGACCATCCTGACGCTGAATGGCAGCCTGGCGTGCGCCCTGGCGATTCACAACGCCCAGGTGCGGATGGTGTTCTCCCTCGGGAGAGACGGTTTAATCGTGCCCCGAACGTTCAGCGTCACGCACCCCAGGTACCAGACGCCCTTTCGAGCGATCCACCTCTCCGCGGTCATCACCATCGTCGGTGTGAGCATCACCGGCGCCCTGCTCGGTCCGTTGGAAGGCTTCTTTCTGTTTGGCACCATTGCTACCCTCGGGGCCCTGGCTGTTCACTTCGCGGTGAACATCAGCGTTCCCTCCTACTTCCGCAAGATCCATGCATTCAACTTCGGCTACCACTTCGTTCTCCCGATTCTGGGAGCTCTTTTGATTCTTCTGCCGATCTATTTTTCGGTGGTGCCGCTCCCTGCGTTCCCGGTGCTGGTGGCGCCCTTTGTTGCCCTGGTGTGGCTGGTCGCCGGGGTGTTCGTGGTGCGCGCGGTGGGCCGGAGGCGCCCCGAGCTACTCGCACGTGCAGGTATGCTGGCCGCGGCCGACAGGGATGCCGGCGGCTGACGCGATCGTGGGGGGTCAGCGCTCCGCAGCTGGCCCCCCACCCGAGCGGGAAGTAACGAGGAGGGTCGATGGGGATCGCAGGGTCTCCGGCCGAGCCGGCCGGTCAGCTCAAGGGTGAGCGGCATCTCAGCATCCTGTCGGTCCTGGAGCGAGAGGGTAGGGCCGAGGTTGGGCAGCTGAGTCGGCTCCTTGGGGTCTCGGAAGTGACCATCCGCCGCGATCTCCGGGAACTCGATCGGCAAGGGGTTTTGGTCAATGTCCGCGGCGGGGCACTGGTGACCCGGGGCACCGGGTTCGAAGTGTCCTACGCAGCCAAACTGGGCGCCCACCACGATGAGAAGGTACGCATCGCGCGGGCCGCGTGCGACCGATGTCGGCCAGGTGAGACGGTGCTGCTGGATGCGGGTACCACAGTCGGTGCGATGGCCAACCACCTCCCCGGCAGCGGACTCACCGTGATCACCAATGCCCTAAACGTCATCAACATTCTTGCCCGCCGGACTTCCATCGCCTTCCTGGTGATCGGGGGGGAGTTCCGCGTGGTGTCCCAGGCCTTCCTTGGCCCACGTGCGGTCGAAGCGCTTTCGGCGCTCCGGATCGACCGCGCCTTCATAGGCACCGAGGGAATTGCCAAGGACCGGGGACTCCAGGTGCCCGACAGTGGGGACGCGGCCTTTAAGCAGGCCGCGGTGCGAGCGGCCAGAGAGGTCGTAATTCTCGCCGATCACAGCAAGTTCGAAGTTGAGCGGCTCTACACGTTCGCGGACTGGCACCAGGTCGGGGAGCTGATCACAGGCGAGGAGACCAAGGAGGATTCAGTCGACGGGCTGCGCTCGATGGGGGTCCAGGTCACCGTGGTGTGAGCATGCCTGCCGGCAAACCCACCTGACGGATGGAGTCCCTGGCCGGAGCCTCTGGTGGGAGCAGAAGATCACCGCGCAGGCTGCCGTGGACCGTCCGAGCAGCCACCAGCGACCAGGCGCACAGCAGGCCGGCGTAGGCAATCACCGCCGCCACCGCGAAAGCTGGAAGTCCGGTGTGCAACGCCAGCCCGCTGGTCCCCGTAACGTAGGTGCCCACCGGGAAGGTGAAGCTCCACCAGGTCATGGCAAAGGGAAACCCCCTTCGTATGGCACGCGCCGTGAGCAGGGTAGCGATGGCTATCCAAAGTGTTGCGAAGCCCCACATCGGGACCCCATAGAGGATTGACATAACTCCCATGCCCGCCGCGATCTGGGGCCGAAGGGCCAGATGGGCGGAGGCTCCAAGCAGGGACGCCGCGGTGATGGACTGGCCCAGCGGTCCAAGGACGATCCAGAGTGTCGCCGAGCGGGGAGTGCCGGGATCGCCGTGGTGCGCAAGTCGGGACCAGATGAGGGTGATGACGATGAGCGACACCATCAGGCTCATGCCGAACATTGCGAGCAGTCCGTAAACGAACGTCGCCCGCAAGGTGCCCGCTGCCACGTGGGGAATGAGCGCGGCGCCGGTTGCCGCGGACACCATGGGAGGGACTATGGGCATGATCCACCCTCCGAACGCTCCGTCAGCCTTGATCTCCTGGCGGGTGAACATCAGATACGGAATCGCGATCGCGGTTATCAGCCCCAGCGTGGTGCCTGTCCCCCAGAGCAGCCAGTCGAGATCCACCGCCAAGCTCAGCCCCAGGAGGACCTTCCCCACCAGGACGGCCCCGAGACCGACCGTGAGAAGCGCCATCGGCGGAGCCCCGAAGAACTGAGCCATTGTAGGGTCCAAGGCGTGTCCACGAGCGACGGCGGGATGCAATATCCAGTGCAGGGCGACAGCCACGGTCAGCGCCCCGAGCAGGACGGCGTCCGCCACCCACACCGCCAGAGCGAACAAATGAAGGAATCCCAGCTGCCACGGCAGGGTCATGGCCGCGTTGGCAACGATTCCGGTACCCATGATGGAGGCATACCAGTTGGGGCCGACATAGCCGACCAGCTGTGAGGGGGAATCCACTGATGACAGGAGCCACGGGAGTCTCCGACGGCTTCTGGACAGGACCTGAGCTGTGAAGATCATGCCCTGACACTACGAGTCGTCCTAGGGTCTGCGGAAGATGGCAAATGGCTAAGGGCCCTATAGCGCCAGCCTATGGACTGCCCAGGTTACCTCAGGCTTTACTGCCGGCGAAGGCGATTTCAAGCAGGGCGCGGGCAGTAGGGTCGGTCGGCTGGGGATCTCGCCAGACGATCCTCAAGCTGCGTACCACCGGAAAGCCCTCCACCGGGATCTGCACCAGGCGTTGGGCCCGAATGTCCTCCGAGACTGAAAGGATGCTGAGGAGAGCCACCGCTCGGCCCATCGCCAGCGCGGCCCGCGCCGCCACCGAGGACTGCACCTCTATCAGGTTGCTTTGTCCGGAAAGCTCGCCCAGAGCACTTTCCGCAGCCGCCCGGGTGCCCGACCCCCGCTCCCGAACGATCAGTGCTGCCCCCAGGAGGTTCACCTGAGGTATCCGCGTTCGGAAGTTGCTCCAGGGATGCGTTCGGCTCGCAACTGCCACCACCTCGTCGGAGGCGAACTTACGAGTGGTGAGGGACTGTGGGGCGTCGGGACTCTCGATGAAACCCAGGGTCGCCTCGCCAGATGCTACCTGGGCACAAACCTCCGCCGAATTTCCAATAAAAGAATGGACATCTGAACCGGGCATGCGCTCCGAGAGTCCCGCCAGCCATACCGGGAGAAAGTGCTCCGCAATGGTGAGGCTGGCCGCTACGCGCAGGGGGTTGGCAGCTTTGCGCGCAAGTGACCCGATGGCCCAGCTCATGCCGTCAACAGCACTCACGATCTCCCCCGCCCACTCCGCGATCAACCTCCCCGCCGGCGTCAGCCGACTGCCCTCTGACCGCCGCTCAATCAGCGCTGTGCCGACCAACCCCTCAAACCGCCGCAGCCTGGCGCTTGCGGACGGCTGAGCCATGTGCATGGCTGTGGCCGCCCGGCTGATGCTCCCATGTGCCTCCACAGCTAGAAGGAGACGGATGCTGATGAGATCCAATGCGTTAGCGGACGGACCACGCTTTGGCCCGCTCTCCGTGCCCGTGGGGAGCGCCCCCCGGTTCTCCCGAAAGGGCGCAGTCGGTGGGAGCGGGTTCACCTGCCTTCCCCCTTACACGCGGCAGCTCGGTGTTCTAACTTGGCCGCCGTCAGCAGCCTAAACCGGTGCACCTGTCGGACTTCGGTTGAGGCGCTCATGTCGTCAGAGCCCCTGGCCCACTGCTGTCCGTGACACCTGGGACACCACCTACCGCTAGGCGTCCATTGTGCCGATCAACTCCAAGAGCCGGGCTGGCGGCAGATGCTGCTCGGTGATCCTCACTCCGAACGGCGCCAGGGCGTCGGCGATCGCATTGCCCAGGGTGGGCGGCGCGACGATCATTCCGCCCTCACCCACCCCCCGGAAGTTCACATCGGCATCCAGACGGACGGTCTCCAGATGCTCGATCTCGATCTGGGGCACATCAGTGGCTGTCGGTAGCAGGTAATCCATGAGCGAGCCGGACAGAAACTGACCATCCTCTCCGTACGCGGAGCGCTCCAACAGCACCGCCCCGATCCCCTGCGCGACTCCGCCGCGTACCTGACCTTCGACGATCGCGGGGTTGATCATCTCGCCGCAATCCTCGACCACCAGATATCGTTCGACCCTGACCAACCCGGTCTCGACATCCACCTCGACAACGGCGCAGTGGGTGCCACCAGACCAACCACCGGCACCGCCATCAAAGGCGAAGTTGACCTCGAGCTCACGGTCTATACCTGGAGGAAGGCGATCCCCCGCCGCCGCCGCTGCGGCCACCTCGACCAGGGTGATGGACCTGGTTGAGGCTTTCTCCGCCGCCACCATCCCTCCGATGATGTTGAGGGTCTCCGGGCCGGTGTCGATAAGCTGGGCCGCCACCTCCAGCACCTTGGCCCGCAGCGCCCGCGCAGCGTGGAGCGTTGCACCGCCGGCCATGGTGGCGGAGCGGCTTCCCCCGGTGCCGAAGCCCATGGGCACCATGTCGGTGTCTCCAACAACGACCTTAACCTGGCTGAAGGGAATCCCAAAATGGTCGGCTGCGACCTGGGCCAGGGTGGTCTGGTGGCTCTGCCCATGGGGCATCTGAGAGGTGAAGACGGTGACCGTGCCATCGAGTTCAAGCCTCATGCGGAGCTGCTCCATCTCCTCCTCCGAGGGAGTCTCATCGGGGTCCCTGGGGCCGGGAGCAGGCTCTATGAAGGTACCGAAGCCCACTCCCAAATAGCGGCCCTCCTGGCGGGCCAGCTCCTGCCGCTCTCGGAAGCTGTCCAAATCTATGAGCGCGGCCGCACGCTGAAGCGACTCCTGGGCGGTGATTCCGGCCAGACTGGGACCGGTCACCATTCTCAACGGAGGCTCCCCCCGGACGGCGACGTTGCGGAGGCGAATCTGCATCGGATCCCGGCCCAGCTCGGCCGATATCAGGTCGATAAGTCGCTCTCGAACCCAGGTCTCCGAAGCCCAGGGACCTCTGTAAGCGACATAGCTCGCCTTGTTGGTGATCGCCACCGTGGCGGTGAAGGAGAGAGCCTCCATCCGGTATGGCCCCGGAATCATCTGCCGGATGGTTCCGACCAGCATCGGGGCCACCCCCGGGTAGGCCCCGGCGTCTATCACCATTTTCACCTTGAGGCCGAGGATGTCTCCATCTTTTGTGATCGCTGCCTCGACCTCGAAGCTCTCCTCGCGAGCCTGCCCTGAGACTGTCAGGTTCTCATTGCGGTCCTCGATCCAGCGCACAGGCAGGCCCAACTTCAGGCTGGCGGCGGCGACGGCGACCTCCTCGCGACTCACTCCGAACTTGAGCCCGAAGGAGCCGCCGATGTCGCCGGCCCTGACATGCACCTTCTCCAGCGGAATGTCCAGTTGGGCGGCCAGCGCCTCGCGCACGCCGTGGACCCCCTGGGTGGAGGCGTTGACGCGAAGCTCTCCGGTTGCCGGGTCGAAACTGGCAACGATTCCCCTGCCTTCCATCGGGACGTTCTGATGCCGGTGTTGCGTAAGGCTTGCCGTAACCACCCGATCCGCGCTGGCAAAGACCGCTTCCACGTCGCCGAACCGCTCCGTGGTCGGTCCCTGGAGAACGTTGCTCCCAAGGTTTGCGAATATCGGAGTGCTGCGTGGGTCCAGCGCCTGCTCTGCCGAGGTCACCGCCGGCAACTCCTGGTACTCGACCTGGATGAGTTCGCAGGCGTCCTCGGCCAGATAACGGCTATCCGCCACGACAAGTGCCACCGGGTCTCCCATCATGCGGACCCTGTCTGTGGCGAGGACTGTGAAGATCGGCGACTCGACCCCCTCCCCTCCCATGTCGCCGAGCGGCCCCCCACCAGCCTTGGCGAGCTGTGCCATCTCCTGCCCGTCGAAGACCGCACGGACCCCCGGGGCGGATCGGGCCGCCTTTGTGTCGACCCGAAGCACCACGGCGTGCGCCATCGGGCTGCGCACGAAGGCGGCGTGAAGCATCCCGGGCAGCCTGATGTCGTCGACGTACATGCCTCTGCCGGTCAGAAGGCGAGGATCCTCGCTGCGCCGAACCGGAGACCCGGTGAAGCGACCAGCGACAGGGAACACTCCAGACTTGGAGTCGCTCATCGGTCGTCCCTTCTGGTCCCGCGGGGCTCAGTCCGCATCAGCTGACGTCCTTGGGGTTTGAACTCGCAATTGCCGCCATCACCCCTTTCACGATGCTCTGGTAGCCGGTGCAGCGGCAGATGTTGCCGGACAGGGCCTCTCGCACCTCACCCTCGGTCGGGTTGGGAGATTGCTCCAACAGCGCAGTTATCTGCATCAGGAATCCGGGGGTGCAGAAGCCACACTGGAAGCTGTGGTTGTCCCACATCGACTGCTGAAGCGAACTCAGCTCTCCTTTTTGAGCCAGCCCCTCAATGGTGAGGACCGCTGACCCCCTCGCCTGTACCGCCAGCATCAGGCAGGACCGAGCCGGTTCACCGTCCACCAGCACCGTGCAGGCGCCGCACACTCCATGCTCGCATCCCAGATGAGTGCCGGTGAGCGCTAGATCCTCGCGCAGGAAGTCGGCCAGCGTCTTGCGGGCCTCAACCGCACCCTCTCGGCGCTCCCCGTTCACCGTCAGCTCAACTTGAAAAATCTCGTCCGTGGAGAGGCCTTTTGCACTCAGGCTCATCGTAGGTCTCCTCTCCCCGAATCCAGCTCCTCATAGTCGGCCCCGGCCTTAAGAGCTGCCACCCGCAGAGCACGGCGCACCAGCACCTGGGCGACCACTGTTCGATACCCCGATGAGCCATGGAGGTCGGAGGGAGGGGTTAGCCCTCTTGTTGCCAGTTGCCCGGCCTCCTCGAAGACTGCCTTGGTAGGCGAAGCACCGATCAGCGCCAGCTCGGCCTCGCTGGCTCGAATGGGCTGAGGGGCGACACCGGTCAGCGCCAGGTGGGCGTCGGCGATGGTGCCGTTGGCCAGGCGCACGCTCGCCGCGAGGCCCACCATCGCGAAGTCGCCGTGGCGGCGTGCCACCTCCTGGAAGCAGACTCCGGTGCCCTCCGAGAGGGGAGGCAGACGAATCTCCGTCAGGATCTCGTCGGTTTCCAAGGCGGTTTCGAAGAAACCCCGGAAGAAGTCGGCGGCCGGTAAGGTCCGCTTCCCTCTGGCGGCACTGGTCGCCACCAGCTGAGCGTCTGTGGCCAGGGCCACGGCTGGCAGCTCCGCAGCAGGGTCGGCGTGGGCCAGGCTGCCGCCCACAGTCCCCCGGCTGCGAATGGCAGGATGTCCGATGAAGGGAAGAGCCGCGCTGAGCAGGGGCGCCAGACGACCAACCAAGGGGGCGCGCTCGGCGTGACCCTCCCGCACCATCGAACCCATCACGAGCCACCCATCACTCTCAGATATCGAGGCCATTCCCGGGATCCGAGCCAGGTCGACCAATACGGTGGGCCGCGCCAATCGCAGCGAGAGGAGGGGAATGAGGCTCTGGCCCCCCGCCAAAACCTTGGCCTCGTCGCCGTGATCTGCCAGCAGGGAGAGGGCCTCCTGCAGTGACTCCGGGGCGCGGTACGCGAAGGCAGGCGGCTTCACTTCCCTTGGAGCATACCGGGTGCCGAGGCGCAGATGGGACCGAGAGGGTCAGGGAGGGTACGGTCCATTGTTGGGCTGCCAGATGTCGTCCTCCTCGATCCAACCTTCCACCTTAGGGAGTCGATCCCGGCGGTCGCAGCCCATCACTAGGCTCATCGGTCGCCGA
>DAHVDN010000029.1 GCA_027313505.1 Candidatus Dormiibacterota bacterium
CGGAGGAAGGCGCAGGGGGAGGTTGGGTCGGCTAATCCCTGACGAGGCCAGACTGGCTTTCAAACTGATCGACCACCAGGACCTCCAGCCACTTGACAACCGTACAGGTGTTCGCTAGTATACGAACTCATGTTCCCTGTCACCATCAAAGCAACCACGGCGAGCCGCCCGTGGGTCCGAGAGCGACGGGTCGCGACCCGGTTGGCGGTGCTGGTCGCTCTGATAGGGGCCCTTATGACATCCGGTGTTCTTGGGAGTCAGAGGAGCACCGGGGTCTGGGTGACTGTTAGGACGGGACAGAGTCTCTGGACCATCGCGGCACAACACTACCCGGAGACCGATCCTCGTCAGGCTATCCTGGATATACAGTCTCAAAATCACCTGCGCGGTCAGTTCATCTACCCCGGTGAACGGCTCTTGCTGCCTGGCGAATGAAATGACCAGTAATAGCGGCCTGAGACGCTAGCCGACTATCTCTCTTTGGGGTCCGGTGTCAGATCGCGCAGCTGAGCGCCAGTATCGCTAGGTTCTTATTCCTTTTGTCGCGACGAGTTCGGACGGGACGGGTTACTGGCACTCTGCAGATACCATTGGGACTCGTGTCGGAGCTGAGCGAGCGGGCGGAGAACCGACTGGGGCGCCTTGTGGCTGAGACGCAGCGGCGCTGCCGGCTTCCTGGCTTAGTTTTGGCGATCACTCCGGCTTACGATCTGGTGGAGTACTTTCAGGCAGGAACAGCGGACTGCGACCAAGGGCTGGCCGCGGGTTCCGATGTTCAGTTCCGAATCGGTTCCATAACCAAGACCGTTACGGCAGTCGGGATCATGCAGATGGTGGCCGAGGGGCGGCTCGGTCTGGAGGAGCCACTGGGGGACAGGTGGCCCCACGCGCCTCAACCAGCCCTACCAGTTGGTGCCCTGCTGAGTCACACCTCAGGGTTGCAGCGAGAGCCAGTCGGAGAGGTATGGGAGACCCTCTTGCCGCCCACTCGCGAGGAACTTCCCGAGAAGGCCGCCGAGGCACGGGTTCTATACCCGTCCGGAAGTTTTTGGCACTACTCGAATCTCGGGTATGCACTCCTCGGCGAATTGTTGGTTCAGGTAAGTGGGTTGCCGTGGGAGCACTACGTTCGAGAGCGAATTTTCAACCCTCTCGGGATGACTAGGACCAGCATGCAACCAGCGGCCCCGCACGCACAGGGGTACGCTGTCGATCCAAACTCGGATCGCATCTTTGTCGAGCCGGCGGTGGATACACGGGGGATCGCGCCCGCCGCCCAGCTTTGGAGCACCTCCCATGATCTGGCAATCTGGGCCAACTTCCTCGGACAGGGCCACCCCAAAGTCCTGCGCCGAGAGGAGCTGGACAGGATGGCGACTCCTCGGGTCTTGGCGGACCTGACTACCTGGCGGCTGGCATGGGGTCTTGGGCTGATGCTGCTTCGCAGCGGTGACCGCACCTACGTCGGGCACACCGGATCCATGCCGGGCTTTCTTGCTGCTTGCTTCTGGTGGCCGGCGGGCGGATGGGGAGTGGTCTCGCTCACCAACGCCACTGCCGGGATGCGAATTGGGGCCGTGGCCTCACAGGCCCTGGACATCCTGGCTGAGGAGGCGCGGCCAATGGTCCCGTGGCGACCAGATGGTGCGATTCCTCGCGAGGTGAGCTCGGTCCTTGGCAGTTGGTGGTCGGAATGGTCCCAGTGGATCTTCACCTGGCGCGATGGGGAGCTAGTTTCCTCACCGGCCGACGCCGTTGACGGTTCCGAGCCGGAGCGCTACCGACCGGTTGGAGTTGACCGCTATGTGACCGTGAATGGGCCAGAGCGGGGGGAGGAACTGCGGCTAGAGCGTGACTCGGGGGGTTCGGTGGTCAAGATGTACCGGGCCACCTATCCCTTTAC
Source organism: Candidatus Dormiibacterota bacterium (assembly GCA_027313505.1). Classification (GTDB taxonomy): domain Bacteria; phylum Chloroflexota; class Dormibacteria; order Aeolococcales; family Bog-877; genus AG-12. The sequence continues at coordinate 1,904 of DAHVDN010000029.1, forward strand.
CAGGGAGCCGCGAACCTTCGGGCAGGGTCGAAACGCACCTCGCTAGGGCCGCTGCGACTCCGGCACGATCCAGATTGTGGCTAGGGGAGGGAGGGTCAGCGAGGTCGAGTTGGGGAGGCCATGCCACGGGGCTTGGACGCTCATGATCCCGCCAAGATTGCCCTGGTTGCTTCCCGCGAAATAGTGACTGTCGGTGTTGAGGAGTTCGTAATAGCCGCCCTTCTCCGGCAGACCCAGCCGATACCCATACCGCGGGACCGGGGAGAAGTTGCAGACGCAGGCTAGATGGCGCGTGCCATCGGCAGAGAAGCGTAGGAAGGCGATGACGTTGGCATCGGCATTACTGGCGTCTATCCAACGGAACCCTTCGGGCGCGAAGTCGCGCTGATACAGTGCCGGCTCCGCGCGATAGCTGCGGTTGAGATCGGCAACCAACAGCTGCAGGCCATGATGCAGAGGCTGCTCCAACAGGAACCAGTCCAGTTCGCCGTCCGCATCCCATTCGGCGCGTTGGCCGAACTCACCCCCCATGAAGAGGAGTTGCTTGCCCGGATGGGCCCATTGGTACCCCAGGAGAGCCCTCAGATTGGCCGCCTTCTGCCAATCGTCCCCGGGCATCTTGGCCAGCAGTGACCCCTTGCCATGCACCACCTCGTCGTGGGAGAGTGGCAACACGAAGTTCTCAGTCCATGCATACATCAGGCTGAATGTCAGGCGGTTGTGGTGGAACTTCCGGTAAACAGGATCATTTGCAAAGTAGTCCAGGGTATCGTGCATCCAACCCATGTTCCATTTCATGCCAAATCCGAGCCCTCCGGAATAGGTCGGTCGGCTGACACCGGGCCAGGAGGTGGACTCCTCGGCGATCATCACGGCACCAGGATGCTCCCGATAGACCAGGGTGTTGACCTCTCGCAGGAGGTCTATAGCCTCCAGGTTCTCCCTGCCCCCGAAACGGTTCGGAAGCCACTGGCCCTCCTTGCGGCTGTAGTCCAAGTACAGCATCGACGCCACGGCGTCCACCCTGAGGCCATCGATGTGGAACTCGTCGAACCAGTAGAGGGCGTTCGCCACCAGGAAGTTGCGCACCTCTCGTCGACCATAGTTGAAGATTGCGGTGTCCCAATCGGGATGTAGGCCCAGCCTGGGGTCCAGATGCTCGTAGAGCGCAGTGCCATCGAAGCGATTTAGGGCGAACTCATCTCTCGGAAAGTGTCCGGGAACCCAGTCCAGGAGCACCCCGACCCCCAGGTTATGAAAGATGTCCACCATCTTGCGCAGGTCATCGGGGGTGCCGTAGCGCGCAGTAGGAGCGAAGTACCCACTGACCTGATAACCCCACGAGCCACCGAAGGGATGCTCAGCGATGGGCATCAGTTCAACATGAGTGAAGCCCATCTTTACGCAGTAGTTTCCCAACTGGTCAGCGAGCTCCAGGTATGACAGGGGTCGGCTGGGGTCGGAACTGGACCGCCGCCAGGAACCGAGATGCACCTCGTAGGTACTCATTGGGTTGTTCAGCGGCTGCGCGGCGGCCCGGCTACGGAGCCAGGTTCCGTCGGACCAGTTGAAATGGGACCGGGTAACCACGCTTGCGGTTCGTGGAGGCAGTTCCATCGCCTGCGCCACCGGGTCTGCCTTGTAGGCGGAGCTCCCGTCCTGATGTGTGATCCGGTATTTGTAAGTCTCCCCCTCCGAGACGGTCGGCACAAAGAGCTCCCAGATCCCGCTGCCCCCTAGGTTGCGCATAGGCAGCCAGGTTGCATCCCAGCCGTTGAAGTCCCCGACGACTCCCACTCCCAGCGCGGTAGGGGCCCAGACCGCAAACGCCGTACCATCGACTCCCTGGTGGGTCCTTGGGTGAGCCCCCAGGTGTCGGTACAAGAAGCGGTCACGGCCCTCGCCTAAGAGATGGAGATCGGTGGGCCCGAGCGTCGGAGGTAGGCAGTACGGATCTGGGCCATCGCGCAGCGTGCCGTCATCGGCTCCAACCCTGGTGGTGTAGGCGAGTTCTCCGGCAGCCAGCTTGGCCTCGATCTCGTCGGCCCGAGCGGGCGACACCTCCCCGACGAACAGTCCTGGAACCGAGGGGATACTGAGGGCTGGTACCTGCTGGCCCGCGACCACACTTAGGACATGAGTCGCACCGGGATGAAAGGTGACAATGCGTCCGCCGTCAGCCGTCCGGTGAAAGCCCAGTAGGGAATGGGGATCCCCAAGGGTGCCGCGCAACAGCCCTTTCAGCGACTTGGAATCGAGCCCGAGCCCGTCTGGGAGGGTCACAGTTCCGCCTCGTGGAGAAGTCTCGCTATTCCTTCAAGCGGAATACTCAGCCACCCCGGCCGACTTCGGAGCTCATAGTCGACTTCATAGAGGGCTTGGCCCACCTCCAACGCCGGCAGGATGGACGAGACGGTGATCGGGTCCGAAGGAACAAGGCCCTTCCCCTCGACCCCTTCCAAATAGGTACCCAGAAACTCAGCGCGCATGATATGGGCCCAGCTTCGTCCGTAGGGGGCGAGCGTCCGTGCCGTGGCGTCGTCCGGGTGAGCCTGTTGGCGTAGGGCGACCGCGGCGGCGTAGTCGAACGACCGAAGCATCCCCGCCACATCTTGGAGGGGGCTGGCCAGCGCACGCCGTTCCGCAATCGAGATTGCAGGACGTCCTTCGAAGTCCAGAACATGCCACCCGGAATCGGTACGCAGCAGCTGTCCCAGATGGAAATCTCCATGAATTCGGATCGCGAGACCATCCGGGGTGGCCCCCGCCATCCGGAGCAGCAGCTTTCTCATCCCTGCCCTGTGGACTCGTAGCGGCTCGAGTCGGGCGTCAGGGTCGCTGAGGAGGAGGTCGAGATGTCGATTGATTCTGTCCGCAGCGACCTTGAGGGTAGTGGAGGTCAGGGGCGTCGGAGCCAGGTCGGCAGTGTGATCCGGACTGGCGAGTGCGAGGTGCATTCGGGAGGTGAGACGCCCAATCTCTCTCGCGGCGGCCACAAAAGACCCCCCCTGGCTGCGGACTGCGTGCTCACATCGTTCCGAGCTCGGGAGCTCACCATCGGCGTCTGGAAGCAGATCTGCCTGGAGGTCGCGCAGGGAGGTGAGTGCCATCGTGAATCCATCGGTGCCGTTCCGTAGGTAGGTCTGGAGCATCCCCAAGGAGTAAGGCCGACCTCCAAGGCTCGCCTCAACTGCCATCCAGGGCCGGGCTATCCCCTCGAAGCCGACCCGATCTAGCGCTTCCAAAAGTTGAAGCTCAGGATTTATCCCAGGCCAAACCCGTCTAAACAACTTCAGAAGCAGCCGTTCATCGAAGACCACCAGGGAGTTGCTCTGTTCCAGGGCCAGGGCTCTGGCGGAAGTTGACTCTGTCCCGCGGTCGCTGTCTGCCTCCAGCAGCCTGATGGACAACTCGCCCTCCGGTACCCCAGCCACTGTCCCGGGCTCTAATAGGGTGCGGACCAGGGCGGCGGCAAGTTCCGGGTCGGCTGTGGCATCGGAGATCGCCAAGTCGAGTTGTCGGGTGGAATCCCGATAGGGGAAGTAGATGGCGGATCCTGGCGTTTGCAAAGACGCCGGCTCTTGGCGGATTCCAAGCGGAAGCTGGTAGGTGGCCATCTCGCCATCCCCAAAGTCAACGCTGGCCAGTACGATGAGGAGGGCTGGGAGCTCGCTCTTGAGGGTGAAGCTCGCAGCCGGTGTGACCTTGACCGGGCGCCGATGCTTGTCCGCGAACCATCTCTGATCCATGAGTTGTCCAGGAAGCGAGTCCCAGAACTCGGCGGGGGGGACGAGGTCGGTGCCGACGCTCAATTGGAGTCCTCTATCCGAAACCAATAGAAGCCGTGGGGCCCGAGGGACAGCGGATAGGGTTGGTCGTCGATGCGAGGGAAGGGGACGCGGCCGACCAGCTCGACCGGGACCTTTCCGGCAAAGCGCCCCAGGTCGAGGGCAGCGGGCTGTGAAAAGCGGGAGAGATTGTTCACCGACAGGACCACCTCATCCGGCGACGATCGCACGAAAGCGAAGATCGAGGGGTTGTTGACTTCCAATACCTGAAACTCTCCCCGTCCGAAGACCGGGTGGGCCTGGCGCACTTGTATGAACCGTCGCAGCCACTGCAGCAGGGAACTCTGAGCCCGCTGCTGCTGCTCGACGTTGCAGGCCTGAAAGCCATAGAGCGGGTCCATCAGTGGCGGCAGGTACAGCTGGGCAAAGTCGGCTCGGGAAAAGCCTCCATTACGGTCCGCACTCCACTGCATCGGGGTGCGCACACCGTCCCGATCGCCGACATAGATGTTGTCGCCCATCCCGATCTCATCGCCGTAATAGAGGATGGGCGTGCCGGGGAGCGCGAGCAGGAGTCCGTAGAAGAGTTCCATCTGGCGGCGTCCATTGCCGAGCAGCGGAGCAAGGCGGCGGCGGATTCCAACGTTCAACTTCATTCGAGGATCACCGGCATACTCCGCGTACATGTAATCGCGTTCGCTCTCGGTGACCATCTCCAGAGTCAGCTCATCGTGGTTGCGCAGGAAGATGCCCCACTGGCAATTCGGTGGGATCTGCGGCGTCTGGCTGAGGATCTCCGTGATGGGGTAGCGCTGTTCCTGGCGGAGTGCCATGAACATGCGCGGCATCAGGGGGAAGTGGAAGCACATCTGACACTCGTCCCCGTCTCCGAAATAGTCCCGAACGTCTGCTGGCCACTGATTCGCCTCCGCCAAGAGGACCCGGTCGGGGAATTCGCGGTCGACTTCGCGGCGCAGACGTTTTAGGAAGGAATGGGTCTCAGGGAGGTTTTCGCAGTTTGTGCCCTCGCGCTCGAAGAGGTACGGGACCGCATCCAGGCGGAGCCCATCAAGCCCCATCGCGAGCCAGAAGCGAATCACCCCCAGCATGGCGTCCTGAACTTCGGGATTGTCGTAATTCAGGTCAGGTTGGTGGCGGAAGAAGCGGTGCCAGTAGAAAGCGCCAGCCTGTTCATCCCAACTCCAGTTGGAGTCCTCAGTGTCCACGAAGATGACTCGTGCGTCGCGATACCGGCTGGCGGTGTCGCTCCAGACATACCAGTCCCTGCGAGGGGCGTCCGGCCCCTGTCGCGAGTCCTGGAACCACGGGTGCTGATCGCTGGTGTGATTCATGACCAGGTCGGAAATGACCCTCATACCTCGCTCGTGCGCACCCTGGATCAGCTCGCGCAGATCCTCCACCGACCCGTAGTCAGGGTGGACCGCGTAAAAGTCGGAGATGTCATAGCCGCCGTCTCTCAGGGGCGACGCCAAAACGGGAAGCAGCCATATGCAGTTGATTCCCAACCAGTGCAGATAGTCGAGTTTGGCGGTGAGGCCGGGAAGGTCGCCGACGCCATCACCATTGCTGTCGTAAAAGCCACGGCAGAACACCTCGTAGATCACCGCATCGCGGTACCAATACGGGTCACGGGTCATCTGGAACACCAGAGGATGTGCGCCGGATAGCGAGCCGGATTCAGTCGGACGAATTGGTGCGGACCCTGCCAGACATAGTCTTCTCCGGAGAGCAGCTCTCTTGCCAGATATGGATCGCCATCGGCCAGACCGAGGCGCGAGAGATCGAGGTGAATCGTCGACTCATGGGTGCTCCACGGGTCGAGGTTGACCACTACCAGGACGACGTCATCCATGGCTGGGGTGCTCTTCGAATAACAGACCAGCGCCGGATCGTCGCTCCAGTGGAAGTCCAGGCGACGGAACTGCTGCAGGCTCCGGTGCTCGCGTCGGATCTGGTTGACACGGGAGACCAGCGGTCGAAGGGACTCAGTGCCGGAGAAATCCCTGGGGCGCAGCTGGTACTTCTCCGAATCCAGGTACTCCTCGGACCCGTCGTGCAAGGCAGTGCCCTCGGCCAGGTCGAAGCCGCTGTAAATGCCATAACTGGCGCCCAGGGTGGCCCCTAGAACCAGGCGAGCCCGAAATGCCCCCGGCCCGCCCCGTTGGAGTTCCTCGGTCAGGATATCAGGGGTGTTGATGAAGAGGTTCGGTCTTAGGTAATCGACCGATTCCCTGCTCAGCTCCGCCAGGTATGCGGCGATCTGGTCCTTGGTTGTCCTCCAGGTGAAGTAGGTGTAGGACTGGGAGAACCCCACCTTTGCCAGCTCTCTCATCATCGCAGGACTCGTGAATGCCTCGGCAAGCAGGATCACCTCGGGGTGGAGCCGGTGCAGTCGCCTGACCACCCAACCCCAGAACGCCACGGGCTTGGTATGCGGGTTATCGACCCGGAAGATGTGCACCCCCTGTTCGATCCAGAACTCCAAAATTCCGTAGCAGGCCTCCCAGAGGCTCCGCCAGCTCCGGCACCCGAAGTCCAGCGGATAAATGTCGTCGTAACGTTTGGGGGGGTTCTCCGCTGCGCGGATGCTGCCATCTGGCCTGTGGGCGAACCACTCCGGGTGCGCGGTGACCCATGGATGGTCGGGCGAGCACTGGAGGGCGTAATCCAAGGCGATCTCCAAACCCTGGCTCGTGGCGGCCTCCAGCAAAGTTCTGAAGTCGTCGAGGGATCCCAGGTCGGGATGGATGGCGGTGTGGCCTCCCATCTCCGAGCCAATCGCCCAAGGACTCCCCGGGTCCTGATCCGTGGCCACCTGGGAGTTATTCCGACCCCGACGACCGGTATGGCCTATCGGGTGGATTGGTGGCAAATAGACCACGTCGAAGCCCATGTCCGCTATGGCTGGTAACTCATCTGCCGTCGCCAGGAGCGTTCCCGATATGACTCCGTCCGATCCCTGCGATCGAGGGAAGAGCTCATACCAGGCACCGTAAAGAGCCCTGGGGCGCTCCACCCAAAGAGAAAGGGGCGTGGATCGGGAAAGGCCACTAACTGGGATGATCTCGCTCAATCGGGCGGATAACGTCTCGTCCGTTAGGAAGCGGAGTTGGAGCTCGCGGCCGGAGGCTCGAGCGGTCCGGGCCTGTTCGGCGAGCCTGAATCGGTGGGGCGCCCGCAGGCGCCTAAGGGATGTCTCAAGCAGCCCCCACCCGGAATCGATATCGGGCTCGGCGTCAATGCCAGCATCGATTCGACGCACCAGATCGTTTCGCCAGGACTGGAACGCGTCCTCCCAGCCCTCGATCACGAACTCCGCCGGCCCAATTTCTTGGATCGTCAGGTGGCCGTGCCACCAGTCCTCCAGGCCCGGAGTTAACGGTGTGCTCTGCCACGGTGCGTCGGGAGTGGCCAGGCTGCGCCACCGGACGCGAGTGCGAAGGACCTTTCGGCCATCGGTGAACACCCGAGCGGCAACTGGGACCATCTCATCTTGAACCGCCTTGGCGGGACGACGCCCACAATCGACCACCGGCGAGACGTCGGTGATCACGACGCGTCTCAAGGGGGAGGGGAGGGGTTCTTCGAGCTGCCTCCGCGGAGCGGGCGTCACGTCTGCTAGATTGCCAAAATGGAGCCGAGGGCTGCTGGATCAGTAGTGAGCGCTCTGCTGCTGGAAGTAGCGAGCGTCACCTGAGCGGATGCGTTGTGGTGGATGACTCAGTGGCAGTGACCATCGTGGTGGGGGAGTAACTCATCGGTACCGACAGTCTCGCAGGTGAGTGCCATCACTTCCTTCAGGGACATGGACCCAGGAGTGCTCATCAGCTGCTGGGCGAGCTGCCCACCGCCCTGGTGACCGACCGATATGGCGCGGGTGGGGTGGTGGCCCAACTGGAAGCTGAGACCGCTGCCATCCTGGGAAAGGAAGCCGCCCTGTTTTTCCCCACCGGGACCATGGCGCAACAGGTTGCTCTGCGCCTCCATGCCGATGACCGAGGGTGTAGCCAGGTCGCATTCCACCCCGCCTGCCACCTGCTTCACCGCGAAGAGATGGGTTTTGAGCGGTTGCACGGCCTGCAGGGCCGCTCGGTTGGTGATATCAATCGCTTGCTGCGAGTGGCCGACCTTGCGGAACTCGACGGCCCCCTCGGGGTTCTTTTGCTGGAAGTGCCCCAGCGCGACATAGGAGGGCAGCTTCCGAGCCTGGCAGAGTTAAACGACTCGGTCCAGTGGGCCCACGGGGTGGGTGCTGCGGCACATCTGGATGGTGCACGATTGTGGGAAGCCTGCGCGGCCTACGAGCGCACTCCTGCGGAGGTGGCCGCACCCTTCGACAGCGTCTACGTTTCCTTCTACAAGGGACTTGGGGGGATCGCCGGTTGCTGTCTGGCGGGCTCGGCGGAATTCATCGAATCAGCGGCGCTGTGGCGCGTACGGCACGGGGGCCGAGTCGTGGCGATGTGGCCGTATGCTGCCAGCGGGCTGTCAGCGCTTCATCTGCGCCTCGGACGCATGCAAAGCTATCTCGCCCATGCCACTGCCATAGCTCGCGAGCTGCAGGGGATTCCTGGAATTGAGATCCTCCCAAGTCCTCCACAGACGTCGATGATGCATCTGTTCCTTCCACTGACCCCGGCCGGGCTCAAGGCTGGCGCTTTGCGGGTGGCCCGGGACGAGGGGATATGGGCCTGGCCGGAACCGTTCCCGTCGCCGATTCGGGAACCGGAGGGAAGGGTCAGAGTGGAGTTCGTTGTCGGCGACGCAACCCTGAAACTCACCCCGGCGGAAGTGCGGCGAACCATCGAAGGGATTCTGGCCGCGTAGGAGGATTCGATTTCGTGTTGGAAGCCTCTTGGTCTGGCTCCGTGAGCAAACACCTCTAGACAAAGAAGGGTGGCTCCTTGAATTGAAGAGTCAGGGAAGGCCCGGGCAAAGTCGCCTCCCAGGATCCAGCCGCCCCCTTTGGGAACCACTATGAGCTTCTCGCCCGGCCATGGCTGAGCCGCAGACCGGCGGTCCAACTTGGGGATGGCAACTCCGTCCACCGTGGCGAAGGCGGTCCAGGCAATCTCCGGGTGAGTTGCCGGGTGTTCGTGTCCCTCATAGATCAAGGTTCAGCCGCCACGCCGGGGTTTCCCGCAGGCAGTGATCGCGTGCGCCGTCACGCCGACGCTGCTCCTCCAGGACGCCGTTTGGCCATGTATCGCCGCCGGCGAAGGCGATGAGGAGCTCCAGGATCTCAAGTTGGCCTCGCGGGGATACGTCCCTCTCGAGGACTCGGGACGTCAGGCCGGACAAACGGTTCAGCCGGGGGAGGAAGGGAGCAGAGCGGGTCCGAAGCAACTCGGTGTCAGACTCCAGGCTGAGCCGTCGGGTCAGGACCTGATTTTGGGGATCCTGGCTCCGGTGGCACGAGATCGCAAGCTTCTGTCCACGGCGGTCGACCGCTACCTCCACTGGCCGGCTTCCCACCGCTTCGAAAGGCACAAACGGGACGCCAAACTCCTGTCGCAAGGTGTCCGCGACCATCTGTCCGAGGCCCCACTCCAGGCTTGGGATCCCGTGCCGATCGGCGACAGTCTCGGCCGCCGCCGTGGCTGCTATGTGATCTGGATGCCCCGTGACCCCGCCAGGTTCGAACACCACTACCAAGTCCGCTTCGCCCACCTCGGACTCAACGGCGGCCTCCAAGACTGACTGAGGTGTCACCTCAAGACCACCGTCCGGAAAATGCAAGAGGCTCGTCGAACTAAGGCCCAGCCGAGCCGCAGCCTCCACCAGTTCCGCACGTCGCGTTTGGGCCAGATCCGATGCCGCGCCGACCGTGGAGGCCTCGCCGGCGGTGAGGCACAGGAGGTGAACCTTGAGGCCAGCTGCGGTCAGGCCAAGGAGGACGCCGCCGAGGCCGAAGCTCTCGTCGTCGGGGTGGGCGACCACCGCCAACGCGCTTCGAGCGCCCAATATCTGGGGGATCTCGGACAGCGTCGTGGCCCTTGCCACCGCTGTCAGGCCAGCGAGAGGAACAGGTGCTCGAGTTCGGCTTCCGCCCGAGCAGTTTCAGCGGCACCAGCTTCTCCAGCCAGACACTGCTTCAGTCCACTGGCGAGGATTTTGAAGCCGGCGCGGTCAAGAGCGCGAGAGGTGGCCGCCAGTTGGGTGACCACCTCATCGCAGTCTCGTCCAGTCTCAATCATGGAGATAACGCCTCCCAACTGCCCGTGAGCTCGGCGCAGGCGGCGAAGTACCTCTGCCGAATCTTGGTCTCTGATTTCCAACTTCGATGCCCCCTTTGAGCAAATTCTTGAAGGTCCGTCGGTAGCGACGTGGATCCATCCCAAGCGGACATTGGGCCTGCGGGGCGCCGGTACTCCTGTATTATACCCTGGTGGGTATCTGGAAATATCTAAAAGCTTCGAAGGTGACCGAGGTTTCGTTGGAGGAGTTTGCCGAGCTGCACCGAACCGGCTGCCTACTGGTGGACGTCCGCGAAACCCATGAGTACACCAAGGGGCATGTTCCGGGAGCTACGTCGATGCCGCTCAGCCATCTGGCGCATCGCGCCGACGAGTTGCCGACCGATACTACGGTCCATTTGATCTGTGCGAGTGGCCACCGCAGCCGGATTGCGGCTCGCATCCTGCGCTCGGCCGGGGTCGATGCTCGATCAGTCAGCGGCGGTACCGCGGCCTGGGCCCATCGCAATCTCCCGTTGGTCCGAGGCCCAAATCCCAGCTGATACTCACCTGTCGAAGTCCGAGGTCGTAGCCGCCAAGTTGAAGATCAGGTACGATACCCACACGGGTATCGACGCCAAGGGAGGCCAGTCAGGGTGCAAGAGGTAGAGTTCCACGCTTTCGTCGAGGCCCACCGGGCGGGGGCGTTCGTGGTCGATGTCCGGGAGCCACATGAATACCATCGTGGGCACGTGCCTGGTGCCAGGTTGGTGCCTCTGGGTGTGGTGCCGTTGCGGCTCGACGAGTTCCCCAGGGATCAGCCCGTCTATGTCATCTGCGCCAGTGGCCATCGAAGCTACACCGCGGCTCAGCACATGGCGACGGCTGGGGTCGACGCCCGCTCTGTCCGCGGAGGAACCCAGATGTGGCGCCAGAATGGGCATCCTCTGAGCACCGGGTCTCACCCAACTGCGGATTGAGGCAGCCGGATAGGCTTTACCCGCCGACCCCGACGCCGGCCAGCCAGTGATCCCACGGATTGCTAAGCGGGAGGGCCACCAGGCCCAGGATGGTGCCCACCACAAGGGTCGCCAGGAGCAACTCTCGGCGACGCGCCACCCCAGCGACCCGGTGGGCGGTCGCTCCCCAGTCGGCCAGGCCGACACGCGGCAGCTCAGTTAGGTGGATGAGGACGTGAATGGTCATGGCCGCGAACCAGAGCACAAATGACGCCTTGTGAAGAAATAGCAGTGTGGTCTGGCCCGCCGGCACAAAGAGCAGTCCGACTCCGGTCCCAAAGACGGCGACTGTGAGAATGCCGACCGCCGGGCCAAGCAATCTTGGAATAAGCGCGGGCGGACCGCGCCGGACGTACGGCTTGGACCCCATGTAGTACCTAACCAGTCGGTAGCTGGTGCTGGCTAGCTTGGCCGCCACCACCGGAAGCAACAACACCCCGATGAATACGTGAAGCGGCAGTGTCGACCGGATGACCAGCACCGTACCGCCTTCGATGGCCAGGAGGATGAGCAAGAGGATGGCCAGACCGCCAGTCAGCCGTTCGTTGCCGCGGGGCCCGTCGTCGATGAGCCGTCTGGGCAGCGATCCGTGAAGTCTGAACCGACTGTCCAATCGAACCTCCACTGATATGCCCGAGGTCCGCTCGAGGCAGGGTGTTTGCACTTTCAAGTCTACCGGAGGTATCTGAGCTTAGCCTGGGATTTTCGGAGAGGGTAGACCTCACGGCTTGCCCCACATGATCAAACTGAGCTACGGATAAGAGACCTTATCGTGAGCTGACAGATTTGGTCCCGCCCTCCCTTCACCATCCCCCCTCAAGGCACAAGGATGCTCGGAACACAAGGCATTCGGTTTTGAGTGCCACCACGATCAGTGGGGAGCGGGTCGGGGGCCGCAGGCGCGCGGCCATCCCCGGCAGCATGTGAAACTTCAGCAATGGCACGTTCATCGCCTGCCCTGATACGCCGTGCGTCAGCCCAGGATGCCTTCCAGGCCGCAGACGTCTGGCTTGAGGCTAGGCGCTTTGCCTATCCGGCCATTCCTGCTTGCATCCACACCGACGCCGCTGTCCGGTTGTGGGTTCAAGAGGAAGTAATCCCCAGTTCGGAGGTGTGGGTTGCGGAGCGGGATGCTCGCGTGGTGGCGGTGTTGGCTCTGGCTGATGGATGGATCGACCAGTTGTACGTGAGCCCGGCGGAACAGGGTGTGCGAATTGGATTTCGTCTGGTGCAGTTGGCGAAGGAGCGGTGCCCGGCGGCCTGCAACTCTGGACTTTCGAGAGCAATCTTGAGGCCCGGCGGTTTTACGAGAGGCAGGGGTTTGCAGCAGTTCAGCGCACCGACGGAGCTCGAAACGAGGAGCGCTCGCCCGATATCCGGTATGAGTGGAGCCCAGACCGGCCAGTCACCGCTTCCTCGCCCCACCCAGCACCACTTTGAGAGCTCCGATGAACTCTCGGCCACGCAGCTCGAATCGCCTCAACTCCACCTTCGAAGGTGGTGCCCCTGGCATCACCAGTGTCCTATTCCACCGGGACACTCCGGACGGGGGCCCAATCGTTCTGCTACCGCCCATAACCGGGGCCGCCCCGCTTGGCCGCATTCGTTGGTGGCTCTACACTGACCGCCATGGCGCAGGACCAGCCCATATCCCCCACCAATCCACCTCACCCTGAGATCAACGGCCATGCACTAGTCGCCCGTGCGGCTGAACGTCTGTTTGCTGCCGATAACGCGTCGCAAGAGATGGGGATCCGTCCGGTCTCAGTCTCCCCCGGCCGAGCCGGGCGCACCATGCGAGTGAAGGAGACACTGCTCAACGGGCACGGCATCTGCCACGGAGGGTACATATTCGGCCTGGCCGACAGCGCCTTCGTATTCGCCTCCAACACCTATGGGCATGTGGCCGAAGCTGCTGGCGCACAGATCGCTTTCATAGGTCCAGCCCGCGCCGGCGACATCCTGGAGGCTCTCTCCGTCGAACCTTTTCCCAAGGGACGGAGTGGACTCTACGATGTAACCGTGGTCCGGCTCCCCGGCAACGAGGTCATTGCCGAGTTCCGGGGGAGATCCCGGACCGTGCCGACGCCGATCGAAGGCCCACCGCCTGCTGAGGTCCAGGAGAGCTCAAATGCTTGACCTTTCACCGGACCGAGATAGCCTGGAGGCAGTTGAGACCTGCTCGCGAGACGAGCTCGCCTCCCTTCAGTCGGAGCGGCTCGCGGACACCGTAAGCCGGGTGTACCAGACAGTTCCTTTCTATCGGGCTCGATTAGATGCAGCCGGAATCCGGCCAACCGACATTCGAACGATCGATGACGTAGCTGGGCTGCCTATCACCGCCAAGGACGATCTCCGCGACCAGTATCCTCTGGGTCTGTTGGCGGTCCCGAAGTCAGATCTGAGGAGGGTTCACGCCTCCAGCGGGACAACCGGACGGCCAACGATCGCTGCCTATACCCAGCGCGACCTGGACACTTGGGCCGCCCTCATGGCCCGATCCATTCGGGCTGCCGGTGGCAGGCCGGGCGACGTGGTCCACATTGCCTACGGATACGGTCTGTTCACCGGAGGGCTCGGCGCGCACTACGGGGCTGAGCGACTCGGGTGCACGGTGGTCCCGGCGTCCGGTGGGCTAACGGAACGGCAGGTCACTCTGATTCGGGATCTCAGTGCCGACGTGATCATGCTCACCCCGTCATACATGCTGGTCATCCTCGACGAGTTTGAACGACAGGGCATAGACCCCAGGACGACATCACTGAAAGTTGGAGTGTTCGGTGCCGAGCCCTGGACCGAGGAGATGCGGCGTGAGATCGAGGGGCGCGCCGACATGCACGCTGTGGACATTTACGGCCTGTCTGAGGTCATGGGTCCGGGCGTCGCTCAGGAGTGCGTGGAGACCAAGGACGGTCTGACCATCTGGGAGGACCACTTCTACCCAGAAATCATCGACCCGATCTCGGGCCATGTATTGCCCGACGGAACGCTCGGTGAGCTGGTGCTGACGACCTTGACTAAGGAGGCGATGCCTCTGATCCGGTACCGCACCCGCGATCTGACTCGTATCCTGCCCGGCTCGGCTCGAACCATGCGCCGTATGGCGCGGATTGTGGGTCGGACGGATGACATGATGATCGTCCGGGGGGTCAACGTGTTCCCCAGCCAGATTGAGGAGGTAGTGCTCAGCGTCCGAGGATTGTCACCCCACTTCGTCTGTGTTTTGACCCGGCCTAGCCGGATGGATGAGATGACGGTGCGGGTCGAAGCACTGCCTCATGCCTCCTCCGCCGACATTCGCGAGAGCCTGGGCCAGGAGTTGGTCGCCCGACTCAAGCATTCGGTCGGAGTAACAGTGGCCGCCGACGTCGTCGAGCCCGGCTCGCTGGAACGGTCTTTGGGGAAGGCCAAACGCATCCTGGACCTGCGAGGCTAAGCGCCAAAAGCCCACCCGCCGTCTCGCCTTGGTCTTTGATCGATGCCACCGAAAGGTAGTCCAGGCGCAGGTTTGGGTCCCAGCTCCCGATCACCCTCTCGGCTAGCGGATGCTGATCATGGCGATTGAGGCCGCGGCACTCCCAAGTCCGATGGCTTGGACTCTAGTCCACTTTTCCCGGAGGAAGACCCGAGCCAGCAGGATCGTGACTCCGGGGTAAAGCGAAGTTATCACCGCGACGATTGCCAGTTGGCCTTTTCCGGTGGCCGCTAAAAATGAGATGTTTGCCAGTCCTCCGAGGGCTCCCGCTGCCACGGCAGCGGCCAGGGCTGCGGTGGGACGCTTCCGAAAGCCGCCTGCGGACAGCGCGAATGGCAACTCCAGGAGAACGGCCACCGCCTGACCTGGCAGAAGTGGCCAAGCTCCAGACTGAGTGCCCGCCCTATCCAAGGCTATGAAGAAGGCGGCAAAGCCCACCCCCGCGAGAATTCCATATACGATCCCGGTTCGTCCGTCGTGGGATGCATTCCTGGATGGTTGCCACGAGATCAGGACGATGGCTGCAATAGCCGCCAGGAGCCCAATCTCTGCCAGCACCGGTAGGCGCTGTCCGAGCAAAAAGCCGAATGCCGCCGGGACCACGGCACTCAGCAGCGCAGAAGCCGTGGCAACGACACCCATCCGACCGGTCCCCAACCCCCGGTACAAACACAGAGCGCCGACTGCGCTGCCAACCCCACTCAGTGACCCCCAAGTCAAGCTCAGCGCCGTTGGCCCCGTACCGGGAAACAAGCCGACGGCCACCACGGCGGCAACTAGGCTGCAGGACTGGGCCATGAGGGCCACCGTCCCCGACGGCATGCGGCGGCTCCCCAGGCCGGCTGCAAAGTCGGAGGTGCCATAGGCGAACGCGGCTAACAGGCTGAGAAGCGGACCCAAGTCTTAGATCTCCACGGGAAAGGCACCAAGCTGGGCTGGCCGGTGACTGGCCCCAGCGTTCGAACCAATATATTCCTCGAGGATCTCTCTCCGATTGGGATGGGCCCGCGGACCGCCACGTCAGCAACCGATCAGATCGAGTCATCGGCTGCCGGTGCGTCTTGAGGGGCCCGCGGCCGGGCAAAACCGGCAGGTCCTACCGGAAGAGCAACCGGAGCCGACACCCGTCGACGGGCACCGGATCTGGCACCATCAGTCGAGCTATGAATTCTGACTTCGCAAATCGGCGGACGCCGCAACCTCTCGGTCTGGACCTGCTGATGGACTTCAGGACACTGGGAGTACACCTGAAACGATGTTTGGCCGAAGGCGACTTTCTGAATGCCTATCTGCTCGCCGCCGGAATGGAGCAGGTGGCGGCAGACTTCCTCGGGGCAGACTCCTTTTCGTTGCGCCTCATCTCCACCCGGTTGCGGGCGTACCCGGGCCGGAGGGTCTGGGCCACGGGGGCAGCGCGCTTCGCCGCGGCAGTCGCGGGGGGCGTTCGGATTGCGCACGTCAACAGCCCCAGGTATCGCCGAGTCTCAGCTTGGACTGCCGAGTTCACCGGGCTGGTGTCTGAGCTCGCGAGTGCTCTCGTCGAGAAGCGACCGGCTCGCCCCCTGAACGACAAGCCAGCGTGGCCGGTTTTGGCTCATGCCGAGCTGCTACCGAGCGGACTTCACTGCGCGGTCGTCAAGGTCCCGCGCTGCTTCCACAGCTTCGATCAGACTCCCGGGGACTGTCGCCGCCTGGCGCTCGGCTTCGCTCAGCGCTGGTCCAATCGAGATCGGGCGGTCACCGTGGTCGGCGTTCGCACCTCTGGCAGCTATCTCGCGCCCCTTATCGCGGCCGAGTTGCGGGCGGCAGGATACAGACAAGTAGAGACTGCTTCGATCCGCCCAGGACAGCCGCTGGCGACCCATGAGCGACGCACTCTGCAGCGGTCCCGTGCCCTGCGAGCCATGGTGGTTCTCACCGATGATCCGCCTCAGACCGGTTCCAGCATCGCCGCGACGATCGACCAACTGCTTCGTCTGGGGCTGCGCCAGGACCAGTTGGTTCTCTTGCTACCGCTGCTCGGCGGAAGTGAGAGTGTGCCCGCGTCGCTCGCGGCCAACGAGTCAGTTTTGCTGCCGTGGGAGGAATGGTCGATCCACGCCTCGCTGCAGGAGGATTCGATAGCTGAAGGGCTCAAGGCGATCCTGCTTGGCCGCGATGGACCCCTTCAATCTGGAAACCCCAGCGTCCGGGTGAGTCCGGCGGCTGAGGTATTTGTTGTCCCGGTCCCGGTGTCCCAAGGGGACGCCGCCGACAGGGGGCACATGAGTCGCGTTTACCGAGTGACCCTGACCGGCGAAGAGGCGCCGTCATCGAGCACGGAGCTTTTGGTGCGAGCGGAGTGGACCGGCCTCGGGTACTTCGCTGAGCACCGGGCAATAATCTCGCGCCGACTAGCGGGCCATCTTCCGGTGATTTACGGGACGCGGGCTGGAGTTATGTACCGGGAGTGGATCTCTGAGAAGCGGCGACTGGGCCAACTTGAGGGACACACGGAGGAAATCGTCGCCTATTTCGGCTCACGAGCCCGCGAGCTCACAGTCTCCGAGGACATGAGCTTCAGATTGGTCGGGCGAGCGGCGGCCTGGGAACTGGTGGCACAGCTTATCGGCCAGGCCTTCGGACGATTCTGGCCGGCCAATCGAGCGCTGGCCCATGCCGTCGCTAAGCGTCTTCTCAAGGTCTCCCAGCCATCGGTCCTGGACGGTCGCGCCGGACTGACTCGCTGGTTTCTGGTTCAGAACACCGAAGGCGGTCCCCGTGCGGTGAAGACCGCGTTCGGGGCTGGAGCGTTCACCAAGGTGGACGCCGCCTGCTATGACCCTCTTTATGACTTGTCAGTTTTGACCTCGGACTGGGCAGCGGTGGCGGTAGATGAAGGGAGGGCCGCGGAGGCCGATGCGCACCTTTTCGACCCCTACTCCCGAATAACCGGTACCACTCCCCTGCCCGAACCCTGGCTCTTGTACCGGCTCCTCCGGCTAGTGCGCCACCGTCAGTTTCTCGATGACCTAATCCGAGGATTGTCGACCAACGGATTGACGTCAACTCAGCGGGCGATAGCTGAAGCTGAGTGGGGTTTGACCGAGCTGAGCATGAAAGCGGCTCTTCGTCGTCGGTGGGCCGTGGAGCGGGCGATGGCTAGCTGTGTGCAGGAGTTCGTAGCCGGCGCATATCTGGGTGATCTCGAGGTATCCAACAACGGCCCCTTCTGCTCGATTGACATCGACGGGGTGTTGGAAGGAACCTGGTTGTCAGTCCCCGTCATCGGCCCCTTGGGCGGGCTCGCTCTCCGCAGCCTGATTGCTCACGGCTGGCGTCCCTTGCTCGCATCAGGTCGCTCGGCTGAGCAGGTCGCGGAAAGGTGTCACGCCTACGGGCTCCCCGGCGGGATCGCCGAGTACGGTGCCGTGACCTACGATGCCCAGGGGAGGTCGTTCCAGTCGTTGGTGAACCGGGAGGACGGCTCCCTTATGGAACTGATCAGGGCGAGCTTGAAGAGCCGGACGGAGCTCTTTGTCGAGCCCGGGTGGCAGCAGGCGATCCGGGCCGGCCGGATTGGAGCGGATGGGAAACTGCGACCCCTGATAGGGGCAGAACAGCTCAGTGCGATCGCGACCGCGGGTGAGTTGGCCGACTCCAAGATTCGGGTTGTCGTCGGAAGACAGAGCGATTTCACCTTTGCCGCCAACGACAAGGCCGACGCTCTGCTCCACCTTATGAGTGCGCGGGGGAACGGGGCCGGCGCCGAGAGGCTGGAGTTCGCCGTAGGAGACTCACTGCCTGACCTCGGGATGCTGATGCTGGCGCGGCGAGCCTTCTCTCCAGCATCGGTCGAGGGGTGCCTCACAGAGCAGTTCGCCAGGTCTGGGAAACGGCTGGAGGTAACCAGGCGGCCCTACGCCTCCGGGCTGTTTCAAGCCACTAAGGCAGTTATCGGCCACCGACCGGGTAGTTGCCGGAGTTGCGCACCGGGGCCGCTGTCCCCAAATACGGCGATGCTGCTCTCGGTCCTGGGTGCCCGTGAAGGCGGCCGGGGCCACGTCGCCACCCAGCTGGCAACAGTAGCGATGGAATTGCCCCACCGATCCTGATCGCCCGAGGGGTTATTCCGTCGCGAAGCCCCTCCCAGCGTACCGACACCACCATAGGATCCAAATGGGGCTGGCATGGGAGGTTCTTCGCCTCATCGACCGAGGTCGGGCAGGGTCCAGTGGGAACCGAGTTCAAGATCGAACGAGGAGGGCTCGAGCCGGCGGAAGCATCCGTTGTCATACGGGGTGAGCTCGCCAAAGTAGACCTCGCCGTCGGCACAGTTCAGGTCAACGCGCATGAAGTCAAATCCCCGGCCCAGACGTCTTGCCGCCTCTGTCATGGAAGACAATGCTGCCGGTTCGGCCTCCTCGGGGGCTAACGGCACCCCGTTCTCTCGCACCGGCAACGGTTCCCAGGCAGACGTGTAGTAGCGAATCGCGGTCCCAGCTGGTGGCCAGGGTGCCCCCCGAGAATGCCGCCAGGTGGTGAAATTCACCGGCTGAGGACCGATGGCGCCGATGAACAGGGGCTTCCCATCGAAGACGTAGAAGTTGTACAAGGCAGGGGTGTTGTCCCCGTCCCCCAGCATCTCCTCGAGCAACAGCAGATGTCGTGCTTGCTTATAGGCCCACTCCCCGTGGCGTTCCGGGCCTGAGGACTCTAGCCAACCTTGGGTGGCCGCTCGCAGAAGTGGCAGGTCCGTCACCGGCCCTTGGCCGAAGTGAAGCCGTCCGCTGCCATGATTTGGTTTGAGGACCCATCTCGCTGGTAGTTCGAGTTTGGTCAACTCTGCGAGATCAGTTCCCGACCACAGAACTCGGGGACTCCTAATGTCCTGCTTGGCAGCCAGGCCCTTGGTATAGAGCTTGTCGCAGCTGAACTGAAGCAGCTCGCGCCGATCGTAGATGATGCGCCAGTTCAGCTTCTCATTGAAGGTTTTGGGGTGACGAAAGTTGCCCAGTCGCCGCTGATGGAGGATGAAGAGAATCTCACGGTGCAGCCAGAGCGGACCCACGGATGCCACGGCCTCTAAACCGATGGCCGCCAGTCGTCGCAGCCCCTGGGTGTGCCCGCCCCCTCTCATCCCACTAGCCGTGGTGTTGGATCATCCTGGCGAAGGCGATTGCCCAAAAAGATGTCGGTCCAGTTTCCAACCCAAGTATCCACCTACACACAAACCGCGAAATGAGGTCATCATGGATAAGCGCTAAGCCTACCTGATGGCAAACAGCGTGGACAAGGCTCAGCCCAACGAGGCTGTGCTTGATCGCGGCGGAGGTATTATCGCGGGTCGTAGCCGATGCTTCGCCGAGGGAGTTTTCACGCGCGGTACCGAAGGCTCCCGGAAATCAATTGCTACGCCCTCCAGCAGCAGTCGTCGCGCCTGTTCTCGCTCCCGACCAGGGACCAGTCGTCCGTTTGCGGTGGCCACGCGCCACCACGGGATATCGGACGAACGTGCCAAAGCGCGTCCGACCGCCCTTGCTGCCCCGGGTCGTCCGGCCAGTACTGCCGTCTCCGCATAGCTGAGGACATCGCCTGCGACGATGCCCCTGACCACCCTCTCCACTGAGAGCTGGAACTGCGACTTGGAGTCTCCCATTACTCGGGAACTCGTTGCCACGCAGGTTCCCGTCCGACTGCGGTCCGACCGCTGAGTCAAAACCTGGGGCCGAGCCGGGCCGATAAGGCGATGCCACAGGAGCTCGGGAGATCGATTCGTTCCCCTCTGTGGGGCCGAAGCTCGCACCGCAAGCGGCGGCGCCGGGACGGCTCGGTTGAGATATCGGGACGAAACTTCAAGCCTACTCCCCTTACGATCCGCCGGGCGCCTGGGGTCGAGGAGCCTGATGCCCGTGCGGACGACATCCGTTTGAGGCTACCTTTCTGCGGGCAGACCACCCGGAGCCTGGAGCTTGCCCCCGACAAAAGTGAAGTCCCACGGGGCGCGGGCGCGGAAGAAGAGGTTGTGATAGGTGCCCCGCAGCACCTTGGACGTGACCCACCACAGCCGGAAACACCCACGGACTCTCCACGGTTAGAGGTCGACCAGCGGTCGGAATCCAGATAAAACGATAGGTCAGAGTGAGACTGCGCTATCACCTGAGGAGGCGGGGCCATTTCAAGCCCAGACCTCGGCGGAGGTCATGAGTTGCCGTCATCTCCGCGGCCGCGCAGGACACGCAGCCGAGACTGGTACTCCTCTTGGTCGATCTCACCGGCGGCAAAGCGCTGGGCCAGCGTCTCTTCAGCTCGGGCTGGCTGGCCGCACCTCGTCAGGCCAGTGCCGATTCGGAAGAGAATCCAAAAGGTGGCGGTGCACAAACCCACGCAGCCAAGCAGCACGATAAGGCCAGCGACCAAGACCAACCAATGGACAGTCATTGGGCTCTGAACACCAGCTCGCCTCCCTCGCCCCGTTGGCACCTACCCTGATCCAAGCAAGGTCGGCCTCATGGTAGCCGACCACCTGCGAGAGCTGGGATTGAGAGTGCACCGATCCCCTCACTCACCAATGGGGCACGTCCCCATCGGCCCATGGTCCGGCGACTACAACTAATCCTGAGGCGCAGGTATGGTGCCCCCGGCTATAGGACCGACCGCCCCCGGCGCAAGCCACCCATCGCCAGCTCGGCCACGACGTCGGAGAACGCCTGTGGGCTCTCACCCGGCGTTGGCCGGTACCATTCGATGAGCGAGTTGACCATGCCAAAGATCAGCCTGGTGGCAAGGTGCGGGTCAAGGTCCTGGCGTAGTTCCCCGGCGATGGCAGCCTCACTGACCATGGCGGCAACCCGACGGTCAAATTCCCGCCTTTTCCCAATGGCCCAGCGCTCCGTCGCGGTGTTGCCCCGGACCCGTAAGAGCACGGTCACGTACGGAAGCTCTTCGATCAGGACCGCGGTGGTCCGTCGGACCACATGCGCGACTCGGTCGCCCACCGGTCCGTCTATCGCCCCACGTTCTTCAAGGACCAAGAACAGGCGATCGAGGGCTCGGGTGACAGCCGCTCTCAGGATCTCCTCCTTCCCCGAGAAGTGGTGGTATATGGCAGCCTTGCTGATCCCGGCGGCACGTGCCAGCTCGGAAATGCTGGAGCCGTCGTACCCCCGGACCCGGAAGACTTCGACGGCTACCTGAAGGAGTGCGGCGGCATCGTAGCCAACTCGACCCCGCGCGGGCCGGTCGGTGCCGTCTGGGGGTACTCTGCTCACCCTGGGCAGACTACGCCCATCGCCATCTTGACTTCTCCCGATCACCAGCCCAGAATCGCAACTGACCGATCGGTCAGTTGCCAGGAGGCCGCCCTTTGGAACAGATGGTCGACGATTCCTTGGAAGATGCGTTCCAGCACCGGATCGACGCCGAAGTCAAGATCGAGCCCCGCGACTGGATGCCCGAACGATACCGAGCCTCCTTGGTGCGACAGATCGCGCAGCACGCCCATTCCGAGATCATAGGCATGCAACCTGAGGGCAATTGGATCACCCGTGCCCCGTCTCTTCGGCGCAAAGCCATCCTGCTGGCCAAAGTTCAGGACGAAGCTGGCCACGGATTGTATTTGTACTCGGCCGCCGAGACCCTTGGGGTGGATAGGGAGGCGCTGGTTGATATGTTGCAGACTGGTCGCCAGAAGTATTCCAGCATTTTCAACTATCCCACCCTCTCCTGGGCCGACGTCGGCTCTATCGGCTGGCTCGTCGATGGAGCCGCGATCACCAATCAGCTGGCCCTCACCCACACCTCCTACGGGCCGTACGCCCGTGCAATGGTGAAGATCTGCCGAGAGGAGTCGTTCCATCAGCGCCAGGGATTCGAACTACTTTGGCATCTCAGCCATGGAACGGAGGCCCAGCACGAAATGGCTCAGGAGTCGGTGAACCGTTGGTGGTGGCCTTCTTTGATGATGTTCGGCCCACCGGATCATTCATCGCCCAACAGCGAACAGTCAATGCGCTGGGGCATCAAGCGGGTGAGCAACGACGAGTTGCGGCGCCGCTTCGTAGACATGACAGTTCCCCAAGCGCGGGCTCTGGGCGTCCTGCTGCCCGACCCCGAGCTCCGGTGGAACGAGAGCACCGGCCACCACGATTTCGGGCCGATCAACTGGGATGAGTTCCATCGAGTTGTTGGGGGCGACGGTCCCTGCAACGCGGAGCGGCTGACCCGTCGTCGCAGGGCCCACGAGGAGGGGGAATGGGTCCGCGAGGCGGCCCGCAGCTGGGCCACCCGGCATGTCCCGGCCAGAATCGAGGCGGCATGACCCAGTCCTCGGGGCTACCTCTTTGGGAGATCTTCGTGAGAAGTCGCAGGGGTATGTCGCACATTCATGTCGGCTCCCTGCACGCCGCCGACTGGGAGATGGCTGTTCAGAACGCTCGTGACCTCTATACGAGGCGCGGTGAGGGAGTTTCTATTTGGGCGGTTGCCGCAACGGAGATCCACGCGTCGGATCCGGACGACAAGGGACCGCTCTTTGACCCGCCAGCGGACAAGGTCTACCGCCACCCGACCTTCTACGAGGTGCCGGAGGACCTGAAGCTTTGACGGATGCCCTAGCCGCGACTCGATCGCGTCTCTGCGACTACGCGCTGGCGCTGGGAGACGACTGCCTGATTCTTTCCCACAGGCTGTCTGAGTGGACCGGGAATGCCCCGGACTTCGAGGAGGATGTGGCTCTCTCCAATCTAGCCCTCGACCTCCTCGGTCAGGCCCGGGGTCTGCTCACCCACGCTGGCGAACTCGAAGGTTCTGGGCGTAGCGAAGATGACCTTGCCTACTGGCGAGACGACTTGCAATTTCGGAACCTGATCCTAGTGGAGCAGCCGAAGGGTGATTTCGCCTGGACCGTCACCCGCAACCTGTTGTTCTCGACGTATCAGGAACTGCTCTACCAAGAGCTCAGCCAGAGCGCCGAGCCGATACTCGCCGGAATCGCCGCCAAGGGCGCCCTGGAGGCTAGCTATCACTGTGAGCATGCCGCCCTATGGACTGCCCGACTCGGAGATGGCACGGCGGAGAGCCACCAGCGAATGGAACAGGCCCTGATGGCCCTCTGGCCACTCACTGGGGAGATGTTCGAGCTTGCACCAGGCCAGGCGGAATTGGTGAGCGCCGGCCTGGCGGTTGACCCCAGTTTGGTCCTTGAGCAATGGCAGCTCCGGGTCGGGGAAAAGCTGCAAGACGCGACCCTTTCGATCCCCAGGGTTCCCCAGCGCCGTTGCCAGGGCCGACTTGGGTTTCACTCCGAGCACCTCGGCCACCTCCTCGCGGAAATGCAACACCTTCATAGGTCTCATCCAGATGCGAGCTGGTGAGCTGACCCCGGAGGAGGTCGTGGGTTCCGTCAGAGACCCCGAGCTGCCAGCTCTGACACTGGCGGACCTGGGCGTAGTTCGCTCGGTCACAGTCGACGCGGTCGGCGCTGTTGAAGTAGTGCTCACCCCGACCTATTCCGGGTGTCCAGCCACCGAGGTCATCCAGGTCGATGTCCTGAACGCTCTGATGCAGGCCGGATATCCGCAAGCTTCTGTTCGTTTTGAACTATTCCCGGCATGGACCAGTGACAGTCTGAGCGCGCAGGGGCGAAGGGTGCTGAGCGAGTTGGGGATCGCGCCTCCCGTGGGACCGGGGCGACCAGCCCCGCTGACCATATCCCTCAAGTGTCCCCAATGTGGGTCGCTGCGCACTCGCGAGACCAGCCACTTCGGATCCACTGCGTGCAAGTCGCTCTGGACTTGCCGTGCGTGCGGCGAGCCTTTTGAGCACTTCAAGGAATTGAGGTGACCACGGTGTTGGGCGCCGCGTCCAGGGCCAGACGCGGAGCCTTCCACTCTCTGGAAGTCGCATCCATCGAAGCGGTGGCCGAGGACGCGGTGGCGGTCTCGTTCTTGGTACCCGATCTGTTGAGGGCCGCCTTTAAGTTTGAGGCTGGCCAGCATCTCACCCTAAGAACGTGGATCGATGGAGCTGAGGTGCGGCGCAGCTATTCGATCTGTGTCCCTACCGGTTGGGCCCACCTTAGGATTGGAGTCCGGAGGTTACCCGGGGGCGCTATGTCCCAGTTCATTCACGATCGGCTACGTCCTGGGGCCACTGTCGACGTCGCAGAACCGGCGGGGCTCTTCACTCTTCCTCTGGATCGCACCAGAAAGGGACGCTACGTAGCGGTCGCCGCCGGGTCAGGCATCACACCAGTTCTGTCCTTGCTGGGATCGGCGTTGGCGATGGAGACGGCCAGCGAGGCGGTTCTGATCT
This sequence comes from Candidatus Dormiibacterota bacterium, assembly GCA_027313505.1. Lineage (GTDB taxonomy): Bacteria > Chloroflexota > Dormibacteria > Aeolococcales > Bog-877 > AG-12. The sequence goes on from DAHVDN010000029.1 coordinate 26,676, forward strand.
ATGGCAATCGGACGGTTGAGTCAACTATGTTCCTCGAGGAGATCTCAGACTTGAAGGACCGATATCCGGTCCGATTCCAGCTCATCCCGCTGTTTTCACGGGAGCGCCAGGATGTTGAGATTCGCAATGGCCGGCTGACCGGAGCCACGTTTGAAGGGTTGGTTTCTCAGTTCGTAGAGGTTGCAACCGTCGACTCGTGGTTGCTCTGTGGTCCACACCCGATGGTGGCAGAGGTACGCGAAGTCCTCAAGGGCCTGGGGGTTTCGGAGAGCAAAATCCACATGGAGCTCTTCTTTGTTGAGGCTGAGCCTCCTTCGCGGACAGAAGCCGATCAAGTGGTCCTGTCCCGCGGAGGAGATGTCCGGGTAGTTGCCCGCCTGGACGGACGCGAGACCGAGTTCAAGATGACCCGCGACCAGAGCATTATTGACGCCTTGTCCGCGGTGCGCCCCGACGCGCCATATTCCTGCAAGGGCGGAGTGTGCGCCACCTGTCGGGCACGGCTTCTGGAGGGACGGGTTGCGATGGACCACACCTATGCGCTCGAGGAGCAGGAGAGGGAAAAGGGCTACATCCTCACCTGCCAGGCCCATCCCCTCAGTGAAGTGGTCGTCGTCGACTACGACAGCTGAGGGCCGACCCGAACGCAACCGATATCCTGAGGCCATGACGCTTCCCGCTCCTGCCGGTGACATTGATCTTGCGGCGGCGCGCTTTCGACTGGGAGGTCGGGTTCACAGGACTCCCCTCCTCCATTCTCGGCTGCTGGACGACCACGTCGGGACGAAGGTTTGGTTGAAGGCCGAGACCTTTCAAAAAGGCGGGTCCTTCAAAGCCAGAGGTGCCTTTAACGCCCTGCTGGCAGCTCTAGAGGCAGGAGACCGCCGGGGAGTCCTGGCGGTTTCCTCTGGGAATCACGGTCAGGCGGTGGCGCTTGCCGCCCGCTCGTTGAATTTGTCAGCAACTGTCATCATGCCCGAGGGATCGTCTCCCGTGAAGTTGACCGCGGTAAGGGGCTATGGAGCTAGGGTCATCACTGACGGGGTGACGGGAGAGAACCGAGAGGAAGTTGCGCTCCAGCTGTCGAACCGATTGGGTTTGCGGCTGGTCCACCCCCACAATGACCCCTTGGTGATCGCTGGCCAATCGACGGTGGGGTCTGAGATAGTGGATCAACTGAGGTCGCTCGGAGTCACCCCTCACAAGGTTCTGGTGCCGGTCGGCGGCGGCGGCCTGCTGGCGGGCGTGCTCCTGGCATGCAACCAATTGCTACCGTCGATCGAGGTGGTAGGGGTCGAGCCAGCGACCGCCAACGACGCCCAGTTGTCAGTGGCCGCTGGGCGGCTGGTGTCGCTGGACCGTACCCCGGAAACAGCCGCCGATGGCGCCAGGACTCTTCACCTGGGACAGCGCTGCTGGGAGATAATCCAACCTCGAGTTTCGACTATCGTCACCGTTTCTGAGCAGGAGATAGCCGAGGCATGCTGGTGGTTGTGGAGTCGATGCAAATTGGTGGTTGAACCCACTGGGGCGATGACGGTTGCAGCCGCCCGGAAGCTAAGCCTAAGCCACCAGGGCGGACCGAACCGCGCATCAGGGAAAGGTGGCCTGGTCTGCATCCTCTCGGGGGGGAACTGCTCACCAGATCAAATATCCGCTCTATTGGGGCAGGATCCTTTGAGCTCTGTCAGCTAGAGCCCAGGACCTTGTTCCACCCAGATCTGGTCCAGATCCAGGTCTGCGCGCTGAAGCCGGATCCAGAGCTGGTTGCGCCGCCAAACAAGATGACCCCTCGGCCGTCTGGTGCTGGGGCCATCGCGGCGAAGCTGTAGGCGGGAGGGGTTTCCGAAGTTTGCTCCGCGATCCACCCACCGGCTCCCAGCTCCCAGGTTGTAGCCCGGTGGCCCACTCCCGTGAACAGGAGAACCGATCCGTTAAGCGGATCAGTGGACATGGCCGCGTAAGCTGCCGGCCCTGGCGTTTGGGCCGAATGCACCAATGACCAGTTGGTTCCGTCCCAGGCCCAAGTGTCGCCCAGCCTTCTTGAACCGTTGCTACCACCATAGAGGATCAGCTCACCTCTCAATTGATCCCAGGCCATCGCTGCAGCGGTCCGGGGAGACGGGGAGGCAAGCGGCGACAGTCGAGTCCAGCTTTCACCGTTCAGAACCCAGGTTCCGCTCAGAGGCCGGCCGGCGTCATCATCCCCCCCGAACATCAACAGCTGGCCCGTCCGCGGGTCGAATGCCACGGACGCAAATCGCCTCCCAGGGGGTGAGGACGCGGTGCGAAGTCGGGTCCACCGCTGATTCCAAGTCCAGGTCGACGATTGGGCTGGCCCGATCCCCTGCTCCCCGGCCCCGCCGAAGAGGACCACCCGGGTGCGGGATGGGTCGTAGGCGCTACCCGTGTAGCCGAGCTGGGGTGGAGACTTGGCACCAGACTCCTTCAGCCACCTGTGCCCGTCCCAAATCCAGGTGGAGTTGGAACACGTTAACGCGTTGCAGCCCCCGAAGAGTAGGTCCACTCCAGTTTGTGCGTCGAACGCAAGCGCGGCCCCGCCAACCGCCGGCGGGCCATCCTGCCCGGGAGTTTTGGCATAGGACGAGACGCTGCCCCACGTCAACAACACCAGCGCGCAAGCCATGGCGACCGACGCGGCAACGGCGAGCCGCATTCGTCGGGGGGATGGCTGGCCCAACTGCCGAACCCATGCCCAGACGCTGTAGCGCTCCCAGCTGCGTCCTCCTAGGAGGAGCGCGCTGATCAAGAGGTACGGGAGACCAGAGCTGAGGTCGGTGGTTCCGGGCGCGAATGGAAGGCCGAGGCCCTGTCCCAGAACCCAAATGACAAGAAACAGAGGCAAGCTCACCAAGAGCGCAATCCGCGCCCAGATCCCGAGGAGAAGGCAGATTGCGATGGCAGCCTCCAAGCCGGCCAGAGCCCCGTTCCAGGCCGCAGGGTTATGGGCGACCACCTGTGCCGCAAAGACGAGCGCTGAGCGCAGAGGTTGCGGGCTGACCGAGGCGTTTGAGTAGAGTAGGCTGTTGAAAACCTGGTAGGTACCGGGCTGGAACTCTAGGACCGAGTCGGTCAGCACTAACAGGCCGAATGTCAGCCGCGCGACCACCATCCAAACAGGAGTTTCGAGGCGGGGTTGCGTCCTACCCAAGCCGGTTTGGCCGACAGCCGGGGGCGGCGAGCCGACGAGCTACCGCAGCGGGTCCGGGCCACCCCAACAGTAAGGCGATGTCCGCAGCCAGCCCGTCGTCCGTCAGGTGAGTAGCCGCTCGAGCCGTTCCAACCCCTCCTGAATGGCCTCGTCCTGTAGAGCGTATGAGAACCGTAGATACCCAGGAGCGCCGAAGGCTTCCCCAGGCACTACAGCCACGCTGACCTCGTCCAAAAGAACGTTGGCCAGCTCCAGGGAACTCCCGATAGAACGGCCACCAACCCTTCTTCCGATCAGGCCAGAGACGGAGGGGAAGACGTAAAAGGCGCCATCGGGCGGTACACACTCGAACCCGGGTAGCCGGCTCAGCCCGTCGACGATCAGTTGGCGCCGCTTCGCGAAGGCGGACCTCATGACATCGACGGATTCTAAACCGGACTCAAGCGCGCCCACCGCGGCCATCTGAGCCACGTTACTGATGTTGCCGCAGACGTGCGATTGCAGATTGATGCCCGCAGCGATCACCGGCACGTCGGCCACCATCCAGCCCACCCTCCAGCCGGTCATCGCGTAGGCCTTGGCGACGCCGTTCAGGCAGATGGCCATGGGTGCCAGCTCCGGCACGACCGATGGGAGTGAGAGGAACTCTGTGCCGTCGTAGGTGAAGTGATCGTAGATCTCGTCGCAGACCACCCACAGCCCTCTCTCCGCCGCCCACCGACCAATGGCCTCCATCTGGGTGCGCTGGTAAACGGTCCCGGTAGGGTTATTAGGCGAGACGAAAAGCAGGACCTTGGTTCTGTCGGTGAACGACCTCTCCAGATCGTCTACCGAGATGCGGAACCCCGTCGATTCGCCCCCCGGGACCGCAACTGGAACGCCGCCGGCGAGCGCTACCGCCTCCGGGTAAGTGACCCAGTAGGGAGACGGAATCAGAACTTCGTCACCTGGATCAAGGAGGAGCGTGAACGCATGGGCGACCGCCTGCTTGGTGCCGCTGGTAACCAGAACGTTGTCGGCGGTCACCTTCAGGCCGGCATCACGCCTGGTCTTGGCTGCTACGGCATTCCTGAGCTCCGGGAGCCCGGCCGCGGGACTGTAATGATGGGCACGTGGGTCAATACAGGCCCTGAGGGCGGCATCCACGGCCGCTGGTGGGGACGGAAAATCGGGCTCTCCGGCCGCAAAAGAGATGACGTTTGCCCCCGCCGCCCGAAGCTCCTTGGCCCGACGGTCCATCGCCAGGGTCGCCGATTCCGAGATGGCCGCCACCTTCCGGGAGATTGCGGCGTCACGGCTGATGGCTGGGGGCAATACACTTCCTCCTGATGACTACTGGTGGTGGGTCGGGCCTGGTGATACCACAGCATCTGCTTCCCGACGATGGGCGCTTCGGGTGCGGCCCCTCTAAGGTACCGGCTGTGGCGCTGTCGCGGCTATCCCAGGACGGCGGCAGGCTGATGGGCACGAGCCACCGACAAGCTCCGGTTCGCACCCTGGTTGGGAGGGTGAAGGACGGACTACGCCAGCTCTTTCAGCTCCCGCCCGAGTACGAGGTGGTCTTGGGGAACGGTGGGGCAACCTGCTTCTGGGACATCGCCACACTCGCTCTGATCGAACATAAGAGTCAGCACGCCGTATTCGGCGAGTTCTCATCCAAGTTCGCCCAGGCAGTTTGTGAGGCTCCCCACCTGGACGCTCCTGAGATTGTCGAGACGGAGCCCGGCAAACGCCCGCTCCCATACATCAGCTCGGAAGTCGACGCATACTGCCTGACTCAGAACGAGACATCCACCGGAGTCTCGATGCCGATTCGCCGGCTTGGCGGGGAGCGCCAGTTGATGCTAGTAGACGCGACGTCCGCCGCGGGGGGGATGGAGATTGATATCGACCAGACCGATGCGTATTACTTCTCCCCCCAGAAGTGCTTCGCCTCAGACGGCGGACTTTGGCTGGCGATCCTCTCGCCGAACGCGCTGGACCGATCTCGACGGCTGTGTTCGTCGGACCGTTGGGTCCCGGCATTTCTCAACCTCTGGACCGCAGTCGAGAACTCCAGACTCGATCAGACTGTCAACACCCCAGCGGTGGCGACCCTGTTTCTGATGGCGGAACAGCTCGAGTGGACGCTCTCCCAGGGAGGCCTGAGTTGGGCCGCCGCTCGTTGCCGCGAGTCGGCTCGGGCTCTCTACGGGTGGGCCGAGGGGACCGACTACGCGACACCCTTCGTCGCTGAGTCTGAGGATCGGAGCCCCGTGGTGGCGACAGTGGACTTCGATGAATCCATCTCTGCTATAGAGGTCTCCTCTGTCCTGCGCCAGAATGGTGTGGTAGATACTGACTCCTATCGGAAGCTGGGCCGCAACCAGCTCAGGATCGGCCTGTTTCCGGCGGTCGACCCGGTGGACGTCGGGCGCCTGACCACCACCATTGACTGGGTGGTTCAGGAGTTGCGAGCCGGAGGTCACAGCTGACGCAATCGTTACTCGACGGGCTCCCGATAAGCGCCTAGGATCAGTAGCATCACCAAAGGTGAAGGGGGAAGATGACCAGACCGCCGATGGATGAACATCCACGCCCCAGTCCGGCGGTGGCGGCAGCCTTCACCCAGCTCAGTGACGGCGCAACCCTGGATCTTGGGACCTTGGATCCGGTTCTGCGACCCTGGCTCGAGTCGCGGGCCGCCGAGGCGGTAGCTGACTCCACCTTGGCGGCGCTGGTCGCTCAGCAGGTCTTGGTTGATCTTGGCAGCCGAGTTGCCTCCGACTTCCCCTCAACTTCTGCTCTGGAGCAGTGGCTCGGGATCCGAACGGTCCAGACAGTGGGGCTGTTCACCGGCTACACGGCCCCCGATGTAATGCCCCTCGCGGTCGCCAGTCCGCAACCTTCGTGGCAGTTTTCATTTCTGGCGATTCCCGCCTTCCTTCACCTGCCCAAGCTGTCCAGCCTCGGATGGCTGGTGGGGTTCACCGGGGCAACAGCGGCGGTGACGGCTGCTGCGGCGATTTCAGTGACCGCGATGCTTCCAAGTGGCCTCGGCGTCGTACCCCCGCTCACCGCACCGGAGTCGGTGCCTCCCCCTATCACCTCCATTTTGGCGCTGCCGACCACGCCAACGGCCTCCGCCCCGGTGCCCGCACCAACCGGTCGGTCGACGCCGGCCCCCAGCAACCAATCGACTTCAACAACGGCCAAGCTGGTTAAGAAGGCAGGCTCCGCGCCAACGGGGGCTCATACCCAGGCCCCGACTCCTCCTGTCACCCCGACTCCTCCTCCAACTCCTCCGCCACCTACACCAACACCTAGTCCCCACTGCGGCGACCCTGGGCATTCAGGCGACCACCGCCACCGCTGTCAGCCCTGTGGGCACTGCCATGACCGCGACGACCAGGATTCGGACGACTGCCCAGTGACTCCCCAGGAGCCTGGTTCATCCTCTACAGGGTCCCCTGCGGTGGCTTGGGTTCCAAGTCTGGAGGAGTCGACTCCAGCCGTTTCCCAGTGAACCCCCTCTCAGCTCGGTGCGGCTGACCGTTGGACCTCCGACCAGCCGTTGACGAGTACCTCACGTATCTCGCGGTAGATCGTGCGCGGAGTCCGCAGACCCTGAGGGCCTATACGACCGACCTGGAGCGGGCGCTGGCATACTGGGAATCTCTCCGCACGTCTCCCGAGCGCGTCGATGACCTCTCCAAGGACTTGGTGCGGGCGTATCAGCGACATTTGGGGCAGTGTCGGCTGGCTCTGAGCTCGAGGGCGCGAAGGCTTCAGGCCCTTAGGGGGTTCCTCCGATATTCCCTTCGGGAAGGGTGGATGGCCGAGGACCTGGCGGCTCACATCGACATTCCGCGAATTTCCGCTCCGCTGCCCAAACCCCTCACGACCGACGACGCCCGAACTCTCCTGGCTTACGAAGGAGGGCACTCCGAAGCCTCGCTGCGAGACCGAGCATTGGTGCACTTCCTTCTCAGTACTGGTTGCAGAATCTCCGAAGCGTTGGGAGTCGACCGGAGCGACCTGAATCCAGACGGTAGGCTGGTCGTGAAGGGGAAGGGATCGAAGGAGAGAGTTGTACACCTAACCCCGGGTGCTGTGGATGCCGTCCGGGCCTATCTCGACGCACGCCACGATCGAGAGGCCGCTCTGTTTCTCAACTACGATCACCACTCCCAATCTGTTGGCGACAGGCGCCTAACGGCCAGTGGGGCGCGCCACATCGTGAGCGGCTTACGACGTGGAAGTGGAGTTGAGGGCCTAAAGTCGCCACACGTTCTGAGGCACACGACAGCCACCGAACTGCTCACAATCACTGGAAATGTGCGCCTGGTCCAGGAGGTGCTGGGCCATTCCAACCTGAACACCATGCAGGGGTACACCAAGGTCGTGGACCGAGCTCGATCCGCCGCCTATCGAGAGCTCTCCAGGCGGCTCGAGGCTCAGGCCCCACCTAGGGAGTTGGACTAGCGGCCGGCAGCGGGAACTTGAAGGTATCCAGAAACAAAGCGAAGTCTTGAGCCGCGCCCCCGCTGGTGGCCTTGTCCGTTATGAGGAACGCTAATCCCGGTCCGGCCTGGAGGGCCACCGCCGCAAGATAGCCCGTCGGCGTAGAGTAAGTCACCAGCGCCGTCGTGACTCCGTAAATATCCACCGAACCGACACTCAGTTGGGCCGTTCCGCTGGGAGCACCACTTGGTAGCTGGGACGTGCTGGCGGCTTCGGTCACAGTGATGGCTTCTCCGCTGGGGCTGGTGAACACCAAGGCGCCAGAGCTATTCTGCGCAAACGCCCAGCTGGCCGGATACAGGGTCGACCAGGCGGCGGTGCCGCCCGACTGGTAGCTCTGGAACGAGGCCGTTGAGGTGTACTGCGGATCGGAGGTTATCCACCCGGTCGCGCTGCTGCCCCGCACCTGCCACCACCCCCCATTGGCGGTGGTTTCAGCGATGATCGGCAAAGTGACGCCCTGCGCCACGATTCCGATAACCGACGCACTCGTGTTTGGTTGAGTGCGAAAGTTAACTCCGTCAGGAGCCAGGACCGTGACGCTGGTCGGGGCCGGGGAGGGCGTTGGCTTGGCGCTGGGGCTGGGGGACGATACTGGTGGCCTAGGGCCAGCTGCGATCCCGCATCCTGCGACGGTGAGGACGACTGCAAACAGCCAAGCGGCCAAAATCCCGGCTCGCACCATCGCCTAGACGCTACTCCTCGCAGATTCGCTTGGCAAGGTGCTGGCCGGCTGGTGCAATCCCCGCAATCTGCCGAGGTACCGTTCGGCGGCCCCACCTGCGGCCTCCTGGAAGTCCGCCCCTCTAGACGCTCCTCCAATTGCTCGCGACACGCTGAGGAGATATGGAGCGTCTCCGTTCTCGCCCAACGCCGCGGTGACCGCCCGCTCCAAATCCCCACCTTGAGTCCCAACGCCCGGGATGAGCAGAGGAAGGCCCGGTGCGACATGGCGAATTCGTGAGAGCTCCTCGGGCCAGGTCGCCCCCGCCACCAACCCAACCGAGTCTGCTCCACATTGGCTGGCCCACGCCATGGCCAAACGAGCTACCTCAAGGTACAGGGGGGTCTCCGTCCCATTCACCGTGAGGTCTTGAAGGTCACCGGCACCAGGATTGGTGGTGCGGCAGAGTACGAATGCTAGTTTGCCCGGGCGGCCCAGGAAGGGAGCCACTGCATCAAACCCAAGATATCCATTGACCGTGCAGGCGTCAGCTCCCATCTGTTCGAACACGGCACGGGCGTAAGCATCGGCGGTGTGTCCAACGTCGCCGCGCTTGCCATCGACAATAACCAGGGCGTACCTCCCTGCCACCTCAATCACCTCTTCCAGGAGCTGCCAGCCCGCAGAGCCCATTGCTTCGAAGAACGCGGCGTTTGCCTTAAAGGCGCAGGCGAATGGAGCGGTAGCCTCAATGAGTTCAAAACAGTACCGGCGGGCCGCCTCTACTCCACCCCCGAGGTGGCTTGGAAGTTGGTCCAACACCGGGTCGATTCCAACGCATAGGGCTCCGCCGCGGTCCCTGGCAAGGCTGGACAGGCGATCGATCACCGGTGCCCTGAATCCCCCGCTACCAGGAGGTGCGGGATGTGCTCGTCTGCGCAGCGCCGGGAGCCTGGGGAGCGTAGGGAACCTGGATGCGGTCGTGCTCCGACTGCATGCAGCCAGGACACATCGAACTCATCTCCCCATCGAGCAGGACGGCTGAAAGCCGATAGATGGGGAACTCCCGGTCACAGCTGCCACACCGTCGCATCCAGGGCAAAACCCGCCTCCTGCCGGTTGTAGATCCACCGCCATTCTACGCCTGCTGGTATGCTCAACCTCCGACCGCGGGGAGTAGCGCAGGTGGTTAGCGCACCAGTCTGGGGGACTGGGGGTCGCAGGTTCGAGTCCTGTCTCCCCGACCAAGCTCATCCGGTCATGCTTTTGTGGCGGAGCTCAGAAGACTGCGCCAAGGCGAGGGTGCCGCGAGCAGGTGGTCGGTTTGTGGAGCCGCCGACACGAGGCCTCTGGGTGTCGACGGTCGAGATGGCACACCGGCGGCTTGGAGAGTCCGGGCCTGGTCCGTGTCCGTAGTCGGGCCCGAGAGGCAACCGCCCCCTTTCCCTGGGAGGCGGGTCGATCGGAAGCCACCAAAAGAGCGGGGTCCTAGCCGGGCACGGCGTCGCCCAGCGCCGGCAAGCAGAGCCCGACCAGAGAGACGAGCGGGGTGGCGCAACCAGCGCCACCCCGCGTGATCCACTAAGAAGCGGCTCTAAAGGTCCCGCAGACCGTCAGGTCGCCGCGCAGCCGTTGCTCCCAATAGGAATGGGATTACTCGCCTGAGTCCCGAAGTACTGGTTTCCTGCGTTCCCGGCAGTCCCGTACTGGGCAGACCCTCCAAAGGTGTTCCCATTTGACATGTTGCCGAACTCCCAGTCACAAGCTGCCGCGCCCTTTGTCACCTGGGTCCAGTAGGGATAGAACGACCCTGGCGACGGAGGAGGCACGGTGCAACCGGATCCGGTTGCCACATTGCAGCGATAGTCGGAAGCGGGATTGTCAGTCTGGAATTGGATGGCCTGATACCCAGTCGAGTGGCCGTTTGCCATGTAAGACGGCGGCTGGATGACCATGGTTGACGGGTGTCGGTTCGCGACCAAACTGTTGGGCCAGTCCTGCCAGTAGCCGCTGCCGTCGTAGTCCAGATCTCCCCCGTCGTTAAAGTTAAGGCATCCAGAGACTTCGTTGGGAGCCGTAACCTCTCCGCCAGAGGCTTGGCCCCCATGAGTATCGCCAGCCGCGAAGCAAGGACCGTCGCCGTTTGGGCTAGCCTCCGCTGGCGAGGTGGTTCCCGGAACATTCGTCCCGTCAGCGGCAGTACTGCTTTCGTAAGGGCCCGCGCATTCACCATATTGGGTCGTACCATTCACGGGGTTCAGCAGTGAGCTGCACGGGGTGAAGTGACCAATCTCGAAGGTGGTGCTGATGTCGGTGGCCAGTGCCGCCCAGGGCACCACGTTCTGATATGAGGCGGAGCTGTACTCCGGTTGAAAGCTATACGGTGTGCCCGCGCAGGTCCCGTCATTGGTGTTCATGAACCCGTTCTGCGCGGAAGCGATCATGTATCCGCTCTGACCCGTCGTCAGATCTTTGACCACAGCTTCAAGGGCCCCCACGGATCGGTTGTCAAAGAGCGTGGTCTGGATTCGATCGCCTTGCCCAAAGAACAGCGTTTGGGCGTTCGGGGTAAACGACGCCAAGCTGGCGTTTTGCGGGCTTGGCGGCCCCGTGGGGACTCCGTTGCGCTGGATAAATGCGAAGTTTACAGGTTCTTCGCACTTTGGATTGCAGTATGCGAAATGGTTGGTGCACTCAAGACTGTCGATGGTAAGGGCGGCACACCAATCTTGGTTTCCCTGATAAGCGGGGTTTGTGCTTCCTGGAATGTTGCAGCTGACGCTATCCGCAAAGGGAGCGAAGCCCGGCGGATAGAACTGAAGCTCCATGAATGCACTTCCGCCGCCCGCGAACGTTGAGGTCGGGGCGTTTGCATTGTCCGACGGTGTGCAGGGCAGTTGCGGGTAGGAATGTGGATCGCATAACGCCATGGAGAACCACGGAGCCACCGAGAGTTGGAAGAAGTGGGTAATGTCGTTGCCCGGCTTCTTGACGGTTGGCAGTTGAGTGGGATCGGTGGGCAGCGTCTCGGTCCAGCTGACCTCCGACCCAGACCCGTAGGCGGTCGAAATGAAACGCAAGTTCGGCTCGTCGTGACCCACGTAGTAGCCATTGTCATAGAATCGCCCACCGTTCGCCCCATGGGGATCGGCACAGGGCAAGGAGATCTTTATGGCGCTCTGGACGGTGCTATAACCGTTGCAGTCCAGCTCCCCCCTTGGCCCACCGCCGCCCCACGCAGAGCCCCCGGAGGCCGAAGCGAGTGCTAGCCCCCCACTGTTCACCTGCACCGCAGCCGCGACAGCTAAAATGGACATAACTCCACCTAGCCGAAGCATCAGGCCGCGGGCACGGACTGGTAATCGCATGTCTTGGTCCCTCCCCGAAAAACACGATTGATCAGTACTACCCGTGCGGGCGGAGGCGCAAGATTACGCCTCCTGTTCTCAGACCATCTACAGGACGCTCCCCTCCTTACAACGAAACTGACTGCACCCGGTCATCGCCTCCGCCCAGAGGCTCCTTGATGAGTCTATCGGAGATTAGCCATGTTGACAAGACCTCGTATTACCTCAGCGAGAATTGCACCCTGGGGCGATCGTTCCCTCATCAAGGAATGACACCGAGGGCCGGCCGCCGGAGAGCGGTAGCGAGGGGGCGGGGCCCAAGCGGATCCGGGAGCGATACGAGCTGGCGGAGGTGAGATCCAGGTACCGGGGGTCGGGCCGGGTTGAGAGGGGACAACTGCTGGATTCCTTTTGCCTGGCCACTGGGTACGGGCGCAAATACGCCGTCAAGGTGCTGAGGGAGTGGCGACGGCTGCCACTGCGCAAGAGAGCCCCCAGGGCCAGGCGGGACGGACCGGGGTTCCGGTCCGCGCTCAAGGTCTGCTGGGAGGCCTCCGACTACCCGTGCTCCCAGCGACTCCAACCATTCCTGCCAGATCTGGCCCAGATCCTGGTGCGGCATGGCCAGCTCACCTGCTCGCCGGAGACCATCGAGCTGCTCGCCTCGGCCAGCGTAGCCACCGTGGAGCGCAACCTCCACGAACTGCGCCGGGTTGTGATAGGCCGGCGGATGAGCCAGACCAAGGCCCGGTGGGTTGCTCCGCCGGGAGATCCCGGTGGTGGTGGGCCGATGGCGAGAGCT
>DAHVDN010000002.1:0-15580 GCA_027313505.1 Candidatus Dormiibacterota bacterium
CCCCCCCCCCCCCCCCCCCCCCCCCCCCCCCCCCCCCCCCCCCCCCCCCCCCCCCCCCCCCCCCCCCCCCCCCCCCCTGGGCCTGGCTCAGGAGATTCTGGCAAAGGAAATCTCCCCGAACGTCTTCATCTCGGTTGGTTCGGCGCCTCTGGCTCTTCTCGAACCCCGCTACACCAGCTGGGCGGTCAGGATTGCCTCGAGCCCACTGGTGGTCGCCTACTATCCGAAGGGGCCACATGCGACAGAGCTCCGCCAGATTGCGCGTGGCGAGCGGCCGCTGAAGGAGCTGTTCTCCCTGATGGCAACACCCGGTTTCCGGCTGGGGCGTACAGATCCCGCAACCGACCCCCAGGGCGAGGCCTTTGCGATGATGGTCGGGCTCGCGAGCCGCCTGTATTCCTTTCCCCAGTCCGAGGCGGCAGCCGTCCTTGGTGGCAGCAATCCGGGGGGTCAGATCTACGCTGAGACCGCACTTGAAGCGGAGCTGCAGGCTGGTCAACTTGATGCTGCGAGTGCCTTCAAGTCGGAGGCGCTCCAGCTCGGTCTTCCCTACATCACCCTGCCGGCTTCGATAGACTTTGGCGATCCGCAGGACCTGACCAAGTACAGGGCGGCGTCCCTGCAGCTCACCCCCACCCAGCGGGTTCACGGGTTCCTGTTGGACATCGAGGCAACAGTGATCGGAAGAACGGATCTGGCAGCGGCTGACAGCTTCGTCAGCTTCCTCTCCTCCTCCGCAGGGCGGGCAATCCTGGCCAGAGAGGGCTATGAGACCCCTGCTCCCTCCCTGTTGGGCGACTCGGCCGCGGCCCCATCTTCGATAAGGAGCGCGGTAAGGGCGGGATGATCTCCAACGGCGCTGGCCCCAGGCGAGTAGCCCTCGCGGGGCCGGGGACGGTGGTCGCCCTGGCGGTGGCTGCCGTGGTCTGGCTCGCCCTGCTGGGCCCGGTGTTGACCCTTGTCAGCCACCTCTCCTGGCAATCCATCAGCACCGCCCTCACTCAGCCCGGAGCCCTTCAGCCGCTGGGCGTCTCCCTGGAGGCCTCCGTGATCGCCGTGGCGGTCATCGTGCTTGCGGGGACCCCGCTGGCGTATCTGCTCGCCCGAGGTAGGCTGCCCTGGGGCAGAGTGTGGGAGGCAGGATTGCTCCTGCCCCTGCTCACCCCGCCCCTGGTGGTGGGCTTGCTTCTGGTATTCATGATCGGACCGGCAACCCCCATCGGGTCAGCTCTCTCCCACCTGCGCTTGACTGCCGCGGATACCTTCTTTGCGCTGGTGGTCGCCGAAATCTATGAGGCGGTTCCCTATTACGTCTTGGGAGCTGAAGCGGCATTCGCCGCCGTTGACCCGGAGCTGGAAAGGGCCGCCAGCCTGCTGGGCGACCCAGCGCCCCGGACATGGCGGCGCATCACCCTTCCCCTGGCCGCCCCTGGGTTAGCCTCCGCCTTGGCGGTGACCTGGGCGCGTTCTATGGGCGCCTTTGGGGCGGTCCTCATCATTGCCTACCATCCATTCGGCCTCCCGATGCAGATCTGGACAACCCTGCAAGAGACGGGGTTGAATTCGGCGCTACCTTTCGCTTTGGTGTTGCTGGTGGTTGCGCTTCCTCTGCCTCTGGCCGCCTACATCTGGAGCGCTCGTGCTAGACGCCGACTTTGAGGTGAGCCGTCGCGACTTCCAGGTATCGGTCCAGCTCCAGCTTGACAAGGGGGCCAGGATCTCCCTTCTTGGTGCCTCCGGAGCGGGCAAGACCACGATCCTCGAGGCCCTTGCAGGTTTCGTTCCCCTGGCCCGGGGCGAGATCCGATTGGCGGGCCGCCTGCTATCACAGGCGGGAGGGCCGGGATTGGGTCCACGTCTGCGCCGCGTCGGCCTGGTCAGCCAGGGTTCCGCGCTGTTCCCCCATCTCACCGTGATGCAGAACATCTGCTATGCGCCCGGTTCTGACCCTGATGTCGGACGGGCCCGCGCCGCCAGCCTCGGTCTGCAGTCGATGCTGGATGCCAGACCGAAGGCACTCTCTGAAGGGGAGCGCCGACGGGTGGCTCTGGCGAGAGCCTTGACGGCCGGCTGCCGGCTCCTTTGTTTGGACGAGCCATTCTCGGCGCTGGATCGCCCGCTCGCGGAGGAACTGCTGGGGCAACTCCTCGCAGAGCTGGATGAGCTCTCCGTGGCGGCGATCTTGGTGACCCATGATCTTGAGGAGGCCCAGGCATTCGCCAACCAGATGGCGGTCCTGAGGAAGGGGGTCATCCTGCAGACTGGCGATTCCGTTAAGTTGCTCCACCAACCGGAGTCAACTGAGGTAGCCCGTCTTCTCGGCTACCGCGGGTCGTTAGTTCGGGGTGAAGACAGGATCGTTGTCCACCCAGACCTGGTCCGCGTGGCCGGCGCCGAGGTATTGCAGCTCGAGGCGCGGGTGGTTGGATGTCGCCCAGCCGGCGCTCAATTCTGGGTGGAGATGGTGGTCCAGGGGGGAGATTGGTTGGGCAGGATGGCTGCGAGGTGGGTCTCACCGCTGCAAACAGGAGAGCTCCTCTCTGTTTCGGTCCCCATGACTCCCAAGTTCCCCAGAGAGGCCCCATGGAATGAGTGAGGCGCCCAGGAATGGGGGAGCAGCTTCTGGGGGTGGCCGACGGCTACGACTGAGCCGGCTCGCTGCGGGCCTCTCTCAGTCTGAATTGGCCGCAATGGCCGAAGTCTCCCGGCAGGCGATCGCCGGCATGGAGAGCGGGAGCTGGTCACCATCTCTACCGGTGGCGATCCGCCTTGCCATGGCGCTGCACACCAGCGTCGAACAGCTCTTTGCTCCTCCCTCAGTTCCAGCGGTGGTCAACGCCCACCCCCTTCGATCGCTGTCGGAAACTCCAGTCAGGGCGCAGTTGGCGGAGGTGTTCGGCAGGTGGGTGGCGATGCCGCTGGACCGAGACCAGGCAACCCAGCAGGGGTTCAGGGTCGCGACCGGGGAGATCGGTGAGTCCGGCACCAGCAGGTGGGGACCCTCAGCTGAGCGCGCCATCCTCGTGGCCGGTTGCGATCCTGCGCTCCCCCTGATCGCTGGTGCATTGCCGTCCTTCCCCGCACCTTGGCAGCTCCGCTGGTGGTCCTGTGGCAGCCGGGCTGCCCTTCAGCTTCTGGAGGAAGGGGTGGTCCACGCCGCCGCAGTTCACCAACCGACCACCGACCGATCCGCCCTTCCCGACAAGGAGCGGTTCGCCCGCATCGGGTTCGCCAGCTGGACTGAAGGGGTGCTCACCCATTCCCCGCGGCAGGTTGAGACAGCTGGGCTGGCACAGCTGGTGGATGCCGGCCTTCGGCTGGTCAATCGGGAGGTCGGCGCCGAGGCCAGGTCGCTACTCGACCGCGAGCTGCGCAGTCTCAAGGTCTCAGAGGAGGCGGTAAACGGATATGAGACCCGAGTGTCCAGCCATCTTGCGGTCGCCGGTGCCATAGCCTCGGGGCTGGCCGACTTCGGGATCGCCACGGAGCCGGTGGCGCTGGCCCTCGGCCTGTCCTTCGAGCCACTCACCCACGAAGATTGCGTGATCGTAGTCGCCCGCTCCCAGCTGGAATCGCCTGAGCTGGCGGCACTATTGAGTTCGCTTGGCACAGCCGAGCTGCACCGGCAGCTGGGCTCGCTTCCCGGCTACTCGCTGGCGATCCTGGGGGACGAGCTCTAGCCCGTTCGGCCCAGTGCCGATTTAGCTCTCGGCAGGGTCCACATCGCCCCTCGCCATGCCCCCGTCAGCGCAGCCCTCGAGATCCGATCGCAGCGTGTCGCAACTGGAGACCCGCTTCCCAAGGTGGGTCCGGCGCTCCTCATGGCCGCCAGACCGTCTGCACGTTGGTGAACTCCTGGATACCAAAACTTGCCAGCTCCCGCCCGAAGCCACTCTGCCTGACTCCCCCGAAGGGAATCCGGGCATCAGAGTGAGTCATCCCGTTGACGAAGACGCCACCGGTGTCCAAAAGACCGGCAAGCGCCACGCCATGCTCGGGGTCAGCGGTCCAGATGTTGCCCCCGAGCCCGTAGCTGGGATGGTTGGCGAGCCTGATCGCCTCCTCCTCGGTGGCAAAGGTGGTGAAGGAGGCCACCGGGCCGAAGGTCTCCTCGAGGAAGGCTGGCATCGATGGGGCAACCGACCGGAGCAGGGTGGCCGGGTAGAAGAATCCCGGACCTTCAGGTCGGATCCCCCCAAGAGCGACCACCGCCCCTTCAGCCTTGGAGCGGAGCACCTGGTCGTGAAGCTTGTCGCGCAGGTCGCGTCGGGCCATCGGACCCATCCTCACCGAGGGGTCCCGCGGGTCCCCGACCACCATCGACGCGGCCAGCGTCCGGAATCGGTCGAAGTACTCGTCCGCCACCTCCTCGGCGACCAGAAACCGCTTGGCGGCGATGCAGCTCTGCCCGGCGTTCTGGAAACGCGCCCGCACCCCAATATCCGCCGCCTGAGCCAGGTCAGCATCGCCAAGGACCAGGAAGAAGTCGGATCCCCCGAGCTCCAGCACCGACTTCTTCAGAGCCTTTCCCGCCATCTCGGCAACCCGGCTACCGGCGCGGTCGCTTCCGGTGAGGGTCACGGCCCTCACCCTTTCGTCGGCGATTATCTCGGGGATTGGGTCAGTGCCGATGATGAGGCAGGCGAGGGAACCTCTGGGAAACCCGGCCCCCTCGACCAGCAGTTCCAACGCCTTGGCACAACCAAAGGTGGTTGGGGAATGCTTCAGGAGCCCGCTGTTTCCAGCCATCAGCGCCGGCGCGACAAAGCGGATCACCTGCCAGAGGGGAAAGTTCCAAGGCATGATCGCCAGGACCACTCCCAGAGGGCGGAAGGCCACAAAACTTCGAGGTGAATCCGAAGGCATCGGCTGATCCGCCAGGAACTGCTCCGCCTGGTGGGCGAAGAACTGACAGGAGATGGCGCACTTCTCCACCTCCGCTCTAGCCTCTCCTATGGGCTTGCCCATCTCCTTTGTCACCAGCTGGGCGAGGTCCTCCGCATTCCTCCGCAAGCCTTCCGCCAACGCGAGCATGCGCTCGGAGCGCCAGGAGAGAGGTTGCCGGGAGTTGTGTTCGAAGGCGCTGTGTGCCAGCGCGATAACCTCGGCAACCTCCACTGCCGACATCGCTTCGTACTCCCCGACCACCTCTTCGGTAGCGGGGTCCACGCTTTGGAACAGCTCCCTGTCGGCTGACGCCACCACGATCCTCCCTTATTGGCCAGCTGTCGGTCGGCCGCCGGATGCAGCCGAAAGGTAGCGCACTGAGCCGTCCGATATTTCTGCCACCAGTTGAGCACGCTCCGCGAGAACCAGCAAGTGCGCCTCGGACTCGAACACCGCGAGCATCTGATTGAACGGGTCGAGCTCCGAGAAGCGCTTCCGGCGCCTGGTCCAGGGCAGGGCTTCCGCCACCTGTCGCGGGGTGCTTCCCCGGCCACTAACCACCTCCAGGCAGCTGTTCAGTCGCGCTCGATGGTGATCCAGGAGCTCATCCACCCGCCCGCGCAGCCCCTGGAATGTGGGCCCGTGGGCGGGCAGCACCAGCTCGGCGGGCAGCTCCCGTACCAGTTCCAGCGACTCCATGAAACGGGCCAATGGGCTGTCACCGGCAGGCAGCTCCACTCCCAGCGAGGGGGTGATCTGGGGGAGCACATGGTCGCCGGCGAAGAGGAGCTTGCGGGAACTGTCGAAAAGGCACAGATGCCCTCGGGTGTGGCCCGGGGTGGCCAGCACCTGAAGTTCGAAACCGCCAGGAAGCAGAAGTTCGCCGCCCTTCAAATATATGTCGGGGGCCGGCGGCACCCACGAGTCCTCGGCCCGTCCCCTTGCTTCCTCGACCAGAAGGGCTGCCACGTCCTCCGCCGAACAGTAATGGAGGCGGTCGAGGGAGGACCGGCGCGCGGAGGCGGGATCACCGGCGAACGCGAGCTGAGTGTCGCGATCGCCAAGCCCCAGGGTCAGCCACGCACCGGATTCCGAACGGATCCAACCGGCGGCCCCAAGATGGTCCCGATGGACGTGGGTGGCAAAGATGGTCGAGACCTCTCGCAGCGAGGACCCCAGGTGGGTCATGGCGTCCTCGAGACCGGCTCGGCTTTCGGGCCGATCCCAGCCGCAATCAATGAAGGTCCACCCGCGATCACCGCGCAGCAGGTAGGAGTTGACCGCTCTGAGCGCGTCACCAGGAAGTGGCAGTGGGCACCGGAAAACCCCGTCGGCGACCTCATCTAGGCCGGGCTCTGCCCAGCGGTACCGGTCCTCAGCCAATGGGGGCCGCCGGTGGCGGCTGTTCCTTGCCCAAGATCACCTGGCTGACAAGGGCCAGGTCCACCGGCAGGTGGCTGCGGATCTGGAGCTGGCAGCTCAGCTGTCCGCCCTCCTGAGCCTGGAGCCGGACGGGGTGCAGGCTGACGGTCTCGCCGGGTCGCAGGTGGAGCCTGCGCTCCAACCGTTGGCCGAGTTGGTCCAGCGAGGTCTCCGGTGCAAGCTGTAGCTCGATGTCCACCTGAAGTGGAATGTGGGTCACGGTCAGCGCCGCCATCAGGACCCCGCTGTTGGGGATCCGTACCGGCCGTCCCCCGACGTCGACCGTGGTGTAGACAACCCCGATGTGGGTCACTATCCCCGAGTACTCGATGCCGCCGAAGAGGTAGGTGCGGATGTGGACCCAGTTGCCGACCACGAAAGGTCGCGCCATCAGCAGCACCAGCCCTGCAAAGACGCTGCCCAGAGATGTTTGGGCGGCGACCCCGACGACCACCCCTAGGATCGCTCCGGCGGCCAGGAGTCCTGTGAGGTTTATCTGGAGGGCAGAGAGGACTCCCAGGCCCAGCACGACATAGAGGCACCAGGTGGCGACCGGACGCCAGCCGTAGAGGGACGTCCCCTTCAGGTGCGAGAAGACTCGGGAGATGAATGCCCGGATCGCCAGCCCCCCCAGCGCGACCGCCAACAGGAAGATTCCCAGTTGCACCAACAGCTGGTCGCCCTTGGGAACCAGGTCCAGGATCTGCTGCCGGACTGCGAAGAGCGCTGCTAGCGCCGCGACCGAGATGGCGGCCGTCAGCCAGGTGCCGCGCCGGTCGCTCCTGGCGGGCCTGGGGTTGGTCAGCATCGGCACATACTCCCAGAGAGTGAGGTCGTAGCGCAGGCGGACTGGGTTCCCGTCACCCCTCCGCAGTCAGGGTCGGGTCGCTGTTGAGCCTGGTCCTACCCCGCAGACCGGCGAGGCCCGCAGCGGCCACAGCGATGACCGCGAGGAAGATTGCCGCCGCCACCAACCCATGGGTGTTGTCCGAGGCCGACTTGGCCGCTCCGGCTCCCGCCCCCAGCGCGAGCCCGAAGATGAGGCCGGTCATCGCAACCCCTAACGAGGTTCCCAGTCCTCTGGTCATGTTCAGAACGCCGCTCGCCATCCCCGAATGCTCACGGGGGGCGGACCCCATGATGGCGGCGTTGTTGGGTGGGGTGAACATGCCCAGCCCAATCCCCGCCACCCCCAGCTCGACCAGCAAAACGATCCCGGTCACAGGATGCACCGCTATTGCCACCATGCTCCCGGCCAGAAGCACCATGCCGCCCACGGTAAGCGGCTGGGCGCCGATGCGGTCGGCCAGGTTGCCTGCGAAGGGAGCCGCGATCCCCAGCGCCACCGGCAGCACGATGAGCTCCAGTCCGGCCTGGGCCGAACTCTCATGGCCGGAGTACTTGAGGTAGAAGGGAAGCACCAGCAGCAGCCCGAAGAGGGCCAGGTATGAGAGCAGTCCTGAGGAGATGCCCGCGGAGAAGGGCGCTACCTTGAAGAGGCTGAGCTGCATCATTGGAGCCGGGGTGTGAAGCTCCCTATGGATGAAGAGGCCGCCGAAAACCACCGCCGCCGCGAAAAAGGCGAGGATCTGAGGGGAGAGCCAGCCGGTGTCGTTGCCAAACGACAGCGCCAGCAGAAGCCCGGAGATGGCGGCCACGAAGGTGGCAATCCCCCACCAGTCGATGGGTTCCCGCTGAGCCAGATGTCGGCTTCTAGGGAGCAGAAACCACCCCAGCGCCATCCCTAGTAGCCCGGCCGGTATGTTCACCAGGAAGATGAGACGCCACCCTCCCAAGACCAGGAGGAACCCGCCCACCGCCGGGCCGAGGGACAGGCCGAGGGCCTGAGCCGCTCCCTGCACCCCTATTGCCTTGCCCAGCTTCGTGGGAGGCATTGCCTGAACGATGAGGGCCACGCTGTTGGCCTGGAGCATGGCGGCCCCGAATCCCTGGAGCACCCTGAAGACGTCGAGCAGGATGAGGCTGGGGGCGAATGCGCAGAGGGCGGTGCCGATGATGAAGATTCCAAAGCCGTAGACGTAGAGCAGCTTTCGTCCGACCATGTCGGCAAAGCGGCCCACCGCGGTCACCATCGCCACCAACACCAGGAGGTAGGCGAGGGAGACCCATTCCACAGCTCCGAGGCTGCTGTGGAAGCTGGTCCTGAGGACGGGAAGCGCCAGGACCACGATGCTGGCGTCCAGCTGTCCCATGAACGCCCCCACGCACACAGTACCCACCACATACCAGTGGGCATTGGGTTTGCGTGCTATCGAGTCGGGGCGCTTCGACTCGACCAACAGCCGCCGCCACCCACTGACCCCAACAGGTGGATCCGATTCAGCGATGCCCATCGCGATTGAATATAGCTGCTTTGTCCGGACCGACCGACTTCGCTAGCGGTGCGACTGAGTTCAGAAACGAGTTGGGGCCGGCACGGGATGATCCCGTGCCGGCCCCTCGGCCCCCTTCCAGGTGGGAGCCGTCAGAGATGGGTCAGCTCAGCCTCCAGGCTGTGGGTTGGGCGCTGGTGCTCCCGCAGATTGCGGGGTTGGGCCAACCTGCCCGATCGGCCCCTGGCCGACGAGACCGGAGCCGGACAGGACAATCGCGGCGATCTCCTCGGTCTCATAGCCGCTGTGGACCGCCCACCCGTAGGCGAGAAGGCTGGTCATGATCACCGCCAAGATGTCCGCCGGGAACGGGATGCCGACGGTCGCCGGTGCGCCCTGGCTGCCAGCTGCTCCGTAGGCCCCGTAATAGGAGATGGCGAACATGGAGAGAAGGAAGAAGATCAGCCACCAGGTGCTGCTGACCGCCTTACGTCCTTCCTCATTGGAGAGGTACCAGAGGACCCCTGTGAAGCCCACGATCAGGCAGATCGTGACGAAGTAGAAGACGCCAAATTGCGGATGAGCGACTTTGGCAGGGACGGCTACCAGCGCGTATTGCCCCCACCGCTGAACGATTACCCAGAGAAGTAGGAAGACCAGCCCCAAGACTCCTCCGGCGACGGGATTGATCCATCCGCGCATCGGTGCGTAGAACCACACGAAAAGTGGCAGGGCCACGAAGACAGCGGCGAAGACGATCGCCAGGGTGAAGAAGCCAGCCCAGTAGACGATCAGAGCCGCACCCAAGAAGCCGATAGGGGAGAGGATCTCCGAGCCCCAGAGTCGGAACGGGCGGGAGAGAGAGCCTGCCGTGCGCCGCAGGATGGGCAACCCGATGCCACCCATGATGTAGGTCAGCACGGTGGCTGAGGTGATGATCCCCACCAGCTCATACCAGCTGGGAAGGGGAAGGAAGAATAGGCAGCCGACCACTGTAGAAGCTACGAGTGCCAGCCACGGGATCTTGAACCGGGCCGTGATCCCCTGGAACTGTTTGGGCAGGTAGCCCACCACGGACAGTCCGTACACGGTACGCGAAGAGGTCCCAAGGTAGATGTATCCGGTGCCAGTGGGAGAGACGAAGGCGTCGATCAGAAGGAGAGTTGCGAACCCGCCCAGCAGAGCGGTCCCCGACCCCTTCATGAGGATGTAGAAGGGCGCGTCCGCTGCGGAGCTGCCGGGGGCCAGGAGCTTCGCCCAGTCCCCGACCTGTACGTGGAAGAAGCCCCAGTTGATGCCCCCTGTGAAGGCCACCTGCAGCAGCACGTAGATGAACATACCCGCCAGCACCGATGCGATTGTCGCCATCGGAACGTCGCGCTGGGGGTTCCTGGCCTCTCCGCCAAAGTCAAGCGCCTGGCGGAATCCGAGGTACGAGAAGACGATTCCTGTGGACGCGACCGCTCCCAGTACTGGCTGGGTGCCCAGTGGGAAGAATCCTCCGTAGCTTCCGAAGTTCTTGGTGTGGAGGTCCAAGACCAGCAGCAGGATGATGGTGAAGCCCGGAATGATGAACTTCCACCCAGTGACGAATGCGTTGAACTGGCTCATGAACCGGATCCCGACGTAGTTGATGATGAAGAACAGGATCATCAACCCGATGCCGAAGAGGATTCCCCCTGGCCAGCTGAGCTCCGTGGTGTTGGGATTAATGATTCCATGGATGTAGGAGCTGGCGTAGGTGACAACCGCTTCCGCTTCAATTGCCGGGACGCTGACGGCAGACAGCAGATACGTCCAGCCCAGGATGAAACCGGTGTAGCCACCGTGAGTGAGGTGCGGGTACCGCACGATCGCACCGCTGCGCGGCATCATGCCCGCGACCTCCGCGTAGTTGAGGGCGACGAACAAGACGAGTACGCCGCCCACGATCCAGGAGACGATCGCGCCAGGTCCCGCCACCGACGCGGACGCGATGGCCGCGAAGAGCCATCCGGAGCCGATGATCCCTCCCATCGAGAGGAAGAAGAGCTGCCAGACCGACATGTGCCGGTCTAGCTTGCGGTCAGCAGCCTCGTAGTCAGGTTTGGCTGCAGCAGCCATATGCGAACACCTCCCTGCGTGTACTAAGAGGAACGGGTTACCTGGAACCCTTCACCCGCCCTCGATCCCTATTGCGGGCAAGATTAAGGACTCCGAGCCCGTTTGTGAAGGGGCTTGACAAATCCTGGCTTCGGTGCATCGGTCTGCAAGCGGTATATTCGGCCCCGAAGCATGAATGAAATTGGTCCTCTGGCAGACCCCGATCAGGACTTTGAGCGACTGGCGTCCTCCCTGAGAGCGGACTCAAGCGACCTCAGCACCTTTCTGGAGGTCCTGGCATCCAAGTTCGAGGGTGCGCTTCCGGGAAGGGCCAGGGTGGATTACCAGGGCGGAGGAATGCTGCGCCGGAACAAGAGCGTCCGACGGATCCAGGTGGAGCTGGGCGACAATCACTTCGAGCTCCTGAGAGAGCGTGGTGCTGTGGTCGCCAAGCGCACCAAGGTGGTGAGGGGGATCACCCTCAAGAGTGACGTGCTGAGCCTGGACGGTTGGGTTGCCGAGCTGACAGCCGCTCTGGTCAAGCAGAGCCAGGAGAGTTCCGCCGACCGCCAGGCGCTGGAGCGTCTGCTAGGCTGATTTACAGTGCGCTTCTTCCGCGGCGGAGGTGGAACCGGGACTGGTCCGACCCCGGAGCAACTGGCTCGCGCCGAGCGCAGTCGGCAGATGGTCGAGTCCGGGGGTATACCCCTGGAAGCCCAGGAGCGCATCCAGCGGCAGGCGGAGTCGAGGGGCGCCTACACATCCGACCTATCTGTTGACGAGCTCGCCGCCCTTCGGGCTGTCGGCTACCGTCCGCTGGCGATGGTCCTGGGGAGCTCGCTGTACCGCATGGGGTGGATCTACACCGGCTACAACAGTATTGGCGGTGGCCTCTACGGGATGAACCTAGGGGCGATGGAGCCTCAGGAGAACACCAGCCTCACCTCCGCTTTAAGGGAGGCCCGGGAGAGAGCAATCCGCCGGCTCATGCTGGAAGCTCAGGGCCTCGGTGCAGAGGGTGTGGTCGGCGTACGGCTGAGGATCAACCGATGGGAGTGGGCCACCGGGATGGCCGAGTTCACCGTCATCGGGACCGCGGTTGCCAAGGACGGCCACCAGCGCCAGGGGCCGCCGTTCACCTCCACCTTGAGTGGGCAGGACCTGTCCAAGCTGCTCGCATCCGGTTATGAGCCGGTGAGCCTGGTGATGGGTGCCAGCGCCTTTCAGGCGGTCGCCTTCTTTGGCGGCGGGATGGGCCGGATGGGAGGATTTGGCGTCTCCGCTTGGAGCAACCAGGAGGTGACGAGCTACAGCCTTGCGCTGCACCGGGCCCAGGACCATGGCCGACGCCGGATGGCTCAGGAGGCGGCGGAGGCAGGGGCCAGTGGTGTGGTTGGCGTCGAGATCGAGTCTCATATCCTTGAATTCCCGACCGGGTCGGAGACCGTGGGCGGCCGGATAGTGGAGTGGGTGATCCTGGGTACCGCTGTATCAGCCCTGTCGAAGCCCACTGCGATTGGCCGCCCGAAGATGGTGATACCCCTACGCCCATGAAGGAGGCAAGTAAATGACCGACCAGCCGGCTGTGAGTCAGCCCGGACAACCGGAGATCCCTCAGGACGCGATGAATCGGCTCCGGGAGATGCGGGGTACGGAGGGACATCGCAAGCTGTTCACCAGCGACCTCTCCATATCGGAATTCCTGCTGGTAAAGGAGGCGGGATTCGAGCCCGTCGGGCTGGTGGTGGGGAGCTCGATCTATCACATCGGCCTCCAGATCGCCAACTATGGTCAGAACCAGGAGCTGCAGGTCCTGAGCCAGGCGATGTACCAGGCGCGGGAGCTGGCGATGAGCCGGATGGAGGAGGAGGCGGACGTGCTCGGAGCTGACGGGATCGTCGGCGTGCGGCTGGACATAAACCGCTACGAGTGGGGACAGGGACTGGCGGAGTTCATGGCAGTCGGGACCGCGGTTCGCAGCCAGCAGGGGACCATGAAGACTCCCAAGGGGAAGCCTTTCACATCCGACCTATCTGGTCAGGACTTCTGGACACTGCTGCAGGCGGGCTACGCTCCGCTGGCACTGGTGATGGGTTCTTGCGTCTACCACGTCGCCCACCAGGGGCTGGGTCAGTGGATGCGGAAAATGGGTCAGAACCAGGAGATGCCGAACTTCACCCAGGCGCTCTACGACGCGCGCGAGCTGGCCATGGAGAGGATGCAAACAGAAGCCGAGGAGGTTTCCGCAGAGGGGATAGTGGGGGCTCAGATCAAGGAGAACAACCACGGCTGGGGCAGTCACGTCATCGAGTTCTTCGCGGTCGGGACTGCGGTTCGACCCACCAAGGCGGACCATCGGATCGCCGCCCCCCAGATGGTGCTCTCCCTGGATCAATAGTGATCGCCCCAGTCATGTCAGGCGGTCCGGATGGACCCCGACCGTCTCCTCCCCTGGCGCTGCTCTACGATCCCATCTTCCTTGGCCATGACAGCTGGGGCCACCCGGAGTCTGCCGATCGGCTGCGCGCGATCACAGCTGGTCTTCGCCGTGATCCCCGACTCCTGGACGAGTGGTGGAGAGGTGCAGATCCGGCTGACGAGGAAGACCTCCTCCTGGTGCACACCGGCGCCCACGTCGACTTCATCCAGGAGTTGGCCATGCAGGGCGGGGGTTGGATCGACTCGGACACCTATTGCACCCCGTCCTCCTATGAGATTGGGCTGGAAGCCGCTGGCGCGGCGATCGCGGCCGCTGAGCTCGCGTGTGGCCGCACCGTCGTGCCAGCGTTCGCCCTGGTGCGGCCACCGGGGCACCACGCCACCCCGGATAGGGCGATGGGCTTCTGTCTGTTCAACAACATCGCCATCGCCGCCCGAAGGGTCCAGCGACGGCTGGCGTTGGACCGGATCGCCATCATTGACCTTGACGTCCACCATGGAAATGGCACCCAGGACGCTTTCTGGACGGACTCCGATGTTCTCTACTGCTCGCTGCATCAGTCCCCGCTCTATCCGGGCACCGGAAGCGCCGGGGAGAGGGGTGATGGAGCGGGGTCAGGCAAGACCCTGAACATTCCACTTCCCCCTGGGTCCGGAGACGAGACCTGGCTTGCGGCGCTGGACCGAGAGGTCGTGCCGAAGGTCCGGGAGCACTCCCCGCAGCTGATTTTGGTGAGCTGCGGCTTCGATGCTCTGGCCACAGATCCTCTGGCCAGCCTGGACCTCTGTTGGAGTGCTTACGCCACCGCGCTGGAGCACCTGGTGGAGCTGGCATCCGAGGTCTGCGCAGGGCGGATAGCCACCATCCTGGAGGGCGGCTACGATCTGGAGCAGATGCCTGTTGCCGCTACCGCGTGTGCCCTGGCAATGGCGGGGCTCCCGCCCACTCCAGCCTGGTTGGCGCCAGACGCAGACCCATCAAGGGGCCAGCAGAGCGGGTAGAGCGTGGCCGATGTCGGTGCTGATCACTGCCGATGCCAATCGGTCGAAGCGGGTACCCTCCTGGTTCACGATCAGCAGTTTGGCCCCTCCTCTGAGCGCCAGCGCCGGCAGCCCTGCGGCCGGAAAGACCTCCAGCCTGCTGCCGACGGTCAAGAGCAGGTCGCAGGAGCCGACAGCGGACTCGGCGCGTTCGAGCTCTCTGTGGGGGACCCGCTGTCCGAAGGAGACCGCAGCTGACTTGAGCATGCCGCCACAGACCCGGCACGAAGGGTCGTCCTCACCGGCCCTGACCCTCTCCAGCACCTCAGCCATGGGGCCGCCGACGCCGCAGTTGAGACACAAGTACCTACGGAGAGACCCGTGAAGTTCGACCAGCCTTTCCTCCGAAGTGCCCGCGAGCAGGTGGAGCCCGTCCACGTTCTGCGTGACCAACATTTTCAGTCGACCTTGGTGCTCCAGGTCGACCAGCGCCAGGTGGCCCGGGTTCGGCTGGGCAGCGGGGGTCACAGACCGGGCCCGCAGGCGCCAGGCATCCACCCTCGCCTGGCGGTTGCCCAAATAGTGGGCTAGCGTGCTCAGCCTGGCCGCTGTCGGATCTCGGGTCCAAAGGCCTTCCCGTCCGCGAAAGTCCGGGATGCCCGACGCGGCGGAGATGCCGGCTCCGGTAAGCACACAGATTGAGGCGGCCTTGAGGAGCATCTCATGGGCCGCTTCAAATGAGTCGATGTCCGCAGAAGGGCTCGCGGACGGGCGGGGATTGTCAATCAATGGCGGCTTCCTGCCCCCCGGCTTTGGTCCTAGCGTCGAAGCTGTCCAATTCGCGTGAAGGTTGGTGGCTCACGATCCGCCTTCCCCTCGGTCGAGCCCAGGATGGAAGACCAGCCACGCCCGATGGCCCGGCGTCCCACGTCGCGACCAGCGAGTCGGCTGGAGTACGGAGATTACGTCCGCCCTGGCCGACCAGGTGGCTCGAGCTGCCGTATCGTGGCCTTAGACGGACCCACCAAGAACCGCCAAGCTTCATGTCGAGCGCTTGCGGACCTCAATCTTGCCATCCTCGGTGGTCCTGGTTTCGAAGGTCGGCAGGGCCAAGCTGGCCGGCCCCTGAGTCACCGCCCCCGACCTGAGGTCGAAACGAGACCCGTGCCATGGACAGGTGACCTCACCATCTCGAACCTCTCCCTCTTGGAGCGGACCGCCAGCGTGTGAACACACCGCGGACACCGCGCAGACCTCACCGCCGACCCTGGCCAGGAGGATCTCAGCCCCTTCGCGCTGATGCCGGATCAGCGCTCCAGCCGGGAGCTCTTCCGCGCTCGCAATCTCAGTCCACTTCGTCGGCCCGCCAATCCAGGCGTTGCGGTTGACCTGGGTCCCCAAACGGAAGACCAGGTCCCCTCCGAGGAAGGCTCCAA
>DAHVDN010000002.1:15854-54264 GCA_027313505.1 Candidatus Dormiibacterota bacterium
GGTGCTACAACTCCAGGCGCCGATTGGGAGGTCGGTCAGAGCGGGGTGAAGAGGATGTCCCAACAACCGTCCGTTCAGAAGGTCCTTGGTCCTGGCCGCCGCTGGGCCGCCGGCCGCAAGTCCCCTCCCTACCAACTTCTGCAAGCCGTCAGCGACCGGGTCGAGGAAGCCCAACTGTTCCACGATTTGCTCGACAACCACCCTCTTCATGAAGTCCCCTCCTCCGGGAAGACCCGGCTGCACCGAACATCGGCCCTGGCTAACGGAAAATAGCGTAATGCTGGTGGTGATTTTGGAGTCAGACCGAGATTACGCGGACCTCGCCGGGCACCTCCTCGCCCAGCTTCCGGGGCTGGACCCAGTGGTTGCGGCCACCCCTGATCAGCTGTGGCAGCGGGTACGCAGCGATGCTCCTGCCGCCATATTCGCGGACCGGGCGTTGCTGCGCGGGGTGAGTGGCGTGGAGTCAGTTCGCAGCATGTCGACCGCGCCGCTGGTGGTCGCCAGCCCCGAGCTCCAAGAGGCTGCCGCCCTGATGGAGGCCGGGGCCGATTACGTGCTTCCCAAACCCTATCCGCCGGCGATTCTCAAGGCGACCTTCAAGGCGATTTTTCGCCGTCGCCAGTCGGAGCGTCGCGGCGCCGGGCGGGTCATAGAGGTCGGCCGACTTCTGGTTGACCCGTCCCACCGATCCGCTCTAATTAACGGGAGAGGCCACCCATTGAGCCCGCGGGAGGCGGATCTGCTCGAGTATCTGGCGGTGAACTCTGGACTGGTGCTCTCCCGGGATCAGATCATCGAAGGGGCCTGGGGCGGAGACCCAAAGTCCACCTCCGCTGCGGTCACCATGTGCATCCACCGGCTCAGGCAGAAGCTCGAAGTTGATCCGAGTCGGCCCCGACTACTGCTCACCCATCGGAACGGCGGCTACACCCTCCAGCCGACCACGTTGCCCTTGGGTCCTCTGCCGTGACCTCGGCTCCGCATCTACAAAAGGGTGTCGTCCTGGTCACGGGTGGTTCCGGCTTCGTTGGTAAGGCGGTGGTCAGGTCCCTCCTCAGCGGTGGGTACCAGCCTCGGATCCTGGCACGAAAGCCGACCGGTCTTGGGGCCGCCGACCCCGTGCAGGTCGTGATTGGGGACATCGACGACCTGTCCTCCCTAGAGGGCGCGGTCCGAGGATGCCAGGCCGTCATCCACTGCGCGGCCGACTACCGTCTGGCTCTGGTCCCCTGTGACGCCGCCGCCATGATCCGCACCAACCTGGGTGGAACCCTCAACCTGCTCCTTGCCGCTCGCCGAGCCGGGGTTGGGCGGGTGGTTCACTGCAGCACGGTGGGCACTCTCGCTTTCGACAAATCAGGAGTGCCCTGCACGGAATTGGACAGGGAGACGGACGCGTCGAAGCTCGCCGGACCATACAAGCGTTCCAAGTGGGCTGCAGAACAGCTCGCCCTTGGCTGGTCGGAGCCACAGGTGGTGATCGTCCAGCCCAGCACCCCGGTCGGCTCGGGCGACCTCCGTCCGACTCCCACGGGAGCGACCATCCGAGACTTTCTGCGCGGCCGAATCCCCGCGGTCATCGACACCGGCCTCAATTTGGTGGATGTGGAGGCCGTCGGCGCTGGCCACGTGCTGGCTTTGGAGCGGGGGGTCCCAGGGCGCAGTTACATCCTGGGGGACCAGAATCTCACCTTGGAAGAGCTGCTCGGTCGAATCGCTTCGCTGGCCGGGGTCGCTCCTCCGCGGTGGCGGGTCCCGCTGGGTGCCGCATATCTTGCGGCCGTCGCCAGCGAGGCTGCGGCAAGGCTGCTTCGGCGTCCGCCCGCGATCTCCCTGACCTCGGTGAGGATGGCGTCCCACCCGATGTGGGTCGACTCGCGGCGCGCCAGGACGGAGCTGGATTGGTCGCCGGGAAATCTTGCCCGCGCCCTCTCTGAGGCCGTCGCCGAATTCTCCGATTCCTCACATCCTGTGGTCGGCTGACTTGCCCGACTGGATACTGCCGCTGGCGGGGCGCTGGTACTCGTTCCTCCCTTGGCTGGTGGTGAGTGCCACAGTCTGGAGGCTCTACGGGTGGCGTCGGGCGGCCCTGCTGCTGGTTGGAGGATGGGCAATCGCCTTCGCTGCCGAGTGGGGTTCTACAGCCGGGCCGGGCATCCCATTTGGAGTCTACCGGTATCGCTCCGGGGGACTCTCCCACGACTGGCGCGTTCTCGGAGTTCCCCTCTTTGACAGTCTGAGCTTCACCTGGCTCGCCTTCTGTGCATTCACCCTGCTCGGCCACCTGGGTGTTCGCGGCTACCGGCGAGTTCTCCTGGGAGCGGTGGCGATGGTGGCCCTCGATGTGGTGGTCGATCCGGTCGCCCTTCGTGGGGCTCACTGGTTTCTCGGTTCGATCTACTCATACCCGCCGGGGAGAGGGGTCTGGTTTGGAGTGACCCTGCTCAACTACGTTGGTTGGCTGGCGGTGGGATTGGCACTTCAGCTCTGGCTCCTGCTCTCCCTGGGGAACGCTCACAAAGCCGGGAAGGCGGCGGTCGTCATCAGCGGTGGGCTGCTTTTGGCAGTCGTTGCCCAGAGCACGGTCCTGGCGGTGCTGCTCGGGGTGGCGCCAGCTGCCCTGGCCTGCCTGGCGCTACTTGCCCTGGTGGCTGTCGCTGCGTGGCAGACCAGGCCCGTATGGTCGGCCCTCTCAGCCACACCCCTCATCATCGCCTGCGCTCTGAGCGCTGAGGGCAGGGCCGCCCGCGCCGCCGTGCCTGGGCGCTGGCTCAGAGCGCCAGCTCGTGGGCAGTCCCGGTGGCGGCACTCCAGCCAGCCGATCGAGGTGTGGGAGACAGGAATTGGGCCAGATGCCGCTCGGTTCGCAGCTGACTCCGCAATCACCGGTACGTCAGTGGTCGTGGCCGGCGTGGCCGGCGCCTGCGGTCCGGGATGGGAGCTCGGGGACACAGGTGTCTGCGAGTCGGTGTTGACCGGGAAGCTGAGCTGGGTGGGCCTTGACCAGTCACTGGTCAGCCGGCTGATTGCCGCGAGGGTGGGCCGCAGGTGCAGGATGGCCACGGTTGCAGCGGTGGCGGACGAGGGGTCGGAGCGGCGCAGGCTGCTGGAGCTCGGGATCCAGCTAGTCGAGATGGAAACCGCCGCCTGGGCCGAAACCCCGGGGCTCTCCGTTGCCGGCGTTCGGGTGGTGCTGGACACACCGGAGCACCCCCTTGGAGCCGCGGTTCAGCTGCTGTCCCTCGGCGCGCGTCGCCCCAGTTGGACTAAGACTCTGCGGCTGCTGGTCCGAAGGCCTGGCATTGTCGGCGAACTCTTGAAAACCGGAGCTCGTCAACGGGAGGCGCTCAGGTCGCTCAAAGTGGCGGTTGCGGGGGTGGCCGACTGCCTCCTGAGCCAGCCCTAGGGGCAGGGGCCGGGCAGCATGAGCTCTGTCCTGATCGCCGTTCCTATCCCAGCGCGGCCGCTGCGGCATTCCCGCTGCGGACCGCTCCCTCCATCGTCGCCGGCCAGCCGGTTTTGGTCCAGCTGCCCGCCAGAAAGACCCCCTGGACCGAGCTGACGGGTCCCGGCCGGGAAGCGGCCGACCCAGGAACGGGAGCGAAGGTGGCATGCGCTTCCCGGGTGACCCGGGACGACCTCAGATGGGTTCGCGCCGCCGCCGGAAAAGTGGTGCGGCATAAACTCCACATCCGCTCCACCAAGGCGTCCTCCGCCACCGCCACCCATGCCTCCGCAGCCGACAGTGAGATCGCCGAATGAAACAGGCCGGGATCACCACCCCCCTCCGAGCTCAGCGCTGACCTGTCGAACAACCATTGCAGGGGTGAGTCTGGGACCACCACCACAGGGGCGGGAAGGAATGGTCGATCGGTGAAGAGGTGGACGTTAACGATCGGGGAATCGGGGAGATCAGCGGCACGCTTCAGCGCAGGATCGTTCACTCCGGCCCCTTCCAGGAGTCGGTGGGCGTGCCTTGCCGACGTCGCCAGCACCAGTCGGTCCGCCGCGACTGATCCGCCACCGGCTTCACTGGCCACCACCTTCCCCTCATCGTCGAATCTGAGGGCGGCGGCCCGGAATCGCAGCCTGACAGCGACCCCGGCCATTCGGAGGGCGCGCTCCGCGGGGCCGCTCAGCCAGCTGGTGAGGTCCGTTCCAGGGACCCTAAGCGCGGCACCCTGGGAGGATCTCAGCAGCCCTTCGGCGATCACTTGGGCGGCCGTGGCGGCGCTGCATTTCTCCAGACTCACATTGCAGGCGGCAACCAGAAATGGGTCCCAGAGCCGGGCGATCATCTTCGGGCTCTGGCCGAGGCTCTGCAACCATCCGAGAGCCGGCACCGAGTCCAGCTCCTCAACCGACCAGGACCGCAGCGCCCCAGCCACGCGGGACGCTGCCGGCAGCGCTGACACTCCCAGCCCCGGCCACATCCCGAGGACGGGGAGAAGGTGAAGTGGGGCGGGGAGAGGCGCCGCACCAAGGCCACGGCTGACGGCCGTCGCTCGGTCAACCACCTGCAGCCCCAGGCGCCGCTGGCGCAGGGCGGGGCGGACGTTCAGCCGACCTAGTAGCGCCTCGAGAGATGAGCAGCACCCAAGGTATACGTGCTGTCCCGTGTCGACGCGACCCATCAGTGGGTCGGGAACTGATCGACACAAGCCTCCCAACTGCCCGGAGCGTTCAATCAGTTGGACTTGGTGTCCAGCGTCCGAGAGCTTGAGCGCGCAGCTGACTCCCGCCAGCCCACCGCCGATGACCAGAACCGTCCCACGGCCGCCCCGGCCCATGTCTTTCAAGTGGTGAGTGTTGCGCGCAGCCAGGCGCCCATCGCCAGACCGACCTTGCGGGAGGGGGAGAGAGACACTCGGGATGACTGGACATCGAAGTCCCGCCTTCTGATCTCACTTAGGAGCCGCTGGTAGAGCGCGGCGAGGGCAGCCGGACATCCGCGGGCGTCCCGGTCCACCAGCTCAACCAACCGGAGCCCCTCACGGAAGTGTGCGGCGGCTCGGTCCACCTGCAGCGCCATCAGGGCACGGTAGCCACCTGCTCGAGGACCGTCCAACCCCAGCCCCAGGTCCGATGGGGTGAGCGAAAAGCGTTCGAGTTCGTCCAACGGCAGGTAGCAGCGGCCGTTGCCCAGGTCCTCTGCGAGGTCCCGGAGGATATTTGTCAGCTGCATCGCCTCTCCCAGGCTTACCGCGTAGATCTCCACCTCGGCGGAGCTGTACCCGAAGATGCGTGCGCTGAGCAACCCCACCGCGCCGGCGACCCCGTAGCTGTAGCGCTTCAGATCCGCCTCGTTCCTGATTGTGAGCGGAGCGCAGTCGAGCGCGCAGCCGTCTATCACCTCATTTAGGTTCTTGGGATCGAGGTCGAATTTGGAGACCGAGTCCGCGAGAATCATCCAGCCAGGGTCGGAGGGATGACCGGCCAGGGCGGCCTGTAAGGAGGCACGGTAGGCCTCCAGTAGGCGCTGCCTTAGGCTGGCGGCCCCTGGGCCGTCGGCGATGTCATCGGCCCCGCGGCAGAAACGGTAGACGGCGTGCAGCGCGCGACGCTTGCGAGCTGGGAGCAGCTGAAAGGCGTAGTAGAAATTGGCTGCCGAACGGCGTACCTCCCGAGCACAGCGGCGGTAGGCGACGGTCAGATCGTCGTCGGCGGTCACCGGCTCACGGGCGGCTCAGCGCTCCTCCAGGCGATCCCGGCGCGCACCAGGACACGCTGCCGCTCTCGCTTCGGGATTCTGGCCTTCTCCGTGAAGACCCGGTCCCCCGCGGCCACAACCGCATCGGTGGCCGCCAGCCCTGATAGAACGAAGGTTGCCATCTCGAGCCTCATAAGGCCGGGCACCTCGTGCACCAACGGCCAACCTTCCCGGAGCAGCCGCCTGGCCCTGCCCACCCCATGCATGACCGCCGCCCTGTTTCCCGGGGTGGGCCGGCCGGAGCCCCACTCATCCTCGGAGACACCGTGCTGTCTCAGCACCTCGAGCGGCAGGTAGCGGCGCCCCCTTTGCCGGTCGGAGGCGACGTCTTGCCACATGTTCGCCAGCTGAAGGCCGGTACAGATGGCGTCGGAATGGCCGATCCGAACTGGGTCACTGATCCCTTCCAGCGCCAGCACCAGTTCTCCGACCGGGGTAGCCGAGAGGCTGCAATAGTTGTCCAATTCCTCCCAGGTGGCGTAGCGCTCGAGCTCCTGGTCTTGGAGGTTGGCGTCGATAAGCCGGGAGAAGCAGTCGGGGGCGAGGCGGAAACGACGGATGACCGGTTGCAGTCTCACGAAAACCGGGTGACTTGGCGTTCCCTGGAAGCAGGCGCGCAGCTCAGCTT
Organism: Candidatus Dormiibacterota bacterium; assembly: GCA_027313505.1. Classification (GTDB taxonomy): domain Bacteria; phylum Chloroflexota; class Dormibacteria; order Aeolococcales; family Bog-877; genus AG-12. The sequence continues at coordinate 22,196 of DAHVDN010000002.1, forward strand.
GGCAGAGGGCCAGCTGTTCTCGGGGGTCGCCCAGCCGCTCGTCACCGATATCGTCAACCAAGCGGCAGAAGCCGTAGATGGCCGCCCTAGCCTCCCTCCGATTGGGTCGGAACAGCCAAGCGGCGATCGGGAAATTCTCCCGGGCGCGCGCTGCGGCCAGCTCTGAGTTGGAGTAGGTGGGCAGCTCCGCAGCGTTGGTGGCGTTCACCGCCGGCTACGACCCATCGGGGAGCGCGGCATCGGGGTTCACCACCCGCGCCAGCGCCATCACTGGAAAGATGGTCGCGTACATACCGTAGCGCAGATAGAACGCTCTCGGAAAGCCGGTCCCTGTGAAGAGCTGATCGGTCCATCCCCCGTCCTCTTCCTGATGGGCAACCAGCCAAGAGGTCGCCGCATCCGCGGCCGCGGCCAAAGAGCCGTCGCCATCCAGGTCACCTCCAGCCTGCAGGCTCGATTGGAGGGCCAGCAGGGCCCACGCCGTCTGGGACGGGGTGGGTTCGCCCCGACCGATATGGCTCCTGTCGTGGTAGGAGAGGACAGACTCCCCGAATCCACCATCTGCTCCAAGGTGCCGCATCACCCATCGGCCCACCCTTGCCAGTCTCTCGCGGTCGGCACGCTCGCCGAGGGTGGCCAGGGCGGTGCCCACCGCGGCCCCTCCGTAGACATAGTTCACTCCCCACCTTCCGAAGTAGGCACCCTCATCCTCCTCGGCGCTTCGGAGCCAGGAGACAGCCCGCCACTTGGCCATGGCGAGGTCTCTACCTCCGCACCTGGTGAAGGCCTCGACGACGTGAGCTGTGACATCGGGGCACGGTGGGTCCAGGACCTCTCCAAAGTCTGAGATGGGAAGCCGCTCAACCCAGCTGCGGTTGTTGTCGACATCGAAGGCCGCATAGCCACCGTCCGAGCCCTGCATCGCCACCAGCCAGCGGAGGGCCCTGTTCATCGCCGCCCCTGCGGAAGTCCCATCGTCGCGGTGGTGGCCGGCGGCATCCAGGGCGCAGAGAACGACCGCGGTGTCATCGGTGTCCGGGTATTGATCGTTGTAGAACTCGAAGGGCCAGCCGCCAGGCGGCACGTTGGGGCGGTGCACCGCCCAATCACCCTTCTTCTGCACCTCGCGAGCGACCAGCCAGTCCACCGCTTTGCGCACGCTCGGATCATTCCGGGGCATCCCGGCGTTGAGAAGAGCCCAAAGTGCGAGGGCAGTGTCCCAAACCGGTGACACACAGGCCTGGAGCCGGAAGCCCCGCTCATCCTGGATACCGAATGTCTCCAGCGCCTCCAGCCCTCTCTGGACCGGCGGGTCGGTGAGTCTGTGACCCCGTGCCACAAGTGCCATGAGGCCATAAACCCACGGTGGTTGGATCCCAGCCCAGGAACCATCACGCTCCTGATGCTCCAGGATCCATCGCTCAGCCTCGCCCATGGCCAGCCGCCGCAGCCCGACCTTGGGCAGCTTTCCGTAGATCCTCACAAGACGCTCCACCGACCTCCAGGTAAGGGTGCCCGCGCTGGGGGTAGGAGGCCCGGGCGGGAGCTCACTGGCAGCGGGCAGAGCCAGGGGGAAGACCGTCTCCAGCGAGCGCAGGATCGCCAGCGGCACCGTGGTCGCCCGCGCCCATGAGGCGAGGTCGTAGATGCTTCCGATGCGATTCCCGGGTAGAAGGAGCCACTCTGGGGGCACGACGGGGAGGTCGCTCCAGGGCCAGAGCCCGGCCAGAGCCAGCCAGATCCGGGTGAATACCCGAGTCGCCCGTACACCTCCGTGGCTGGCGACGAATGCCAGGGCAGCAGCCACGGCTGGGTCGTCGGTCGCTAAACCGGCCGCCCTCATGGCGACGAACACCTCCGTTGTGATGCTCACATCGCCCTCCACCTCCGGGGCTATCGAGAAGCTGCCGTCGGCGTTCTGCTCCCCCCGGAGATAGCGAACGGCGGAGGCCTCCCGACCGGGGTCGGCAACTCCCAGGAAACGCCTCATGAGCAGATATTCCGCGGTGATCGCGGCGTTGCTTTCCAGCTCTCCCATCCAGGAGCCGTCGGGACGCTGCTGGGAGAGCAGCTTGGCAACCGCGCGCTGGAGGTTGGGCGCTAGCTCTGGGCGGGGCCGTAGCCCGTCCCAGGCGGTCGGCTCAGACCTCAGGTCCAGCGTCAACTCCACCGCTCCCCGAGCCAGCGGCAGAGTTGCTCAATCTCCTCGCCGACCCGGGCCTCAAGTGGCAACTTCGCCGCCGCTCCCAGAGCCTTTTCGGTCCAGGTCGTAGTCAGCCCAGCGCAGCGGGTCTCGACACCCCCTTCTCGAAGCAACTCCACCGCGGCGGGCAGGGTGCCCACAGAGAGGCCATCTGGCTCTAGCCAGGAGCGCGCCGCCCGCCCCAGCTCCCCTTGGCAGCTGAGTGCCAGCAGCAGGGGGAGCCCCTGCTTGCGCCGGAGCAGGTCGTTGCCGACGGGTTTTCCTGTGGTCTCGGAGTCGCCGAAGACCCCGAGGGTGTCGTCCCGAAGCTGAAACGCCGTCCCCAAGGTCCGTCCAAAGGTCTCACATGCCGAGACCACCTCCAACGACGCTCTCGCCGCAACCGCACCCATCCCGGTGGCCGCGCCGAGCAACGCCCCGGTCTTGAGGTCGATCATCCTCAAGTAGGCTGACAGCTCGGCCGGCGGCTTACCGGTGGCCTCGATATCGGCCTGCTGGCCGCCCACCATCTCCAAGGTCGCCGCGCCCAGTAGATCTGCCGCAAGTTGGACGAGACGGGGCGGCGCCCCAGAACGAGTGACGGTGAGAAAGGCAGCGGTCAAGAGGGCGTCACCGGTGTTCAGCGCCGTGGGCATCCCGTCGCGCACCCAAAGAGCCGGTTGTCCGCGGCGCGAACGGTCCTCGTCCACGATGTCGTCATGTACCAGCGAGAAGTCGTGGATCAGCTGGACCGCCACCCCCAGCTTCTGGGCCCACTCCGCGACCCCTCCCAGCCCCTCGGCAATGAGCATGGTCAAAGTGGGTCGGAGCGCCTTGCCCGGCCTGGCACCAGGTTTCAGCCCCAGGTGATACTGGCTCGGGTCGGTCACCTCCGCCGGGAGAATCTCCAAAGCAGAACGCAACCCATCCGTGATCTGTTCCTGGTAGCGGCCCATGACCATCTGGGCGGCCGCTGCAACGGAGTTGCTCACAGGCTGGGTCGGGTCGGCAGCCCCCTGCTCAGAGAGCACGGCAAACCTCCTCTACCTCGTCAACCACCCAGCTTGGGGTCGACGTTCCTGAAGTTATCCCGACGGTCTGTCCCTCTTGGAACCACTCCGCGCGCACCTCTGACGCCGATTCGACCTGGTGGGTTGGGCGTCGGCTTGCGCAGGTCGAAGCCAGCGCCATGGTGTTTGCGGACCCTCGGCCTCCCACCACCACCACCACGTCGACTCGCTCCAAGAGGTCGGAGGTCGCCTCACGCTGCCGTTGGTTGACCACCGGGCAGGTGGTGTCGCGGATCTCCAAACTCCCGGAGCGGAGCTGGATTCGCTCCGCGATTCTTCGAAACTCGTGCTGAGGAAAGGTGCTCTGGCACACCACCCCGCGTCGTTCCCGGTACGGGAGATCATCCGCCTCCTCAGTTGTGGCGACCACCGCGACCTCCGCGCCTGCCGCAGCCCCGGCCCAGCCGACCACTCCGACCACCTCCTGATGCCCGGCGTGGCCAACCACCACTATGGGGAGATTCAGCTCCCTAAGCTCCTGGGCATGACGCTGGACGCGCTTGACCAGGGGGCAGGTGGTGTCGACCATTTGGAGGCCACGGTTTCTCGCGCTCTCAAAGAGCTCCGGGGTTGCCCCGTGGGCCGTCACCACCACAGGGACCGACGACTCGGTCGGCAGGTTTGAGACCTGCCGCAGCCCTCTGGTCTCCAGATGCTCAAGCGCTCTGGAGTTGTGAACCACCTGTCCTAGCGCGACCGCTTCGCCACTCCCGTCGAGAGCGCCCGAGGTCAGCGCCAGCGCATCCCTCACCCCAAAACAGAAACCGGTGTGTCGCGGTCGGAGCGTCTCCAAGTAGGTCCCTCATCCTGCTGGCGGTCCGTTGTGCAACCTAAACTATTGTGAGGCATGACGGTAGACGTTGGCGATCTCGCAGGGTGTTAGTCAACTCAACTCTGAGATAACAAAATGGTGATAATTGGAGACGGCCAGCGGTGGGCGAGCGAGCTGTCTCCTCCCCCAAGGCAGTTGGGGCAGCGCTGAATGCAAGCGCTGCTCTTCGACCCCAGCGCTTCGCGACTGCCGGTAGCCGGCCTGGCCTCCCGCATTCGTCCCGATCTCGCCCTCAGGTGGCGGTCGCCCCTGAGTTTGCGGGAGCTACCGGAGCCGGCGAGCCCCGGGGCCGACTGGGTGCGACTTCGAGTCCTGCGGACTGGGATCTGCGGGTCTGATGTCAAGGAGGCGCTGTTGCAGGCTAGCTCCGACAATCCACTTAGCGGGTTAATCTCGTTCCCCCACGTTCCTGGGCACGAGATTCTTGCTGAGGTGGCGACCGGGCACGGATCGGCCGGCCTTGCCGACGGCACCAGAATTGCTGTTGATCCCTGGCTGGGGTGTGTTGCCAGGGGACTGCTCAATCTGTGTCCAGCATGCAGCGCCGGTTTTCCGCCGCACTGCGCCAATGTCTTGAACGGTGGACCATGGGGAACGGGAAGGGGGATGCATCTGGGAACCGTCCGGGATCTGCCGGGTGGCTTCGCCCAGATAATCCAAGCTCACAGTAGCCAGCTTCACCCGATCCCCGATGGGCTTCCGCTGGAGTTGGTGGTGCTGGCCGACCCCCTGGCCGTGGCACTGCATGCGGTGAGCCAGCTGCCCGGCCAGCCGGAGGGGCCGGTCCTGGTGTTGGGCGCTGGGACGATCGGCCTGAGTCTTGCCCTTGCCTGCCGCGAGCGCTGGCCCAAGTCGGAGATTATGGTTACTGCCGCCTGGGAGAACCAGGTGGAGCTGGTGCGGGCGATGGGTGCCGAGCCACTCGCTCCGGACGCTGCAGGGGTGGTGCCGGAGATGGCCCGGCGCGGTGGTGGCCGACTCGCCCGACCATGGCGGGGAGGCTCGTGGGCGGTTGGGGGCGGGGGCTCTGTGGTCTTCGACTCCATCGGTTCGGCGGCCACCACCGAGCTGGCCCTCCGCGCCTTGGCGCCCCGCGGGCAGCTTGTGACAGTTGGAGTTGGGCGACCGGCTCGGACCGAGACCACCCTCACCTATTACAAGGAGGTGAGGGTCCTGGGGTCGAACGGCTATGGGATGAGCGCCGAAGGCTCCAAGCCGCGCCACCTGCTAGATTGCGCCTTGGAACTTCTGGAGAAAAACTCCGACCTGGCCTCCGGCTGGGTCACTCACAGCCTGCCGCTCTCGCGCTGGCAGGAGGCCTTCGCCGCGGCGGCTCGGCCCGATCACAGTCGATCGATAAAGGTGAGCCTTAGGCTCTGGGAGGACTGACGGCATGATGATCGCTGAGGCCAGCGTGCTGGTCCACGCTCCTTTGGACCGGATCCGCGAAGCGGTGCTGGATCCGGATGCCTACATAAACGGGCAGACCAAGGTTCAGGAGATGTTCGTGGAGTCCCGGCAAGGCGACCAGCTGGTGGCGCGCATCAACGGGCACCTTGGTCCATTTCGCTCCCACATCCGGGCGCGCTACACAGTTGGACAGAACAAGGTTGACCTCCAGATGCTGTGGGGCAGGTTGCGAGGTTTCCACGCGGTGTTTTTGATGGAGCCCCAACCCGGGGGTGTCCTGCTCACCCATCGGGAGGAGTACGACTTTGGCTATGGCCCGCTCTCCCCGCTACTCGACAGGGGACTCAAGAGGTGGGCGGTTAGCAGTGTGCGTGCTGAGGTGGAGGCACTCAAGCTCTCGGCCGAGCGAGGAGTGCTCCCCGGCTGAGCAAACGTTTGGTGCCATCTGGGCAGGGGCAGACTCCCAATTGGCCGTGTTCAGCCGTTTCCTTTCAAAGTGCAAGCGGAGTTAAACCCTTGAGTGAAGATGTCGATTCGACAGATGGGGTGACCGAGAGTCGGCCCGCGCGAAGACGGCCGGGCGGTCCCGAGATCGAGACCCTACCACTGGTGCCGCTGCGGGACAACGTGGTCCTGCCTCATCAGCTGGCGCCATTGGGCGCTGGGAGAGAGCGGTCGGTGAACAGTCTTGAGGCCGCCGTCGCCGCTGAGGGCAAGGTGGTGCTCGCCGTCCAACGCCAGAGTGAATTGGACGACGTTGAGTTGGGTGATGTCTATCCGGTAGCGACGGTGGCCCAGATTGGGGCATTCCGTCGTGGCGCCGCCGGGGCACAGGTCTTGGTGGAGGGCCAGCGACGCGTCCGCATCGTGGAGCTGGAACAGGGAGAGCAGTGGATCGCCAAAGTGGTGGCGATGCCCGAGGTCGAGCCCCACGGGACTGAGATCGAGGCATTGGTTGGTTCGGTTCGTCAGCTCTTCGGCGAGTATGTAGCGGCGGGAGCCGCGGTGGCCCCGGAGCTGGCGGTGGCGGTGGCGCGCGCGAAGGAACCCGGTAAGGTCGCCGACCTGGCTGGTAGCGCCCCGGATCTGGACTCGCAGGACCGCATTGCGCTGCTGCAGGAGGACGACGTCGAACGCCGTCTTCGAGGGCTCATCCCGCTGTTGGCACGGCAGATGGAGGTGGCACAGCTTCGGAGCAAGATTCAACAAGATGTTGCCCAGACGATCAATCAGGGTCAGCGCGAGGCCATTCTGCGAGAGCAGCTGAAGGTCATCCGCAAGGAGCTGGCGGAGCTCGGAGGGGAGTCGGGCACCGAAGAGGACCTCAAGGAGCGCATTGAGGCCGCCGGGATGCCGGAGCCGGTGCTCAAGCGCGCCCTCAAGGAGCTCGATCGGATGGAGTCCACCCCCAGCGCCTCCCCAGAGGTCGGGATGCTGCGGAACTACCTGGACTGGCTGGCCGATCTTCCCTGGGACGACGCCGGTCCCGAGCGGGTCGATATCCAGGAGGCGGCGCGAATCCTTGATGAGGACCACTATGGCCTGCCCAAGGTCAAAGAACGGATTCTGGAATGGATGGCGGTACGCAAGCGGGTGCTCGAGCGTCGTGCCGCCAAGCAGGATGGGGGAGAGGATGTCTCCCGGATGGCTCCGCTGCAGACCCCCATCCTCTGCTTCGTCGGTCCTCCCGGAGTCGGCAAGACCTCGTTGGGCCGCAGCATCGCCCGGGCGCTGGATCGCAAGCTGGTCCGGGTGTCTTTGGGTGGCATTCGCGACGAGGCGGAGATCCGCGGTCACCGCCGAACCTACATAGGGGCTCTTCCAGGACGGGTCATCCAGGCGATGAAGCAGGCCGGGTCTCGCAATGCGGTGATGATGCTCGACGAGATAGACAAGGTCGGGCTGGACTTTCGAGGCGACCCGTCTGCGGCGCTCCTGGAGGTGCTTGACCCGGAGCAGAACCGCGAGTTCTCCGACCACTACCTTGAGGTTCCCTACGACCTCTCCCAGGTGCTCTTCATTACCACCGCCAACGTAATCGACACCATTTCCGCTCCGCTCCGCGACCGCATGGAGATCATCCGGATGACCGGCTACACCGAGGAGGAGAAGCTGGGGATCGCCAAGGAGCACCTTCTGGCGCGCCAGCTTGAACAACACGCCCTCTCCACGGAGGAGGTCGCAATCTCCGACGAGGCGCTGCGGACGTTGATCCGGAACTACACCCGTGAAGCTGGGGTTCGAGGGCTGGACCGGCAGATAGCCCAGGTGATGCGCAAGGTGCCGCGCCAACTGGTCGAGAACCCTGAGCTGACCAAGGTGGAGATCGGGCCGGAGCAGCTGATCGAATATCTCGGTCCCGCTCGATTCGACAGTGTCGAGACAGAGCCGGAGGACAGGGTCGGACTGGCAACTGGGGTGGTGGTCTCCGAGGTTGGAGGGGACCTGGTCACCGTGGAGGCGCTGGCGATCGAGGGCAGGCCCGAGCTGCAGCTGACCGGCCAGATTGGGGATGTCATGCAGGAGTCTGCCCGGGCCGCACTCTCTTGGGTCCGGGTTCACGGTGCCGAGCACGGTGTGCCCGCCGCATTCTTTGAGGACCATGCGGTTCACATCCACGTCCCTGCGGGGGCGATCCCCAAGGATGGTCCCTCAGCGGGAGTCACCCTGACGACAGCCTTGGTCTCAGTGGCCAGCGACCGGCCCGTGCGGCACGACCTGGCCATGACGGGAGAGGTCACCCTCAGGGGGCGGGTCCTTCCCATCGGCGGGGTTAAGGACAAATTGCTGGCGGCGCACCGGGCTGGGATTCGGACCTTCCTTCTCCCGGAGCGCAATCGTCGGGATCTGCACGAGATCGACGACTCCCTCCTGGACGGCATGGAGGTGGTGTTCGTGCGCTCCTTGAGCGAGGTCCTCGAACGGGCTCTGACCGACAAGGTTCAGAAGCTTCCCGAGCGCCGACCGCTCGGATTCGGTAGCCGGCTGCTGGAGACCGTCCCGCTGGTGGGCCCGCAGCCCATGCCCCCGCCCGCCTGAGACCAGTTGGGCGACCGGTCCTGGGTCGGGCCTTCAGGGAATGGCCGTGGGTCCAGCGACCGGAGCGCCCAGCCGTCGTCGCAGATCGTCGACGATCATTCCGGTGGCCCCCCAGACGAAGTGTTCCTCGAACAGGTATCCCGGAACCTCTAAATCTCCGAGTCGGGTCGGCACCCTTCGTCTTACGATCTCAGCCGATCCGGGGCCGTCCAGCAGCGGCATCCAGAAGCAGCTCTCAACCTCGGTCAAGGACAAGGATGGAACGAACTCCCGCGCAAGGCTGGCGACCAGGGGGGTGATTAGAAAGCCGGTGTGGTGGACCCTCACCGGGTCGGCGTAGCCCAGCGGGCGGACGGCGTCCGGCGGGACCGCGACCTCTTCGAATGCTTCCCTCAGTGCGGTTTGCCAGAGGGCGTGGTCGCCGCGGTCCATTGAGCCGCCCGGCAGGCCGATCTGGCCAGGGTGGGCCCGGAGGCCGTGGTGACGCTGGATCAGCAGCATCGGAAGCCCCGGTGATCTGGGATCTATGAGCGCCAAAACGCCAGCCGGGGTGAGGCCGACCTCCGCCCGGGGCTCTCGATCCAGAGGGCTCAGCCCGGCGGCCAGTTCGGTGACCCGCGGCGACAGTGCGGCTGTTTGCGGATCTGGAGAGTCCGTCAGAGGTAGAGCCGGCCCGTAGCTGAGAGCACCAGAAGGACCAGCGCCAGGACGATGAGCGCCAGCAGCAGGACGATGCCACTGCGGCGTCGGATCTCTGGCTCCATCTCGTATGGCTCGAGTGGAACCAGGGAGATGAGGTTCGTTGACGGCCGACTCACTTCCTGAGTTCCCGAGGTCACCCAGGACGAGTCCTCTTCCCACCGATGCCGCTCCCCCAAGGCCGACCTTGAAGTTGGTGTGCTTCGAGCTTCCGAAGAGGGGACTGGACTGAATGGCGGGGCTTGAGTTGAGCCCGCCACTGGAGCCCTGGCGGGCTCTTCCGAAGTAGCGGGGACGGCTCGGGCCGCTGGGGCGGCGACAGGGGGGTTCGGGCGACCTGTGGTCGTCTTCTGAGGCGCTGGCCGCAGCGCGCTGACGAAGGCTGCGGCGGTGGTGAACCGCTGACTCGGGTCCGAAGATAGGCCTCGCATCACCGCGGCGTCGATCGTGGATGGCAGTTGGGGTCGGATGGCGCTTGGGGGCGCGATCCGGCCGTCAGCATCGGGAGGCTTCCCTACCAACAGGTAGTAGGTGAGGGCGGCCAGCCCGTATATGTCACCCGCCCTGGTCGGTTGCAGTGGGTGCTGGGTCTCCGGCGGCCGGAACCCTCTGGTCATGTCTATCCACGCGGCCCGCGGATTGACCCTCGTCACCACGGTGCGGATCCCGTGGCCCACGAGCAGCGGACGGCCGTTGGAATCGACGGCCACCGTGGCCGGCTGGATGTCTCCGTGCAGCAGTCCGTTGCTGTGCAGCCCGTCGACCGCCTGCGCCAGGGCGGCGGCGGTCGCCAGCACCCCGGGCGCCCGCCCCGCTTGCAGCAGAGAGACCAGAAAGCCCCTGCCCGCATCTTCAGTCGCAAGATATACGAGGGGGGTGGGCTCATCTTGAGTGCCGATCTCCAGCACCTGTGCAATCCCGTTGACGGATGCGGCCCGGCGGTCGCCGGCGAGCCGTTGCAGCGCTTCCAGAAAACCCATGGCTTGGCTGTACGGCTCGCGAAAAGACCAGAGCAGGACCGGGGTCTCGTCAGTGATCAGGGTGGCCCGATGGACTGCCGCATAGGGCAGAACTTGCATGCGGCCACCGACCCGAAAACGACCAATAATGGTGCCGGTCAGCTCATCGACGCGCAACAATGTGTCCCTCAGGGGCCCGTACGCGGGCGGAGGCGATGGCATGCCCATTGTTTCGCACAGCTTCCGACCGCCCTTGGTAGCCCCACCGCTCTAGACCAGGCCGCTGCTGATTCCCTTCGGATGGAGCCGCGGTGATCCTCTTCCGTCTCTACGACCAGTGACATCTTAGGCCATGCGGGTGACTTTCCGATGATCCCGAAGGCTCCCCTTCAGCCATCGTGGAAAACGCTGCTACCGGGCAGGCAGGAGTCATCGAGCTCTGCCAAGGTGTCGGTTGAGCATCCCACCGACGACCTCGCGACCGGCGGTGGGTCAGGCCACCGGGATGTCACCGCCGAGCCGCCCACCGTGGCGTCCCGACCGGTCCAGGTGAGCCCCGTAAGGCGAAGGTCCGTCCAAAGAGCGTATGCTCACCTCTTCACAAAGTACTTTGTAACACAAAGTGCCCGGCACCCAAGGAGCAGACGTGATGGACGACGGTCAGTCCTCAGAGCGGCCGACTACGGTCAGCGACGAATCCCACCTTTCGCCAGAGGCGGCCAGGGCCCTCATAGTCTCGCAGCGGGGCACGACCCTGCGCAGCCTGCGGGCCGACCCAGCGGTGATCCTTGGAGTTTGGGGAGTTGCCTGGCTGGTGGGATTTGGTGGTTTGTATCTGACCTCAAGGGGTTGGCTGGGCGGAGGCTTCCCAACCTGGTCGGCGGGCCCGGTCCTCGCGGCGCTCTTGGTCGCCGCTGCGCTGGTCACGTTCGGCCAGCAGATCCGGGCCGCTCGCGGCGTCGAGGGGCCGTCGCACCGCATCGCTGCAATGTATGGGTGGTCTTGGATTCTCGCCTTCGCGGGCACGTTCGCCTTCGATGTCGCCGTCCAGGACCAGGGTCTGCCCTCTCACCTGGTACCGCTGCTCTGGACCGGCACCTCCCTGCTAGCAGTGGGGCTGCTCTATCTCGCCGGCGGGATGCTTTGGGCAGACCGGTTGCAGTACAAGCTGGGGGTTTGGGTGTTGGTGACCGGTGCCGCAAGCGTTTTCGCGGGGGTGCCCGGGAACTTCGCTTTACTGTCCCTGGCAGGTGGCGGCGGATTCTTGGTGGCGGCCACAGTGGCACGGGCTCGTCGGTTCCGCTCTGACCGGCAGCTAGCGTGACCGCCCAACGTGCGCTGCCCGATCTTGACTCCGTCATCCACGCTCAAGCCCGGCTTCGAGTGACGGTGGCTCTGTCGGTCGTGCCTGACGGGGACGCCGTCACATTCCCACGCCTGCAAAAGCTGGTGGGGATGACCGCTGGCAACCTGTCAACTCATCTGCGCAAACTCGAGGACGCAGGCTACATCACCACGACCAAAGCCTTTCAGCGTCGCAGCCCAGTCACGTACGTGGCTCTGACCAGGGCCGGTCGGCAGGCATTCGAGGGCTACACCGCTGCGCTGCAGACCCTACTGCAACCACCCGAGCTCAGCCTTGGGAGGACGGAGTCGAATGAACCAGCCACGACCTGACAGGGGCACGGGCGCCCCAGCGGCACTCTCCAGCAACGGGTTCGACCCACGGGAATGCGGCGCGGCAACAGGTGTGTACTTCGCGACCTTGCTCGGCGCGGGAGCTTTGCCGAGCTCTTGCTCACACATTCGAAGGCCGGTCGGTCCGGTGGCTGGGGGAGATAGGGAGTTGAGGATTTGAACGGCGTAACCGCTTTGGTAACGGAAAATCCGTTGAGCCTGACCGGCGAACACTCCGGGGGCCAGTCGCCGCTCCGGCTCGACCGCACCAAGTTGAGAGTTCGCACCGGCCGCGGCGTGGTCGGGCCCGTTGCCGACCCGATCGGGCTGACCGCGGACGACCCATCATGAACATTCCAAATTCCGATGTCGGCGCTGCGGTGGAACTCTCCAATGTCACCAAGAACTACGGGAGGGTGGAGGCGTTGCACGACGTCAGCCTCACCATCCTGCACGGTGAAGTGGTGGCCATCCTCGGGCCCAATGGAGCCGGCAAGACCACTGCGATCAACTTGATGCTGGGAATGCGCCGACCCACTTCCGGGACCGTCCGGCTGTTTTGCCTGGACCCAGGAGATCGGGGTGCCCGCAGCCGCTGCGGAGTGATGCTGCAGGAGTCGGGGGTCAACGACGTGCTCAGGGTTCGTGAGACCGTCGACATCTTCCGCGGTTACTATCCTTCGCCGCTGCCGACCACCCGAGTCCTTGAGCTCGCAGGCTTGGAGGACGTGGCGGAGCGCAAGATCGAAGCCCTATCAGGTGGTCAGCGCCAACGTATGTACTACGCCCTGGCGATCTGCGGCGACCCGGAAGCTCTGTTCCTGGATGAGCCCACGGCGGGGATGGATGTTGAGTCGCGCCGCGCCTTCATCGGTGGAATCAAACAGCAGGCTTCCGACGGCCGCACGGTCATCCTGAGCACGCACTACATGGAGGAAGCGGATCAGCTGGCTGACCGGGTTGTGGTGATCGACCGGGGCACCATCATTGCGGACGACAGTCCCGCTTCCATCAAGGCCCGGGTGGCGGGCAGGCGCGTCACGTTCACCGCTTCACCTCCTCCTCTCGAGGTCGACTTCTTGGGTCTGCCGGTCTCCGGGTTGGAGCTTCGCGACTCCCGAGTGCGCTTCCACAGCGGGCAACCGGAACAGGCGCTGGCGGCCATCTTCCGACGCGGATGGGACATCCAGGATCTGGAGGTCGTGGGCGCCGATCTCGAGGAGGCCTTCGTCAGCCTAACGACCAAGCGAGAAGCTGGACTTCTACCAGACCAGGAGGCGCCGTGAGCAGCAAACCACATCTCCTGCCCGTGCCCTGGCACCGCCTCTTGGTGGTCCAGGTCCGGGCCGTACTCCTTGCGTACTGGCGCATTCCCCTTTTTGCGATCTTTACCATTGGCCTGCCGGTCATGTTCTTCGCCTTCTTCGGACTGCCCCACCTGCACCAGCAGGTAAACAGTCACCTCTCCGTTGCCGCCTACATACTGGCTTCCCTGGGAGCCTATGCGGTCAGCAATGTGCTGGTGTACAACGTGGGCATCGGTCAGGCGCAGACCAGAGCGCGCAAGCTGGACCTGTTGCAGAGAGCGAGTCCCTTACCTGGAGGGATTGCCATCGCGGCGACCATGATCGGCGGTCTGGTACTGGCCACAATCTCCCTGGTGGCGCTGCTACTTGTTGGGGGCTTGGCCGGGGTTCAGTTGCCGCTCACCAACTGGGTGCTGCTGATCATCGCACTCCTTTATGGCGCCATCCCAATGCTGGGACTCGGCCTCACCATCGGCTACCTGGGCAGTTCCGGCAACCTGGCGCCAGCCCTGGCCAGCCTGATCTACCTCCCAATGGCGTTCGCATCGGGCATATTGATACCTCTTAGCCAGCTCCCTTCGGTGGTCAGGGCGATAGCGCCGTACCTGCCGCTGTATCAGGTCGGCCAGCTCGGCTGGAATGTGGTCGGCGCCGCCAACGAGCCGGCGCTCAAAGCGGTGGCATTTACCGCGGTCTGGGGCTTGGTCCTTGGCGCGCTGGCAGTTTACGCATACCGGCGCGACCAGCACCGCAAGTTTGCCTGATCGCGGCTGGTCCCATGTCAGATGCCCTTTTGGCGTCGTTTCCACAAGGGCCGAAATAGAGGGGAAGCTTGGGACCGGCCCTCGCCGGTCACCAGTTGGAAGGTTGCGCGGCACCCACTCTTCCGTCCGACTTTGATCGGATAATGGAGCTCTGTGGAGGCCATTTAGATATCGTCTGGGTCGGGGCTGGAGGGACTAGTGGCGCGAGATGGAGGCGGATGAACCAGCCGGTGAGACGACAGTCAAAGCGTCCCGACAGACCGTGCGAAGGCAGGGCCCGGTATGGGGACCGCAGGCCCGTGTTGCCAAGCCATTCGCCGTCACCGCGGCTGCGCCTCACTGATCGACCAGCTGGGATCACCGGTCGCGCGGCCACCGGTTCGAGCTTCGATATGTCCCAGCCTCCTCCGTGCCCGTCAGGTTCGTTGGCGGATGACCGCTCACCTGAGGCTCCTCCAGGGACCCGGGCGCCAGATTGTCCTCCTGCCACCTTGGACCGGAGCTGATCGTGGGACCGGACCAGCTCCAGCGGCTGCCCCAGTTGCCTGGCTCCCGGCTCTGTTCCTGTGGGGGGCGGCTCCGGCGGAGTCACCTCGAATACGTCGGCCGAGGCAGCACAATCCCCATTTACACCTGCGCGGGCTGCGGGCTGGCGTATCGCGGAAGGCAGGATTCTAAGCCACCGTCTCCGGCCCGTCCTAGCCGCCGTCCCCTGCCCGATGAGGGCTCTCCAGCCAACCCGGTACTGGGAGCGGAGTTGGCGGACAGGCTCCGTCGGCTTTTAGGGCAGGACTGAGCTTCGGCCCCGGTCAGGCGCTCCCGACGAAGCGTTCCATCCAGCTTCCGGCCAGAGCGGCCACCTCGTCTTTGTCCACATCGACACTCATTCCGTGGCCACTGCGTTCAAAACGGTGCAGCGCCCGGATAGGGGAGCTTGCCAGGGCGAGGATCTGATCGGCGTTTCCAGGGTGGACGACCCCGTCGCGGCCGCCATGCAGGACCAGCAGCGGTTGCACTACCGCCGCCATCTCCTGCCGTACCAGGCGGCCGAGGCGCACCAATTCGAGAATGGCTCGTGTGGGGCGCCGGTCGTAGCTGTGCAACTCCGCCAGGCCCTCGGGGGCGTACAGGTCCACCTCATCCGACGGGACCTGCCACGGAACCAGGTGATGGAGGGCGGGCAGTAACCGCAGCCGCCAGTCCCTGAGCGAGAGCAGCCCGGCCTGG
Source organism: Candidatus Dormiibacterota bacterium (assembly GCA_027313505.1). GTDB lineage: Bacteria > Chloroflexota > Dormibacteria > Aeolococcales > Bog-877 > AG-12. The sequence continues at coordinate 37,362 of DAHVDN010000002.1, forward strand.
GTTGCGACCGCCCATATCTCGGGCCTGGTTGCTGCCAGGTGGAGGGCGAGGGTCCCTCCCATGGACTGTCCGGCGACGCCCGCATGTCGACACCGAGACAGCAGCTCGTCGAGCGCTCCGTTGGCGGAACGGATCCAGTCCCACCGATCGGTCACGGCCATCTGCTCCGGGGTGGTGCCATGACCAGCTAGGAGCGGTGCATAAACCAGGAATCCCCGCTGAGCGAGCCACTCGCCCAACCGCCGCATCTCGGGGGGGGTTCCCGCGAAACCGTGCAACAGCAGCACTCCCCGGTCACCCTCTCCCAACCAATAAGGTTTGGCGGCCTCTTCGGGGATGGGCCCTCTATTCCGAGCCGTCACGGCCTACCATCTCAAGAGAAGCGTAGCCGACGCGACGGCCACCGGTGCCCAGGGGCCAAGCTGCGGTGATACCGTCAGCCGAGGCTTCTAGCCGGCAGGGGAGGCTCGACCATGAGTGTCCCGAGGGCTTGAGACCCAGCCAGCGGCCGCTTGCGCAGCCTCCGCGGCCCATGCCCCATCCACGAAGACCAAGCGTATCCTCCAAGGGTCGAACCAGGTGCTCGGCGACACCTTCGCGAGTCAGCCCGCTCCAGTCCCAAGGGGGAATGGGGTGGTAGTTGGTTTCCCGCTGGTGGACTAGAGGGCAACGACTGGGGATCCAAAGGCGCCGGGAAAGCCGTGGAGCTAGCGCTCAGGAAACCTGCCGATCAAAGAGCTCCGCCTCCGTCGGGCGGCGATGGGCGGCAAGGGGTTTGAGCCCGAGCTGCGGTCCTGGTTGTCCAGCCACAGGCTGTTCGAAGCTGTCATGAGGGTAGCCGGCTGCGGCGTCGCCTTAGACTCGACGAATGACCCTAGACGACTCCGCCCGCGAGCCCTCGTTCCCCTCGATCCTGGAGGAACTGCTGGCGGGAGTTGACCTGGGCTCCGGGCGCTCCCGTTGGCTCGGCGACCAGATGATGGGGGGGAGCCTGACCCAGTCTCAGATGGGGGCCGCACTCGCGCTCTGGCGGGTGAAGGGGGAGACGGTCGCCGAGCTGGCCGGGCTGGTGGACTCGATGCTCAGTCACTGTGTGCCGGTGGTCCTGGATGTGGACGCAGTCGACACCTGTGGCACCGGAGGCGACCGTAGAGGGACATTCAACATCTCCACGGTCGCGGCGATGGTGGTTGCTGGAGCCGGCCTGCCGGTGGCTAAACACGGAGGGCGCGCTGCGAGCAGCCGCTGTGGCAGCGCCGACGTGCTGGAGGCGTTGGGGGTTGCTATTGAGCTGCCACCGAGGGCCGTCGCCGCCTGTGTGTCGGAGGCCGGGATGGGATTCATGTTCGCGCCCGCGTTTCATCCCGCAATGCGGCATGTAGCGGTGGCCAGAGCGGAGCTCGGCATTCGAACGGTCTTCAACATACTCGGGCCCCTGGCCAATCCCGCTGGCGTTCCCTACCAGGCGCTGGGGGTCGCTGACGCTCGGCTGGCGGAGCTCATGGCCCGGGTCCTGGCCCTCCTGGGTAAGCGGAAGGCGATTGTCTTTGCCGGTCCAGGTGGACTGGACGAGCTGGGCCTTGACGGTCCCTCGCGCTGCTGGGAGATCCGAGCTGGAGTGGTAACGGAGTCGGAGATCGACCCCGCGGCTCTGGGGCTCCGCTCGGCTCCGAGCTCGGCTCTGGCGGGCGGTGATGCCGCGACCAACGCCGCGACCGCCCTCAGGATATTGGGTGGGGAAGCCGGTCCGATGACCGACGTGGTGCTGCTGAATGCGGCTGCCGCCCTGGTATCTGGTGAGCGCGCGGACACCTTGCCGGAGGGGCTGGAGCTGGCCCGAATCAGCCTGGGAAGCGGAGCTGCCGCCGAGGTGCTGCAGCAGTTGATCCGCGTTTCTCAGCGGATGGCGGCGTGAGGCCATCGACCGCTACCCGTGCTCGGCTGGGGCCGCGGCTCGGTGCCCTCTTAGAACTCTGCCCGGTAGAGGGGCCTGTCGCCGATGTCGGAAGCGGCCACGGGCGGCTCGCCTTCGAGCTCGCGAGGCGCCTGCCCCCCGGTCAGGTTTACGCAACCGAGGCCAAGGCTGGTCCGGCAGCCGAACTCAGGCGTCTGCTGGGTGGCGACCCCACGGTCACTATCCTCGAAGGTCAAGGACTCACTCCGCTTCGGCAGCTGGGTTGCAGAGGAGCCGTGCTGGCAGGGATGGGAGGCCGAACCCTGGTGGATATTCTTGAGGCCGATCGTGATGTTCTGGCTGAGCTCAGCTGGGTCTGCCTGCAGCCGATGCAGCGCGTTGAGCGGCTGGTGGACTGGATGGGAAAGCAGAGCGGATGGGTGGTGCGAACCAACAGCACGCGGGAGCGCGGTCACTTCTACTCCGGTTTCTTGCTGGTGAGACAGTGAGGCTGGCGGAGCAGCTGGCAGCGCTCGCTACCGCTGAGGACTCGCTGCGACGGTTGGAGTCGGAGCTGTCGGAAATCGGGGCGCGTGCCACTGCCGACAAAGAGTTGGAAGAGCTCGAGCGCACCCTGTCCGAGCAGGAGCAGACGGCGCGAGGGCGGACCTCCCAGCTCCGCCAGATGGAGCTGGAGATCAGCGAGATCCGAGACCGAGCCAGGAGCCATGAGAAGGCCCTATACGACGGCAGCGTGCGCAATCCCGCCGACCTCCAGCGACGTCAGCATGAGCTCGACACCCTGCATCATCTGGTCGAGGCCCGCGAAGAGCTCGAGCTGGGGGCGATGGAGGATATGGAGCGGGGAGAGGCTGCGCTCCAGGAGACGAGGAGGTTGAGGGACCTTCGGGGAACCGACCTGGAAAAGCTCCGGGCCGAGGACCGGCGTAGGGCACCCGAGGCTGCGCGTGATCTTGATTCAACCCGGATCCGGATCTCAGCAATGAGCGCAGAGCTCCCTGACTCCGCCCTTCGTCTCTATCGTCGAGTCGCCGCTCGGCGCCAGCCGGCGGTCGCCGCAGTTTTAGGTGGAACCTGCAGCGGATGCCGCCTGCCGCTGGCACACAGGATCCTGGAAGAGGCACGCGGGGATGCCCTGGTGACCTGTGAGAACTGCGAGCGGATCCTGCTGCTGTGACCGGTGCTCAGGGGGCGGCGCTCCAGTGGGTGGACGCCTACAGCGATGGTGCCTGCAGCGGCAATCCCGGTCCTGGAGGGTGGGGCTTTCTGATCGAGTGGGAGGACGGCGTCCAGGAAGGGTCGGGCGGCGAACTATCCACCACCAACAACCGGATGGAACTTGTCGGCGCGCGCGAAGCGTTGGCGGCCTTCAGCAGTCGGCGCACGGCCACGCAGGGGCTGCGGCTGCACGTGGACTCGTTGAACGTCATCGGCTGGCTCTCTAAGGGTTGGAAGCGCAACGCGAATCAGGACCTCTATCCGCCGATCGACCGACTGCTGAAGGACCTCGCTGGAATGGTGCGGTTTGTGCACGTGCGGGGTCATCAGGACTCGGTCGGGAACAATCGAGTGGATCGACTGGCCGTGGAGGCGAGCCGGCGTTACCAGCGCTCCTGACTGTGCACTGGACGGGTGAGCCGTCACTCAGTGGGAGAATCCCTCGCGACCCTGCGCCGATGGGCCACGATTTGAGGGAGTGGACCATCCGTCTCTACCATTTGTGGGAATGACGGGTTTCCTCATAGCACTGCTGCCTCTCTTGGCCATGTTCTTGGTTGCGGCCTGGGGCCTCTTGGCCCTACCGCCGGGCACCCGAATACCGATCCACTACGGCTTTGGGCGTGCCAACCAGCGCGCATCCAGATCGGTGGGGCTGCTGGCATTTCCTCTGATTGGGGCGGTCCTGGCCGCGTTCGAGTTGCTCGCCGGCTCGAGGACCGGGCAGGGAGCCTCATCTGTGGCAGTACCCACGGGACTGATCCTTTTCCTGCTTTTGGTATTCCAGCTGAGGGGCGCGACTCGCGCCGCCCCGCCAAGATGAGAGGCATCGTCTGACCGGCGCCTGACAAGAAAGCTACGATGGGTCCGGGTGGCGGGCAGATGGCCGCGGCCGGAACTACCGGTCGAGGAAAGTCCGAGCTCCAAAGAGCAGGACGCCGGGTAACGCCCGGCGAGGGAAACCTCAGGGAGAGTGCCACAGAAAGACACAGCCGGCGGTCTCGTCGGCGAAGGTGAAATGGTGGGGTAAGAGCCCACCGGCAGCCGGGTAACCGGCTGGCCAGGTAAACCCCGTTCGGAGCAAGACCCGGCAGGGTGCGGGTGGCAACACCCGTGGGCTGCTCGTCCACAGTCACCCGGGTGGGTCGCCGGAGGCGGCGGGAGACCGCCGTCGCAGATGGATGGTCATCACCTCTGGGGGGGAGCCCGCGCTGCGGGGGCCTCAGGGGTACAGAACTCGGCTTACAGTCCGCCGCACCCCTCCCCGCAGGGGGGCTCAGCCCCCCTGCGCCACCCCGGCTTCGGAGAGGCCGGACGGTATTTGGGATGCAGTGGGTGCCACTCCCCACTGATTGTGAACTCGCGTTAAGGGGTGCCAACTTAGGTTCAGCCATTGACCCCGGCGTCCGGAACTGCTACAGTCCGTGCATTCCGGCAGTTGGTGGGGAGAAGTGGTGAACAGCCTTGGCGACCGGGTGGCTCATGGGTCCGAGGGGTAGGGGCTGCGCATGGCCTTCTATGGCTCCTACCTGCACTCCGTGGACGACAAGGGTCGCGTGGCGGTCCCAGCCAAGTTCCGCGAGACTCTACTGGGCGGGGTTGTCACCAAGGGGCCGGGGTTCGCGCTGGTGATGTACCCACCGAGCTACTGGGAAAAGCTGGTCGGCGAGCGGGATTACTCCGACGTTGCCGACCCCGACTATCGCGAATACCTCTTCCACTTCTTCTCCTCTTCGCAGCAGATAAATTGGGATGCCCAGGGGCGACTGCTGCTGGCGCCTCAGCTTCGCGATCACGCAGAGCTCTCGCGCAACGTGGTCTTCGTCGGACTCAACCAGGCGGTCGAGGTGTACAGCGAGGACCACTTTGGCGAGCGCGCCCAGCGGGTCGCCCCAGACGCTTGGGAGAGGATCCGCAGCCACGCGGCCGCGGTGATCGGACAGGGATCGGCCCCCACCGCAGAACCCGGGTTCGGCGGATGAGCGTCATGCTGGGGGTGATGGGCGAAACCGGGCCGGGCTCGCGACGAAACGTTGGGCGGCGTCCCGTGCGGGGCGCCAAGCCGACGCACGTCCCCGGCGAACACCAGCCGGTGATGGTTTCGGAGTTGATCCAAACCCTGGCACCGGCCCCCGGCGAGACCGCAGTCGACGCCACTCTTGGTGGGGGAGGAACCTCCGCCGCACTTCTTCAACACGTCCTCCCAGGCGGCCGGGTTCTGGCATTGGATCGGGACCCGGCCGCTGTTGCCGAGGCGGCACTCCGCTTCGAGGGGGTGGGTACTGCCTTCCAACCGGTGGTGGCGAGCTTCTCCGATCTTGAGGCGCTGGTCGATCGGGAGGAGCTGCGGGCGGATGTGGTAGTGATGGACCTGGGCATATCCTCGATTCAGCTTGACGACCCCGAGCGGGGCTTCAGCTTCCAGGCGGATGGACCGCTGGACATGCGGCTCAATCCTGTCGATGGCGGGCCCACCGCTGCTGACCTGCTGGCGGATATGGACGGGGACGGTTTGGCTCGTCTGCTCTTCGAGTTCGGTCAGGAGCGGCATGCCAGGGCGATAAGCAGAGCGGTCGTGGAGCGCCGGCGGACAGCCCCGGTGCTCAGGACCACTGAACTGGCCGCCCTCTGTGCCGCCGCGATCCCGCGAAGGCTCTGGCCACCGCACATCCATCCCGCAACCAGGACCTTCCTGGCCCTGCGCATCGCAGTTAACAACGAGCTTGAGGAGCTCCGTCTCGGCATCTCCGCTGCTGTTCAAATTCTTCGGCCCGGTGGGCGATTGGGGATCATCTCCTTCCACTCCCTCGAGGACACCGTTGCAAAGCGTTCCCTCCACAACCTTGCACTGAACTGTGTTTGTCCTCCCCAACAGCCCATCTGCACCTGCGCCCACCGGGCCACCCTTTATCTCCCGCGTCGCAAGGCCATCAGGCCGACGGAGGAAGAGGTGGCGCGCAATCCCAGAGCGCGCTCCGCGCTGCTCCGCACGGCTGTGAAATTGGCGGCGCCGGCGCCCTGAGGTTCATGACAGAACGCTCCTGACCAGATCTTTGTTTCCGTCGCAGTTCACGTCATCGCAACAAAAGCAGAAATATTCATGAGCACAATCGCCGCCGCCCGGCCCCGTTCCCACTACCTGCCCTTCGACGAGGAGGAATCTCTTCCCACTCGGGTGAAGGTGAGGAGCAGCTTGCGGACGGGCATCGCGTGGGTGGCCCTACCCCTGGTAGTCGCCCTGGCGATCGCGGCCTCGGGCTACATCTCGGAGACCGCTCAGGGAACGGCCCTCACCTACCAGATTGCAGCGTTGCAAGCACAGAAGGCGCAGCTGGCGAGCAGCTCCCAGGTGCTCGCCCAAGAGCTGGACCAGGCTGACAGTGCGGGAGCGCTGAACGCTGCAGCCACCCACCTTGGAATGGCGCCGCCGCCGACCTGGCAGGTGTTGACCTCGGCGGCCCAGAACGCCACCGACCCACTGCTTCCGGTTCTCCTCGCCCTGAAGGGCGCCTGAGGCGGTGGCCTCCCGACCGTACTCACGTCGGCGACCGTCATCGGCCCCGAGGCGTCGTCCGGCGGACCAGGTGCGCCAGGGTGGAGCGGTGGCTGCCGCCGGAGATCCCAAGCGCAGGCTGGCCGTCGTCTCGGCACTGCTGCTGATCGCGGTCTTCGGCCTCGGCGCACGCCTGATCGAGCTGCAGATCAAGCAGGGCCCGCAGCTGGCCGCGGCCGCCCTGTCGCAACAGATAACCCAGCTGACCATCCCAGCGACCAGGGGCCTGATCCTGGATGACCAAGGGCAGGTGCTGGCGGGCAACGTGCCGACCTACGACATCTGGGCGGACCCCAATCTCATCTCCAAACCGCAGCGGATCAGGGACGCCACGGCCCTCGCTCCCATACTGAACCTCCCGGCCAACCAACTGCTGGCCGTGCTCAGCAGGCCGTTGGACTTCGTCTACCTCGCGAGAGCTCAGACCGCTGCGGTGGAGAGCCACGTCGCGAGACTCAACCTCGCTGCCGTCGGGGCGATCCAGGGGGAGACTAGGTCCTACGGACCAGGAGCCCTGCCAGGGACCACCCTTGGCGCCAACGTGCTCGGCTTCGTCAACGCCAGCGGGCAGGGCCAGTACGGGCTGGAGGGCTACTACAACAAGGTGTTGGCGGGAACCCCTGGCACCGAGTCCGTGGCTACCGACCTCCTGGGAAATCCGGTGGTGCTGGGCTCCGCCCAGCAGAAGCCTGCCGTGGAGGGAAGGAATCTTCAAACCAGCTTGGACGCCAACATCCAATCTGTGGTGGAAAAGGACCTCGCGGCAGAGGTCCAGAAGGTCAATGGCTCGTCAGGGACCATGATCGTGATGAATGTCCACACGGGTGGGATCGTGGCGTGGGCGGACTATCCGAGCTATAACGCCAACAACTACGCCACCACCCCGGTGAGCGCATTCACCGATGCCGGGGTGGCCAGCCTGTACGAACCAGGTTCGGTTGGAAAGGTGCTCACCTTCGCCGGGGCCCTCAACCGCAACGTGATCACCCCCAACGAGACCTTCGACGAGACAGGTGTGGTCACCGTCCAAGGCTGGCAGATCCGCGACTGGGACCTCAGAGCCCACGGGGTCATCACCATGAACTGGGTGCTGGAGGACTCGCTCAATGTCGGGGCGGTGCACATCGAACAGTGGGAGGGGGCACAGCCGTTCTACAACAACATGAAGGCCTTCGGAATAGGGGTGCCGACAGGGATCGACCTCGCCGGGGCATCCAACCAAGCACTTCCTCCGCTGGCTCAGCTGCAGCCCGTCCAACTGGCGACGGCCAGCTTCGGGCAGGGCTATGTGACCACCCCCATCCAGATGCTGTCCGCGGTGAATGCGGTCGCCAACGGGGGAGTCTGGATCCAACCGCACGTGGTGACCGCCATAACCGGTGGCGGAAAGCCAACGACTTACATCAAGCCCGCCACCCACCGGGTGATAAGCGCCACCACCGCCCAGACCCTGACCAAGATGATGGTGGGGGTGGTCGACGTTCCCGGCGCCTCTGGATACGCCGCCAAGATCTGGCCCTTGTGGAAGGGTGAGATCGCGGGCAAGACCGGCACCTCATCGGTGGCCGCCGCTCAGGGTGGATATGGCAGCAACACCATCGACTCCTTCGTGGAGTTCTTCCCCGCCACCGATCCCCAGTACTCCATGCTCTGCATCATTCGGGATCCTCAGGTGCCAGCCCCACAGCGGGAGGGCGCCTACGATGCGGCGCCCACCTCCAAGCTGGTCACCGAGGCCTTGATCGCCCGCTTCAAGCTGCAACCCTAAGATGCCTCGAGTGAACGGACTGGTCGTCGCAGGGGCGTTTGTCGGCGGATTGGTGATCTACCCGCCGGCAATTGGCGGTCTGCGCCGGTTGGGGTTGCGCCAGGTGGAGCGCACCGACGGACCGGCGTCTCACCTCACCAAGTCGGGAACACCGACCGCGGGAGGGCTGGTCTTCTGCATCCTGCTGGCGGCCGGGTGGGGGCTTGTCCTTCGCGATCCGGTGGGTGGCGTAGTGGTCGCGGCGGCCGCCTTGGGCGGCGCGATCGGGCTGCTCGACGATCTCCGAAAGGCTCATCAGGGAGAGGGCCTGCGGGTGCGGCCGAAATTCGCCCTCCTCGCCGGGTGCGCCGCCATATTGGCGCTGGGGCTGGCCGCGACCCATGCTTCAGTTGAGCTGATTCCAGGGCTGGGGATGAAAGATCTTGGGTGGGGTGGCATAGTGCTGGCCGCCATCGCGATGCTGGCGACCGCCAACGCGGCGAACCTCACAGACGGCGTCGACGGCCTGGCGGCGGGCTGCGCCATTCCGGCCCTGGCCGCGTGCGGCGCGGCCGCTGCGCTGGAGCACAAGACCAACCTGGCTCTCACCTGCTGGCTGGCCGCCGCGCTGGTCCTCTCATTTCTCTTCTTCAACCTACCTAGGGCGCGGGTGTTCATGGGCGACGCCGGCTCGTTGGCGATCGGCCTTCTGCTGGCGGCAGCCGCAGCGGAGACAGGGCTACTCCTCTTGCTGCCGCTTTTGGCGGCTGTCTTCCTCGCTGAAACGGTCTCTGTCATAGCTCAGGTCGGCTTCTTCAAGCTGACCGGTGGTCGACGGTTGCTGCGAATGAGCCCCCTGCATCACCATCTGGAGCTTGGGGGTTGGAGCGAGTGGGCGGTTGACCTCCGGCTCTGGTCGATCTCGCTGCTGACCGCGGCCCTCGTGGTCGGGTGGGCAGTGTGGTCCGGCATTAAGGGGGGCCTTCATTGATCGCCAGGGTCGAGCGCTGGATCCCGGCCGCCGATGCCCGTGGGAGCGGCGCCGCCGACGCAAGGCCAAGGAGGCTTCCCGACTGCGACATCTGGCTCCTTCTCGCCACCACCGCCCTTTGCGGTCTGGGTTTGATCATGGTTTATGTCGCCAGCGAGGGGGTCGCCTACACCCAGTACAACGGCAACCCAGCCTACTTTTTTGAGCGGCAGGTGGTGTGGTTGGCGCTCGGGGCAGGGGCCCTACTCATCTGTTTGCGAATGGACTATCACCACTGGCGCACCTTCGGCCCGTGGCTCGGAGCGCTGAGCGCCTTTCTCCTGGTGGCTGTTTTGGTGCCCCACATCGGGGTCCAGATCCAGGGTGCTCGGCGCTGGATAGGGGCGGGGCCGATCCAAATCCAGCCCAGCGTAATCGCCCAATTCATGATCGTCGTCGAAGGGGCGGTGTGGCTCGACCAAAGGCGCCGTGTGATGGGGGACCTCCATCAGGGGGTGCTGCCCTATGCCTGGCGAATAGCTGTGCTGGCGATCCTGGTGGTGGCCGAAAAGGACCTCGGCTCGACGATGGTGCTGGTGCTCCTGGCCCTTGGCCTATTGGTACTGGCCGGGGTGCGGCTCCGCTACCTCGCCGCCCTGGTTGGGGTCGGAGCGGTCTTCGGAGCGCTGCTCATCAAGGCAGAGCCCTACCGCGTGGCGCGTCTGCTCGCCTATCTGAACCCCTTCGCCCATCCCCAGACGACCGGCTTCCAGGCGGTGCAGGCACTCTATGCATTCGGGTCTGGAGGGCTGTTTGGAACCGGGTTCAGCAGTCCTGTGCCCAATTCCCAGTATCTCCCGGAGGCCCAGAACGACTTCATATTCGCGGTCATCGGACAGGACCTTGGGCTGTTGGGAACGCTGGCTGTGCTGGCACTCTTTGCCGTCTTTGCCTGGAGGGGGTACAAGATTGCCCGAAACGCCCCCGACCACCTGGGCGTTCTTCTGGCAGGGGGGGCCACCATCTGGATAGTGGGGCAGGCGCTGATAAACATCGGCGGGGTCACTGACACGATCCCATCGACAGGGGTGCCGCTCACCTTCATAAGCTACGGAGGATCTTCGATGGCCCTCTCGCTGGCGGCCACCGGCATCCTTCTTAACATTTCGGCCAGGCGCCGCCGCACGGGGGGGTCCAATGCGCGTTCTGATCACCGGGGGCGGGACGGGCGGCCACTGCACTCCGGCACTGGCCGTCGCGGAGGCGCTGCGCCGGACTGAACCATCCTCCCTCGTCAGCTACGTGGGGCGAGCTGGTGGCCCCGAGGAAGGGATTGTCGCCCAGGCAGGATTGGATTTCGTGGGGCTGACCCTTGGCAGCATGGGCTCCAGCCGCCTGACCGCCACCCCTAGACTTCTGACCCGTCTCCCTGTGGCCTACGCCCAGGCGAGTCGGGTCGTCTCGCGGTTTCGTCCGGACGTGGTTCTGGCGACCGGCGGCTACGTGTCGGTCCCGGTGGCGCTGGTGGCGCAGCGACGGCACATCCCGGTGCTCTTGCTGGAGCAGAACGCCCTCCCCGGGAGGGCGGTCAGCTGGTTGGCGGGCAGGGCCACCGTGGTGGCCACTTCATTTTCTGAGACGGCTGCTCATCTTCCCGAGGCGAGAGTTGTCTGCACCGGCAACCCCGTGCGCTCCGAGTTCTCCGAGCTTTCCTCAGAGTTGCTCCCGACTGACGAGCCCCGCCCCATGCTGGTGATGGGCGGCTCTCAGGGGGCCCGCCACCTGAACGATCTGCTCCTCGAGGCTCTCCCCCAGCTGATGCTGGCCTGTCCGGGCATGCCGATCACTCATCTGACCGGTCCGTTTGACCACTCCCGCGTCGTCCGCGACGCGGCCACAATCGCGCTCCCGGCCCCGGGGTTGTACCAGCCGCTGCCATTCAGCGACCAGATGGCTACCCTGGCGGCGCGGGCTGGCCTGGTGGTCATGAGGGCCGGGGGTAGCTCCCTGGCCGAGGTGGCGTGCCTCGGCAGGCCGATGCTGCTCATCCCCTACCCGCATGCCGGCAATCACCAGATGGCCAACGCCACCTCATTTGCTGAGGCGGGTGCGGCGGTGGTCGTGGATGACTTAGAGATGACTGCCGAAAGGCTGGTGGCGGAGGTGAGCGTGATACTGGGGAACCCCAGTCGGTGCGCCGACATGGCGAAGGCGAGCCACTCCATGGCCCGTCCCGGCGCCGCGGATGCGGTCGCCGCCCTTCTGGGCGACCTTGGCCGAGGCGGCCGGTGATCGGGTCGCGCGAGAACGGTCCCAGCAGCTTCCCCCCGGCCGGCGCACACCTACACCTTTTGGGGATCTGCGGGTACGCGGTCTCCGGGCTGGCCCTGGCCTGCCAGCGGATGGGTTACCGGGTGACCGGATCCGACGAGGACGCCTACCCTCCGACCACCGAAGTCCTGAAGGAAGCCGGGATTGAATTCGCCAAGAGGCACACCCCTAAGAACTTGGAGCGGTGGGGGATCCCCGATCTGGTCATCCTGGGCAATCAGGTGCAGGGGAGCAACTCTGAGCTGGAGTCAGTGCTCGCAAGCGGGCTTCCCCTGCTCAGCGAAGCTGAGGCGCAGGGGCTGTTGGCAAGGGGCAGGCTGCGGGCGGTGATCTGTGGCACCCACGGCAAAACCACGACCTCCTCGCTGGCAGCCTGGATGCTTGAGGGGGCAGGGCTGGACCCCGGATTTCGTCTGGGGTCGACATCGCGCGACTTCGGAATGACGGTGCGGCTCGGAGACCTCAGCTCACCTTTCGTGTTCGAAGGCGACGAATACACCACCTCTGCGCTGGACCGCGGTGCGAAGTTCCTGCACTGGCATCCCCAGGTGGTGACCATGCTCAATCTCGAGCTCGATCACCCGGACCTGTACGCGGATCTTGGTGCCTACACCCGCCCTTACCAACAGCTGCTGGACGGAATGCCGGCTGATGGGCTTCTGATCGTCAACGCCGAGGCTCCGGCGGCGCTGGCTCTGGCCACAAGGGTGTCATGCAGGGTGGAGACCTTCGGCCTGCAAACGGGTAGCTGGAGGCTTTCGGGAGAGCCCAAGACAGAGAACGGCCAGCGCGAGCTGAGGGTCGCGGGCCCCAATGACCTGGAGGTCGCCCTGACGCTTCCGATGTTCGGTGACCACAATGCCAGCAACGCATTGGCGGCCCTAGCCACAGCGGTCGCGCTCGGTGCCGATCCGCTCCGAGCGGCTCAGGCGGCCGCATCTTACCGGGGTGCCGCGCGCCGCTTTGAGATCCTCGGAGAGGTGGCCGAGGTGACGGTCATCGACGACTACGCCCACCATCCGACCAAGATCCGAGCCACCATAGCCGGGGCTCGTCAGTGGGCGGGACCGCAACGGCAGCTTTTGATGGTCCACGTCCCGCACACCTATTCTCGGACCAAGGCGTTGCTGGAGGACTATCGGGATGCCTTCGCAGGTGCGGACCTAGTGGTCTTGGGCCCGATCGAGCCGGCACGGGAGCGTGCCCTTGCCGGGAGCGTGAGCTCGGCGGATGTGGCGGCCCAGGTTTGCGGCACCGAGGTCGTCCTGGTAGGGTCGGCGGAGGAGGCGGTGGAGGTGGTGCTCCGCAACCTCACTGCCCCGGCAGTCGTGGTGTGCAGCTCGGTGAGAGGGTTCGACGGAGTGGCTGGCCGCCTGCTTTCCGCCATTGGCGAAATGGCCCACCCGCCGGGGTCATCCCGGTCTGACCGCCGGGGAGCCAGCGGCTAGCGTCGATTCCGATCCACTTCAAGCTCACTTCAGATTACCTGCGTACGCAACCGGACAGACGGGAGCTGCTTGTCCGGTCATGCTGTTGAAAGCAGAACCCCGAGCTTGCTGTTCGAGTCCCGGCTCGGCGCCGAGAGAAGACCCGATCCAGCTCGGAGGAGCCACCAACATGACGAACTACCCCGCCTGGCGCGCACCGTCAGTAACGGCCTCTGTCCCTGGTATCCGGGCTGCAGAGGTGACCACCGGCGATGGCGACAACGAGCTGTCAGACGGGGTCTCAACCCACATGCTGGGCCTTTGGATCGACCTGGTCCGTCAGGCCGAAGGGACCAGGTCGGTGTCTGTCGCCCCACAGTTGGGAACGCCGACCGCCCTCCAGCTGCGCGCGCTTGAGTGCCTCTCGACAGGCGGTGCGGCAATCTCTTCCCTGGCCCGGGTGTTGGGCGTGAGCGATCGGGCGATGGCCCTGTTGGTGGATGAGCTCATCAACTCCAGACTGGTCACCACCGAGATGGGGGGCTCCTCGCCGGTTCGCCTGATCTCCGCAACCAGCCTCGGAGAGGATCTGGCCTCGGAGCACAGAAGGGTGCAGATCGCCACCCTCCAGTCCCTTCTGGCAGCCTCCAGGCCGGCTTTCCAATTGGTCCTGAATCAGGCCATGCAGGAGCTCCTGGGATCGGCTTGGGCACCAGCTCTCCGGTCGCTGCACGCCCCGTTGGCCCATAAGTCCAGTGGCTGGCGCTAGCGCCAGCCACCAGCTTGGCCGTGACCTACCGGCAGCCGGTGGTCATCGCGAGCCCAATCGTCCTCCCATCCCGGCGGTCCATGGACCGCCGGGATTAACCCCCATTCCTTGGTGGCGGCCAAGGCTGGCAGTGGCTCCCCTCAGCTTGAGCAAGCCGAAGATCGGCTACCCGCTTGCGCTGGCGCCCGAAATGCGTCAAGGTTTACTGGTCGGCGGGCGACCTCGGTCGCCGGGCGTCCCGTTTTTCCACTACGTCACAGCCAAGGGGCAGCCATCGAATCGACCACGCGTCCAAAGCCTCCGCAACGGCGCCGGTTCGGCGCCGCAGTACCCGAGGACTTTCGGGCCTGGAGCCCCTCCAACCCGGGCGGTCGTCACCGTCCAGGAAGACCTCAATCCCGAAGTCCGGAGACCGTCCGCGACTGGAGGCGAAGTGAGCTTGGTGATGACGTCGTCGAGGAGGTCGCGCGTCAGGCCGCCGCCAGACGGGCGGCCCGTCTGGCGGCCCGTCGGCGCCTGCTGGGCAGGGTGCGTATCTCAGCCCCCAGGAAGCCGCGCTGGCTCGAGAGCTGGATCGGGCTGAGTCTGCCTGTTCGCCTGAGCTCCGGCGCATGCGCTATCGCGCTGGTCGCCGGCCTGATACTGTTCAACCTCCCCTTGCTCAAGGTGCAGAGAGTCGAGGTGGTGGGGACATCGGTGGTGAGCAGGGGTCAGCTCCTGCAGGAGGCGGGGACTCGAGTGGGCGCCAGCTCCCTCCTCCTTAACACCCAGCGAATGGCCAGCAACCTGCTGGCGCAGCCCTGGGTCGCCTCGGCCAGCGTGCGGGTGCGCTGGCCGGGGAAGCTGGTCATCTCGATCGCCGCGCTACCGCCGGTCTTGATCTACCAGCATGGCGGCAAAGAGCTGGTCCTAGCGGCCAGCGGCGCGGTGCTCGGCCCGGTACCACAGGTCCCGGCGTCGGCTCCCCTGCCGACGGTGGTCGATGAGCGCGCGGGAGCTGTGGCGGCGGCGGGCGCGGTCGCCCTCCCGGCCAACCTCACCTCGGCCCTGGTAGCGCTCGCGAAGGTCTGTCCAGCGGCATTTGGGGTCAGCTGCTCCCAGTTCGTTGTGAGCCCAGTCGGTGCCCTGCAGATCAAGAGCTCGGTGGGATGGGTGGCCGACCTCGGTCCGGCGCTGACGCCCGGTCAGATAGGTTCCCTGGGTCCCAAGCTGGAGGCACTGAGGACCCTGGCCGCCAGGGTGAACCTGAAATCTCCCACGATCAAGGTGATTTACCTGGAAGACCCCTCCCAGGTGGAGGTCAGCCCATGATTGCCTCCACCCAGATCTAGGTGCGCTGCGAGTGTCCCGACCACAACATGATGTGGTTTGACACCCGATTGGGTATTGTGCTGCCGCTGTTTAGCGGGTACACTTCATGCGGTCGCACTAGACCCTCGACACCGGCGCCCCGATGCCCGAGTTGAATCTGAACCCGACGTTTCTGAATAGCCTCCTCCACAAATCAAATTGGGGTATCGTCCGATGACCAAGCGTGTCCGCGGTGGGCTGGGGCCCCTGACTCCCGGATGGGGTCCGCCGTGAGCGGACGCCGGTTGGTAGGAGTCGATTTGGGGAGCTCCACCGTCGTGTGCGCGGTGGCGGAGGAGGATGGTCACCGGATGCGGGTTCTGGGGGTGGGTGAGGCTCCATCCGTCGGGGTCCGCAAGGGAGTGATCACCGACCCCGACGCCGCCTCCGCCGCGATGACCAAGGCGCTGGACGCTGCGGAGAGGGGGGCTGGCCAGGAGATCGACTCAGCAGTCCTGTCCCTCGGGGGACGGCACCTTGGGAGCCGCTCCAGTCAGTCGGTGGTCTCGGTCGCGTCCCGAAGTGGGGCCGTGGCAACGGGAGATCTCAACCGGGTCCTGGAGGCGGCTCGCGAGCAGGGACAGGAGCAGGGTAGGGAGATTGTGCACCTCATCCCCCGTTCGTACAGCGTGGACGCCCATGAGGGGCTGCGGGATCCCAGGGGTGTCGAGGGAGGTCGGCTCTCGGTGGATGCCGAGCTGGTGATCGCCTCCACATCACACCTGGAGGCTTTGGTTGGCTGCGCCCACGCAGCCGGGTTGCGGGTCGACGACATCGTCGTCCAGCCGCTGGCCTCGGCCGAGGGCGTCCTTCGTGACGCCGAGCTGGAGAGGTCGGTGGCGGTTGTAGATGTGGGTGGCGGCACTACCGATATCGCCATCTTTCGGCAGGGGACCATCCAGCGAGTTGTGGTGCTCCCTGTCGGAGGACTCAATGTGACCAACGACCTGGCGACCGGCCTGCACTGTGACCAGGAAGAGGCCGAGCTCATCAAGTGCCGGCACGGGCACTGCGACCCCGGGCAGGTGATGGCGGAGGAGATGATCACTGTGGTTGGAATCGCCGGGGTGGGGCGGGATGAGGTACCGCGGCGCTGGCTGGCTGAGGTGATCGAGCCGAGGGCGCGGGAGATGGCCCGCCTTATTGGTGAGGTGCTAGATCAGGAGGAGGGGATCCAAAAGGTGGTGCTCACCGGAGGGTGCTCCCGACTGCTCGGGTTCGCCGCCGCTGTCCATCACATCCTGGAGATGCCGGTCAGGGTCGCCGTTCCCGAGGGCTTCTCGGGTCTCGCCGACCAGCTGGGCATGCCCGAACATGCCGCCGTCGCCGGTCTTCTGCGCTGGGGACAGCGTTCATCAACCAACGTACGAGATCGCAGCAACCTGAGAACCACGCGCAGCCAGGGCCGGCTGAACCGCTGGCTCCACGAGCTGTTCTGAAGGAGACCACGATGCCGCAAGACGACCTCGACCGCACCACTCAGGGCAACGCTCGAATCAAGGTGATAGGCGTGGGCGGGGGGGGGAGCAACGCCGTCAACCGGATGATCCGCGCCAAGCTGCGGGGCGTTGACTTCATCGCGGTCAACACCGACCGGCAGGCGCTGGACGCCTCAGAGGCTCC